>JAZKFE010000384.1:6705-14005 GCA_040386595.1 Planctomycetota bacterium | reverse complement strand
CGGCGTCGAGCCCTCCGGGCTGCTGGCACTGCCCAGAATGCTCGTCACCTTGTGATTCGGCTCTACCGCGTCGGCGGCTGGCTGGCGAGTTGGACCAAGGCTTCGCGGACACGGGCGATTTGTTCGGGGTTGACGGTGAGATAGCGGTGCTGCCCGGTCGGCCCCGCGGAAAACTGTGTCACTTCCTGGTCATCAACAGAAATCGTCCCCGGAGCCGACAGCCCGAAGTAGCCGCGTTCGGGGCGCACGGCATACAGCACGCTCGTCAGATCCCAGGTCTGCCGGTCATAGGGCATTTTCTGATACAGGGCATAGGCCTCGCTGAGGGGGTGATGCTTCACATAGCGAAAATCGTTCTCAATGCTTACTGCGGGGTAGGTAATGACGTTTCCCACTTCAAAACCGCTGGTGACCAGGGGTGTCGGCCAGCTCGAAAACACCTTCTTCGCGGACGCCGCATCAATGAAGACGTTGTACTCCTTGGTCCGGCCAGTCTCAGCAAAATTGCCGGCCATCATAGAGAGCAACTTGACCTTGCGAGTCACCAGCTCGCGACCCGTTAATGGCGATTGCAGATCGGCGGGCGAGTCCAGCAACCGGGCGACATTCGTCGAGAAGCCCACCACGATCAGTATGACCGAGCCATCCGGCTGCTGGTTTAATACTCGCCGTAGCAAACCCACCGCCTCGGGAACTTCTTTGCCACTGCGCACGGCATGAGGATACCGTGGCTTGCCGTCATCTTCCGCCTGCACCGGTTCGCGGATATAGCGGCTGTCTTCGCGGGTAGCCCCGTCGCGGACGACGCCGACGGGAATTTTGCCACGTCCATAAAACGTGTTGACGAGATCACAGAAGGGGGCGGCAAATTCGTTGTCCTTACTCACAGTCACTGCCAGCAGCTGGCATTCGGCACGGCTCTGCAGCGCGTGAATCACCCCCAGAGCCAAGGCATCATCGATGTCATTTCCCATATCCGTGTCGAAAATCAACCGCACCGGTTCCGCCGCAGCGGGCTCAGCAGCCCAGACTGACGGCTGGAAAACAGATGCCACAAGTACACCAATCAGAGCCGCACACCAGCCGCAGCCACGAAATATCGAGCGATTCATTCACGCCACCTTCTGGAACAACGGAAGAAACAATTCACCACAACCCCTTGTGGAGTTGTATGTTACCCACACTCAAACTGGCCTGACTGTTCAGCATTATGAGCGATTCTCATCCCAATTGTACCGCTCTGACAAAATGCAGGGGAGCGTGCCAGTTGTGAACATACGAATACGTGCAGTTCTTCACGCAAAACAAACAATTCAACGCATCGGCAATTGACTACCCGTTTTCGACAACGGTAGACTTAAGACAGCGCTCGCAGACAATTCTTTTGCCGACAATATCCCAACGATACTTTCGCCAGTTGGCGTTTTAGATCCTTTTTTGGTTTTGATTGTCTTCTCTTGGAGGATGTCCCATGCGCGCGAATCGAAAATCAGGCTTCACCCTGATCGAGCTGTTGGTGGTAATCGCCATCATTGCCGTGTTGATTGCCCTGCTGCTACCCGCCGTGCAGCAAGCCCGCGAGGCCGCTCGCCGGTCACAGTGCAAAAACAATCTGAAGCAACTCGGCTTGGCATTCCACAATTACCACGAGGTTTACAGCGTCTTTCCCAATGGCAGCGACACCGCGACGATCTATCACATGGGATGGGCGCCGAAGATTTTCCCGCAACTCGATCAAGCAACTCGTTGGAATGCGATGGTGGCACTTTCCGCGAATCCAATTCAAACCTTGATGCCTTGGCGTTTTGATACCGCTCCACACAATGGGACGTCGACACTATGGGGACCAATTCCGGTTTTCGCTTGCCCCTCATCACCCTTAGGGACAGGTAGCCCAGATATCACCGCTTTCACATGGACAGTCGGGCACGGAGCATTGCACTATCGTGGCTGCTCTGGCCGTATCGAAGATGTCACCAACCCGAGCGATCCGGCCTCACACCAATGGGCCAATACCGGCACTATCTACCCCCATAGTAATATCCGAATGGCGGATATTACGGACGGTACTTCGAATACGATTTTTCTTGGCGAGTCATCCTCTTCTCGAGGATGGACTCTGGGGGTTAAATCGGGATGGGGCGGAATTCAGCCGTGGACTTGGGGCACTTACTACTATCCAGGTGAAACTCGCCGCTTGATCATTGATTCCAAGAACATCTCTTTCCCGATCAATTTTACGGGGAGTTTTCCAGAGAACTCCACACCTTACACCAGTGCTCACGTCGGCGGGGCGCATTTCCTGTTAGCGGACGGAGCCGTTCGCTTTATCAGCGAAAATATCAGCATGCTAACTCTCAAACAGCTGGGAACCCGTGCTGGTGGTGAAGTTGTAGGCGAATTCTAAATGGAATTTTTCCACAATCCGCTTCCACAACTATTGGAGCGGATTATTGCCCCTTCTATCTCGATTCACTTGCCTTCCAACAACCAAAGTTGCGTTACTCTTGGTTCGGTGAGGCTTTAGCTTGGATGGTTTAGTATGATTTTCCGAGGTCAGTTACCTTCTCACAGCGGAATGTTAAGCCTCCTTTTATTGACAATAATTTCCCTGACTGCCGGTTGTGGCCAGAAAGGTGAACACGAAACGGCTAAGGTTCAAGGTAAGGTAACTTTAGATGGTCAACCTTTGAAATTTGGCTCCCTATTGTTTACCCCTGAGGGGAATTTTCCGAGCGCCGAAGGAACCATTCGGCCAGACGGCACTTATTCCTTAGGAACCTATGGGACGAACGATGGAGCGGTAATTGCGAAGCACAAGGTGATCATCACCGCGCGAGCCGCAGGCGCATTTGCCTTACCAGAAGATTCCGTAAAAGGAGCAGCTGGTACGGTCTCAGTAGTTCCCGAACGCTACGGGAACGCGGAGAAATCCGGACTAGTGGCTGATGTAGAATCGGGCACCAACACGGTCAATTTTGATTTGGTGAGCACCGAGCCCAAACCTGCCAAGTAAGCCATAGAGAACTTGTGAAGGTCCTACCCACATTCAGTCGTCTATTGGGTACTACTGCAACGCCAGTGGTACCCAATTTTTCTTCCCATAGCCTGACTCTCCGAGTCGGGTCTTCCTCCGCGGAAATGCACCCGACTCGGAGAGTCAGGCTACGGCTACGCGGATCTCCAGTCGCTGTCCCCCGCCACCATCTGTGGACGGAAGTGGTCACAGACTTTCGATCATCTGTCGACTCACTTAGACTATCCATGGTTTGAGACGACATCCTCAGGAGAAGAATTCATGATCCGCAACTTAGCTCGATTGACGACTCTTTTCGTCCTGGCGTGTGCGATGGGTGCTGAGGCACCGGTCACTGCTCCGGCGGAAGCCCCCGGGATGCAGGCCTTGTTCAACGGGAAAGACCTGACCGGCTGGGACGGTGATCCTCGCCTGTGGAGCGTGAAGGACGGGGTCATCCATGGTGAGACCACCGCCGAAAACGTCGCTAAGGGAAATACTTTCCTCATCTGGAAGGATGGAACTCCAGGCGATTTCGAACTGCGGCTGTCATTCCGCTGCAACGCCACAAACAACTCAGGAATTCAGTATCGCTCACGGCATATCACGGACGGTAAGGTCGGCAACAACTGGGTCGTTCGCGGCTACCAGCACGAACTGCGCAACGAAGTGAAGTTCCCCAATACTTCCAGCTTCATCTATGACGAAGGGGGCAAGCGTGGCCGTATTTGTCTGGTCGGAGAACAAGCAACGTGGGACAAGGACGGTAAGCACGTCCAAAAATCGGATTTGATTGATCAAGCGGGTTTTGAAAAACTGTTCAAACTGGACGATTGGAACGACGTGGTGATCATCGCCAAGGGGCACCACATCCAGCACTATCTCAATAACACTCTGATTCTGGACTTCACCGACGACCACCCGGAACTGGCACTCCAAGAAGGAGTGTTGGCCCTGCAATTGCACGCCGGGAAACCGATGTGGGCCGAGTTCAAAAACGTCCGGTTGCGCAAGTAATAGCCGCGTGGCGGAGGCCAATCGCCCCCCATTCTAATTCGAGTCGTTTCATTGGGAGGGTGAGGCTCCTGCCGAACCGCTTGGTCTTCCGACCCCGCCAGACTTAGCGGTTCGGCAGGAGCCTCACCCTCCCAGAAGCCTTCACATTGTGCCCTATCGGAACTCATTCCGAACGGCACATCACCGGAAAATAACCTACGTACGCGGGCTCGAAAAAACTTTCCGGGAAAACTCCGATGTCACACGACAACATCACCGTGGTGCGGCGTTGGTTCGAGGAAGTTTGGAACCAACGCCGAGTCGAAACAATTCAGGAACTGATGACCGGCGACAGCATCTGCTACACCGATGACGGGCCGATGCGGGGGCCGGACGAATTCCTGACGCGGCAGTATCACCCGTTTCTCGCCGCCTTCCCCGAACTCCGAATCGACGTCGAAGACGTGATCGCTCAAGGCGATCAAGTTGTCGCTCGTTGGAGTGCCACGGCCGAACACCACGGCAACGGATTGGGATTTCGGGCGACTCAAGAAAGTGTGTCCTTTCGAGGTATCACCTGGGTTCAAGTCCGCGACGGCAAAATGATGGAAGGCTGGCAAGCTTCGAACATCCCGGAAGTGGTCCGCGGACTCGCCGCGAAGGCTTCCGTGATGCCCTAGTTCGTCCGAGATTCTCGGAACGGCATAGTCAGGCACCCGTAAATTGGAGATAATGGGTCCCTCTCTGTTCACTCATTGATCACCGCTTTCCGTGAGCCCTTTATGCGATATCGTTTTCAACCGTTGTGGCTGGTACTGGGCTGCTTGGCCGTTACGATTTGTTGGCCGGCGATCTCCCTTGCGGATGAGGCCCCTCCGTTGCCGCGTGATCCTGCAGTTTGGATTAACTCGCCTCCAATCTCATTGGAGCAACTGCGGGGGAAAGGGGTCTTCTTGTGGTTTTACGAAGAAACCTGCCCGAACTGCCGCGCCAAATGGCCCACCATGCTGGCCAAGGCGGCGGAATTCAAGGACCAGCCGATTGTCTTTATGGCGGTCAATTCGGGGAATCCCCCGGCAGCCGTTCGTGAATATGCTCGCATCGTCAACTCCCCCTGGCCGATGCTGGCGGACGTCGATCGCAATATCGAGAAGGCCTACGATGTCGGGAATATTAGCCTCAAGAACATCACTCAGCATGCGTACATAACGCATGACGGCAAATTGCATCAGGCGAATTGGAGCGATCCCGACGGGACCATCAAAAAAGCCCTGGAAGGTGCCGCCTGGAAAATCGATCCGAAGGAGATCCCTCCGGAATTGAAAGACGCCTGGCTTGCGGTCGAATTTGGCAACTTCAAAAGTGCCGGCCTGGTGTTGAAGAAACTGGCCTCATCGCAAAAACGGGAAATCCAGGACGGCACGAAAAAGATCCAGGACTTTGTGCAAGCGGAATTAACCACACAGTTTGATGCCACAAAACAAGCCCGGGACGCCGGTGAACATTGGAAAGCCTATGAACTCTGTATGCTGATCTCTGACCGCTACAACGGTTTTGAACTGCCGGAGGAACTGGCCGACATTAAGAAAGAACTGCTGAAGGAGTCTCAAGTCAAAGCCGGAGTGATTCTGCGTAAGGCGCTCGATAGCACGATCAAGGTCGTCGCCTCGGGGCGTCCGGTGAGTAAGAAGGCCAAGCTGCAGCTCGAAAAAATTATCAGCGACTACCCAGAAACAAAAATGTCGAAAGATGCCGAGGAAGTACTCAAGCAAGGCGATAAAGCCAAGTAAGCCGTTTTCCACGGTCAGGGTCAAGCAGAATTATTGGCACCAAAGTGTGTAGTCGAATTCGTATCTATCGACTCAAAACTCCGGGGCTAACGCTGCTGGACTCACTCAAAACAACAGTGCGATAGAACCTGCCATCCACAAGCTAATTGAACGCTCTATGAAACCATTCGTTGTCGCCTTACTGATACTCATCGGCTGTAGTTCGCAGGCCGTCGCCCAACCGCCTGGCAAAGACGTCGTCGTCCCCGAACGGGACACGGTGAACCCGCTCACTCTTCCGCAGCAGTTGGCCGAAATCAACAAGAACTTCACCTATCACGGCGTTCCCATTCACCCTCGAGCCATTCGGGATCTGACATCGTGGTTCTCTGATGGCGTACCTGGTCCAGTTGCCATTGATGTCAACACGTCCCTGAATTCCAACCGGTATCATGGGAGCTACGGTATCAGCGAAACTCGCGACGTATTCATCGACTTTAAGAAACAAGTATTCCCGAATGACGGTTGGTTTTCCTATCGGTACCTCGGCCGTCTCGAGAATGGCTTGCACGTGTTGCAGACTGCGGACAACGGGGGCGGGAAAGGCATTTTCGAAAACTTGCTCCTGGTGGAATGCACGACTGACTACGAGTACGAACGCGAAGGACAACGTCGCGAATTGCTGGTGATGAAACGCCGTGGTGAATTTGGCCTGGGTGACCGTTACTCTGGCGAGGTCAAGCTTGATCCCAAGCAGAATACGATCGTGGTTGGTGCCTGCCCACGAAACATGAAAGAATTGAGTCGAATCAAGTTGCTCGACGCTAAGTGACGCGACACGCTATCCGCCGGATGGCGACCATCGCCCCTCAAAAAACAGGAAATTTGAACCACGAATCACACTAATGACACGAATTAATTACGAGGAAATCGGTTTGTACGCCTAGATGCCGCCAATTCCGATTCCGGTCCTCAATTGATTGTGAAAAAGAAGAAGCCGCAAGAGCTGAGTCGATTCCAAGCATTGTTTTTGACTGTTCTTTATTCGTGTGATTGGTGTCATTCGTGGTTTAAACTCTCTTCTGTGTCGCTTCGAGAGCGGTCGCAGCGTTTGCCATTTTCAGTGCTATTCAACATTCGAAGTGACAGCCTGCAGGACGATCTTCGGTTATCATCGTTCGGACACGCGACAAGCACGCGATGGTTCGACGTTTTTGAAACAGAGGATTGGATTCTTTGCTGCACCTTATTTCCCTCTACTGGCTGCATCTCACCGCGATTGTGGACGTGCTGGTGGCCCTGGTGGCGTCGGCCCATGTGGTCTTAACCAAGCGTGATACACGAGCGGCGATTGCGTGGGTCGGGCTAATCTGGTTGACGCCGCTTATTGGAGCCATGCTTTATCTGTGGCTGGGGATTAACCGGATTCAGCGACGAGCCCGCCTGTTACGCAGTTGCCACCAGCACCCCGAACCGACCGTGCATCAGGAAACTTGCCACCGCCAATTGCTCGATGAGA
>JAZKFE010000384.1:0-6695 GCA_040386595.1 Planctomycetota bacterium | reverse complement strand
TCGGCCCGCAAGGTGCCCACTTACGGTCGCTGGTCACGCTGGTCAGCGAGATCACCCAACGACCACTGCTGGATGGCAACCGCGTCACGGTCCTGAATGACGGGGACCAAGCATTCCCGGCGATGATTGCCGCGATCGATGCGGCCACAACAAGTATCTCCCTGGGAACCTACATTTTCGATAATGATCACATCGGAAAGTTGTTTTTAGAGGCCTTACAACGAGCGGTTGCCCGGAAGGTCGCGGTTCGGGTCCTGATCGATGATATGGGGGCGCGTTACAGTTGGCCGACGATGGTCCACAGCTTGCGTCATGCTGGCATTCCTTGCGCAACGTTCATGCCGCCATTTATCCCCTGGAAGTTCCAATACACAAATCTCCGCACCCATCGAAAATCTCTGGTGATCGACGGGAAAATTGGCTTTACGGGGGGTATTAATATTCGTGCGGGGCACCGCCTGGCAGACCACCCGCGACACCCCATTCGTGACCATCACTTTCAAGTGGAAGGCCCCATCGTTTCACAGATTCAAGAGGTGTTTGCAGACGACTGGTCGTTCTGCACCAGTGAGGTTCTCGAAGGGGAGACTTGGTTCCCGTTGATTGCCTCGCAGGGGAACGTTTTAGCCCGCGGCATTCCTGACGGTCCCGACGAGAACTTTGAAAGCTTTCGCCACACGTTGCTCGGGGCCATCGCCTGTGCGGAGACTTCCATACGAATCGTCACGCCCTATTTTCTGCCGGATACCGCCTTGATCACGGCCTTGAATGTCGCGGCGTTGCGTGGCATTTCGGTCGATATCGTGCTCCCCGGACAAAACAACATTGCCCTGGTGCAGTGGGCGTCGACCTCACTCCTGTGGCAGATCGTCGAGCGAGGTTGCCGCGTCTGGATTTCGCCACCGCCGTTTGATCACGCCAAGCTGGTGGTCGTGGACGATCTGGTGTCCTTGGTAGGTTCATCGAACTGGGACCCGCGAAGCCTCCGGCTGAATTTTGAACTCAACCTGGAATGCTACGACCGATCACTGGCCAGCACATTGACCAACGTGATCGACGAGCGAATCGGCGTCTCACATCGCGTGACGTTGGAGGAACTAGATTCGCGCCCCTTGGCGATCCGGTTACGGGACGGCATTGCTCGCCTGGCCGCCCCTTATCTGTAAGAGCCATACGGGCCTAGAGGCGCAGCATATTTGCCGAGTGGTTGTCGCAACTAAGTCCCGACAGGGACGACAGAACCTAGCCGTGGGCGCAAGCCCACGGCCCCGTCTTAAAATGATCTAAAGCCCTGAAAGGGCGACACTTCCGCGATCACAGACTAACAGGGGTGTCGCCCCTCCGGGGCTTGTTCTTTACCAAGAAGCGGTCCGTGGGCTGACGCCCAAGGCTAGATTCTGTCGTCCCTGTCAGGACTTGACTGCGGAAAATTCACGGCCGAAACGCAGCTGCGGACCCAACTTGATAAAAAATTGCGGTAGAAGCCAAATTGTATTGACAACTGCCCTCTCTTAGCCGATAATATATCCATCACTATATCAGTGATATATAAATCAGACAGTCATCAGGGCTGTCACATGATTGCCATCGACGACAGGGCATGGTGCCGTGGCGGGTGGGATCTGAAGCTGCTAACGCACAGGGTGCTAACGTGTTCCTGCTAACCGCAAGTTGTTGTGACAACTGTGAACTGTTGACTGTCATGCAGTCAACGTGTTGTTGTTAGCCTGACGCACTCCAGTTGCTTTGACTCCGGTAACCTCGCAGAGAGATGCCTTGTTCGCCGTTGATTTCGCTCAACGGTCCGCCGCAGTCCAACTGCCGTTAACCAGCAATCTCGTCGCTGGCTGCTCGATTCACGTCGACGCCACCGACGCTTCTTTCCCCGTACTTGCGTCTGCCCAGGTGGATGCTCCGGACCCACAACCAGCCCTGAGGAATAGAAACATGCTTGATTTTGAAGCCGAAGACATCCCTGAAATCGCTCTGGCCGTCAAAAAAGATCTCGTCAAAGACCGCCCCGAAGTGATCAGCGCCTTGCTGACGCCGCGTCCCGTTGCGGTATTGGCGACCCTTTGTGCCGCATTGACTTGGCTAACTTTAACGACCGGCTAAACCCTGTCCATTCTGACAATCGTGCGAATGTCTGTTGACAACAAGTCATTAAAACATATCACAACAACGTCACAACTCAATATAATACAACATGTTACACCAACTAAAAACTCCTCGAATTGTTGGCCAATAAAAAAATGTCGCTTAATGTGTGATATTTGACTTGACAGGTGGCAACCATCGAGTCGATAATAATACAGCACCAAGTTAGTGATATTTAATTCTGCCGACGTGAGACCCGCCAGATTGCCAAGCTCCAGAAAATTTTGGGAGTTCGGCCTCTCCAGCCCTTGAGACTTTAGTTGTGCTCCGAAGTCCCCGGAATCTTGTGGATGAAACACTGCGGCCTGCAGACAACACGAATTGA
Organism: Planctomycetota bacterium; assembly: GCA_040386595.1. Taxonomy (GTDB): domain Bacteria; phylum Planctomycetota; class Planctomycetia; order Planctomycetales; family Planctomycetaceae; genus JAKFVC01. The sequence continues at coordinate 4,213 of JAZKFE010000384.1, read as the reverse complement.
TCAGGCCACGGTGCAAAAATACTCAGCAGATCGAAAGAAAGATTGGAAATGATTGAGTTCGATAACAGCGTTGAGCCGACCAGGCCTCAAGCTGCTTTGTTCGCTCCACGGTCGAGTCGTCCAGCACATGTGACCAACACAGTGCAGACCTCACGCCCCGGTGCCAACATCGCCTCTCCGGTACTCGTCCCAGCCGCCGTGGACGAGCCGATCCCAATCACGCTCGAAACTTGTTGTTCGAACGCTGACGTTTCTGCAGGGAACTGCGACGTCACGGTCGCCTGGCTTCCAGTCGATGCTTTCGGCCGAGTTTCTGCAGTCAGTCTGAATCGCCCGCACCCACGCTTCTGTAAAGCTGCCACTTCGCAAATGAGTGTGTAAGTCACGCAGAGAAGAGACCGAATTGAAGTCCCTGAAACAGACCGCTTAACACGGTCAGCCAGCGACTTCAAGATTTCTTGAGGCGACGATCGAGTGCTGTCGGCGATCCGATTGGCCGCCTTCTTGACCATCACGATTATGAAGAATCGTGTTCGCATAGCAGCGTGATCAGCCTCGCTGATGACGCCTAGAGTTCGCTGAGCAGGACCTGCAGTTCGCGGTCCATCTCGGCCTCCGGTTGAAGAAATCGGGCCTGAAACACTGCCGGACGACGTTCAACTCGCTGGGACTGACCATCTGCCAGCACGGGTGCCTAGAGCTTAGATTGTCCAACTTATCCCCCTAGTGTTCCAATTTGTTAATGAGGAGTCTTGGTATGCGTCGGTTACACCTAAATTCAGAATCTCGCTCAGCACGATCCGCCGCAGCTCGCAACGGCTTTACGCTGATTGAATTGCTGGTGGTCATCGCGATCATCGCAGTGTTGATCGCTCTGTTGCTCCCCGCCGTGCAACAAGCTCGCGAAGCCGCTCGTCGCTCACAGTGCAAAAACAACCTCAAGCAGATTGGCTTGGCGTTCCATAACTTCGAGAGCACGTTCAGCTATCTCCCGAGCAGCATCCGCCCCGTGTCGACCACTTCGACTCGTTTGGCCGTGTTGACCGCGCTGCTGCCGTACCTCGATCAAGCACCGATCTACAATCAATACAACCAAAACGTGAACTGGGATAACACGACTGGAACTCCCAGCAATTTCACACTGTCGTGCACGAAGCTGCCGGCGTTCCAATGCCCGACCGATATCAATGCAGGCATCCTGGACGGGAGCCCCGTCTCTTCCGGCTGGACGCAAAACGTCGCCTCCGCCACCAGCTATTCACCGATCTATGGGATCTCGACGCTGGTGTACTCCAACTCGGTAACCAGCAACACGCAACCCGGTACATACACCGACCCCGCCGACACCGCTCAGGTCTACGTTGCTGGTGTGTTCCCGAAGAATGCGACAATTGACACTGCCACTGGCCTCGCCACGAAGCAAGGGAAGAAGTTCCGTGATTTGACTGACGGCTTGTCGAATACGCTGGCGATCGCGGAATCTGCTGGTCGGCCCGCAGTGTTTCGTAAAGGTAAGGCCTTCGGGTCACTGCCGACCAACCGCTTGAATGCCGGCGGCTGGGCTCGTCCCGCGACCGACATCATGATCTACGGCCAGCGGGCTGACGGTAGCGATTTCCTGGGACCGGTAGCGATCAATGCGACAAACGGAATTGACATTGGAAGTCAATCGTATCCGAATACGACTGCCCCATATGTGTTCGGCGTGCACGGAACCAGTTCACCGTACTCGTTCCATGTTGGCGGATCTCACTTCACTCTGGGTGACGGTGCCGTACGGTTCATCAGCGAGAACATCAACTTCAATACGTTCATCGCTCTGTGCACACCGGCCGGCGGCGAAGTCGTCGGTGAGTTCTAAGAATCGCCAATCGCCACCATCACCTGAAGCAACGTCTTCAGTGCCGTGCTTGAGACCTCATTCGCCCGTGCCGTCTGACCACTGCACGGGTGAGCGAGTTCGAATTAAAGGTCCAAACCAGCATCAGGGTGAAAGTCGCACGTGGCTCGAATTCGGAAGAATGGCCCCGCTTCACACAGATGTGAAATTTCGAATGAGTCGAGTTTGACAGGATTTAGTGAAATGAATGCAAGCGTATTACTACGAAAGCCCTTGATCACGACATTGGTGCTGTGCAGCGCGCTGCTGACGGGTTGCGGGAAAACCAAGGAATCTTGGGAACAGGTCTACCCTGCCAAGGGCATCGTCAAATTTGGGGGCAAACCGGTAGCCGGAGCCGTCATTTCGCTGGTCCCTCAAGATCCTGAGATCCCTGATACTGTTCGTCCGACTGCGACGGCCAAAGAGGATGGGACATTCGAGATTGGTACATATTCGAAAGCCGACGGAGCGCCCGAAGGCAAGTACAAAGTACTCGTCCTGCATTATCCGGTGATCGGTTCGAAGGCCAGCCCGGCTGCCGGACCGAACGATCTGCCGAGGAAATACTCCAAGGCGGAAACGACCGATTTGCTTGTGGAAGTTGTGGCACCCAATACCGAGTTTCAACCATTAGAGTTGAAGAAGTAAGACTTCCGGTTCGCGCCTCTACGGGCCAGATCAAACCCGTAGATTCAACAACAAGCCGCCTGGAGCATTGCTCCAGGCGGCTTGTTGGCATTTCGGGCGATGGGTTCATCGATCGCTCAATTCACAACAAAGTGAGATGGTTGTATCTGGGGTCGGGCGGCCAATTTTAAAATTTGGACGCCCGACCCCCATCTCCGCCACAGTCGATTTGACAAATTCGGCAGGTGCCTCGAAATTTCTGCGACGCACTTTCCGCGCGGAATGGAAACACCACGGTGATTGCCATATTCCGCAAATCCTTGAAAATTTTCCTCAGCGATGAAAATCCCCCTTATTGTCACCCGTTCCCACAATCCACAGGTCCCGTTGTATCTGACGAGATCGCCAAGCCGCGACGCGGTATCATTGTCAATCGTCGCGGCGGCCACGATCATGACCAGAGTTGACAGCTCAACTCCCAGCCATCAAGGTTGACGGTGGATGACGGGGCTCCGGCCGGGGTAAGCAGTGCGGATTGTTGTCCTCCCTGGAGCTTGCCGTCAGGATCAGAGACTGGAAAGAATCAAACTCATGCCCACTCCCGAAGGACATCCTGTAGCGCTCATCACCGGAATTACCGGGCAGGATGGTTCTTATCTGACCGAGTTTCTGCTGCAGAAGGGCTACCACGTTCATGGAATCGTCCGCCGCGCCAGCAGCTTTAACACAGGACGCATCGATCATCTGTATCAAGATCCGCACGTCTCGGGCAAACGCCTGCAATTGCATTACGGCGACCTGACCGACGCCACCCGGCTGGGTGAGCTGATCGAACGGATTCAGCCCGACGAACTCTACAATCTGGCCGCACAAAGCCACGTCAAAGTCTCGTTTGACATGCCCCTCTACACGGCAGACGTCGTCGCCGTGGGAGCCTTGCGACTGCTCGAAGCCGTGCGTGACGCCCAGCAACGCATTGGCCGGAAGATTAAGTTCTACCAGGCCTCCTCCAGTGAGATGTTTGGCTTGGTACAAGCCACCCCGCAGACGGAAACGACCCCGTTTCATCCCCGCAGCCCCTACGCCTGCGCCAAACTGTATGCTCACTGGCAGACGATCAACTACCGCGAGGCGTACGATTTATTCGCCTGCAGCGGCATCTTGTTCAATCACGAATCACCCCGTCGCGGCGAGACGTTCGTCACACGCAAAATCACCCGCACCGCGACGCGTATCAAACTCGGGCTGGTAGATAAGCTGTACCTGGGTAACATTGATGCGCGACGTGACTGGGGCTTTGCCGGCGACTATGTCGAAGCCATGTGGCTGATGCTGCAGCAAGAGAAGCCGGAAGACTTTGTCATCGCCACCAACGAAACCCATTCGTTCCGTGAATTCCTCGACGAGGTCTTCCAACACTTGGATTTGAACTGGCAGGACTACGTGGCCATCGACCCGGCTTACTACCGCCCTGCGGAAGTCGATCTGTTAATCGGCGACGCCGCCAAGGCCGAACGAATCCTGGGCTGGAAGCCCAAAATTACCTTCCGTGAACTCGCTCGACTAATGACCGATGCCGACATGAAACTGGCGGAACACGAACGTCGCCTGGCCCCGTAATTCCCAACGCTGTGAAGGATTCTGGGAGGGTGAGGCTCCTGCCGAACCGCCCAGTCTTTCGATACCCATTAGACCAAGCGGTTC
>JAZKFE010000383.1:12733-16160 GCA_040386595.1 Planctomycetota bacterium | reverse complement strand
AGGAAAACCCCTCACCCCCAACCCCTCTCCCCAGAAATACTGGGGCGAGGGGAGATGTTAGTCACGCCACAATCAGAAAAATCCCAAGAGTGACGCCGTCGCACCCACCACAACAACCGTGATTAATACAACGCTAGGGCACGTCCATAACCGCCTCGTGAGCCCTTAATCTTCACCGGGGCGAAGATGAAAAAGGCCTTCTTGTCGCGGATCGCGCTTACGTTGGTGAGATACTCAACCAACAGCGTGTCCTTACCGGCAGCAAGCCAGTTGACGGCCAACGAGTTCTCGCGGTTGACTCCGCCCAAGGTCGGGCTGTCGGTGCCGATGCAACGGATTCCCTTCGATTGCAGATAGGCCACCACTTCCGGAGTGACGCCCGGCCAGCCTTCCGCTTTGCCGGCCAACGGCGCGGCAAACATTTCATCCAGCTCGGGACCAGCCGGCAGCGGTTTGAAATGGGCGTCGGAATAACCGCTGTGGAAAATGACCACCTCACCCGCCTGCAACGGGTGCCCTGCGGCTTCGTGCTTTTGAATCAATTCCACCGTGACCATGGGAGACGCCGGCCAGTTCTTCTCATTGGTCGTGCCGATCAGCGAACGGATATCGATCACATGGGCCTCACCCATCATCTGCGACAACGGAACTTGGTCGACAGTCAACGTGCTATTGCCACGAGGACCATATTGGGCTTCGTACTTCTTCAAGAAGGCTTGAATTTCAGGGGCATACAGCGAGTTGTCGAACTTTTCTGGCGGCAGCGAATAGCTCGGTACTACGACGTGCGTGCCTGCTTGTCCGTCAAAAATATGCGTGCGGGCGAAGTAGGGTCCACGGGCTTTGCTGAACGCATTCAGCGTCTTCCCGATATAACGCGTCGCTTCGTCACCGGGGGTGTATCCCGGCCACGTGATGGGATATTCCTCATCCAAAGCCACCGACAGATCAGCCACGCGTTTGTGATGAGCACTTTCGATCAAGCGGGCCGCCAATTTGGGTTCAGTGATCCCGAGACAACGAACTTCACCACCCGAACCACCGGTATGCTTGGCCGGCAGCTTGGCATAGAACGCGCCGGTGGTCGGCAATGATCCGAGGTTAGTTTCGCATTCCGTCCAGATCATGCCGAGTTGTCCCCCCGCCTGATGTGTGGCGACGGCGAGGTTCGGCAGAGGCCCCATGCTGGCACCGTCCAGGCCGAGAGTCATGACTCCCTTGGATCCCAGATACTGCATCGTTTCCGGGGTCGGTGCGGGCCAGCCCGCCGTTTCCTTGCGCAAAGCGGTCGTCACAAACCGTTCACCCGCGGGGAACGGTTTGTAATAGCGGTCGGAATAATCACTGCGAAACAGGACGACGTCACCGAAATGGAGGGGCCGATGTTTCTTCTCCCAAGCCTGCACAATCTCGGGACGAATCAAATAGCTCTCGCCATCTTTGGCTTCGTCGATGTGCTCGCGGATATCAATCACACACGCCTCTCCGCAGAACTGCCAGGCGGGAACTTTCTCACCTGTGATCAATCCCATCGGACCAGCACCCGGCAACCCCGAATCGGGGGGCGGCACGAAGTGCGCGGGGGCGTCCCACTGCGTTCCGGTGTGTTCATCGATCACGATCATATCGCGATGATAAGGGCCCGGGCCGAACTTGCGGCTCGGGACGACAACATGTTGAGTCATCCCCACCGGCCAGATACTGGGCAATTCCGGAGCAATCAACAACGTCAAATCATGAACGGCCTCACGGGGCAATTCAGCCTGAACGGAAACGGCGAGCAGCAGGAAACTGCCCACGGCGGAAGCCAGACACAGAGAGCGCAGCATCAGGATTCTTTCAATGGGTGAAGGGGATCGGTCATCACCTGCCAAGCCATCATGCGAGATAGCTCAACGGGCGTAATGATCGTCGAACGAGCGACAACCAGACATGATTGTCAGATCATCAACGATGTGACGTACAGGATCAAGCGTCGGCCGCGAACGAGTCGGCGTGGAGTTGGCCACCGCAGCAACAGAGTGACGGTCGACGCGGCCGCCCGACCGGCGTTCCTTGCCCGTTTGCGATCCGTCGTCGAGACACAATCCCTGCCCTGAATCCCTAGTTGCCGCTGAATTTAAAGCGGCGATTGGGACCTCGGCCCAGGGGATCGAGGACATAACTCTGGCGACATGCGGCACACAGATCGTACTGCTTGCGGTGGGGGATCAGCGGATCCAACTCCACGGCATCCGCTTCCAGTTCATCCAGCATCTCTGCCACTTGCTGAAGGTTATCGACATCGAGATCAGCCGCCGTCAATTCACCAGTACCAGGTGCTGGCAAGACTTCGAGCGTCACGATGAAACGTTGGTCAGCAAGGAGCTGTCCACACCGATCACATGTGTAATGCACCATGTGCGACGATTCCCGAAACGAGTTTCGATGGAAGACCTGAAGCGGCTCGCAAAACACACCACATGGAATCAGATGACGTCGTTGGTGTGCCCCATGAACCCCGACCACACAGAAGCTCCGGCGGAACGCCGGTTGAGAGACATCTCACAAGAACCGATCCTGCTATTTCTCTGACAGGACTTCATCGATTGTAATCCGATGTCGTCGAACAAGAAAAGATTCATTTCCCCCATGCAGCCGAAATTCCGGTTTATAACCCAAAGACATTCGTAGCCCTGGGCGAGGTCCCGCCGCCATGAGAAAACGGCGTGTTATCTCGCAATGACAACAGCCCGGAGGGCTCGTCGTGAAGGATTCTGGGATGGTGAGGCTCCTGCCGAACCGCTTGGTCTCCTGGGGCCCGGAAGACTTAGCGGTTCGGCAGGAGCCTCACCCTCCCATGGATTCGAAACACCGCCAAATTTAAAAACCCTTGAGAATTCGCGTTCCAAATTCCTTCACGGCGTAGGCCCTCCGGGCCGAAATGCCTCTCAATCAAACCGTCAAAATAATGCGACTTCAAAAATTAAAGCGAGCACATTCCTCGTATTTATTGAGGAGATGCGCTCGCTTGATTTTCGTTCTAGTACGGGAAGCCGTGATCAGGTCTATAAGACCAACGCCAGCTATTTGCCTGCAGCCTTCAGGTCGAAATCAAACTTGCGTTTGTTACGATCGGAGACCGTAATCTCCAGCGTCGACTGCTTGTTGTAGGTCGCCGGGAGATATTGCTCGAAGAGATCTATTGCAGAACCGCCTCCACCCATGATGTTGGCCGCTTGCTTGCCCGTTTTACGTGTCGCGGTAATGCGGACGATGTACTTTCCACCGATCTGCAATCCGCTCTCGGTGGGAATCGCATAGGCCCCTTTCTCGATGGAGCTCCCTGCCATCGCTCCAATTGTCGGGGCCACGGGGTAGAACTCGATCAACCCTTTATCGAGTGGTTTCGAATCGAATTGGACGACGCCGGTAACCGGAACTGTCG
>JAZKFE010000383.1:0-12723 GCA_040386595.1 Planctomycetota bacterium | reverse complement strand
CCAATCCCACCACCAGAGAACTGGCAACCAAACACAGCTGCATGCGAGAAATCATTAAAATTCACCTACCACTTCACCACCACCAATGCTGGCCAGGCTCTGCCACGTTGTCATGTTGATGTTGTTGCTGATGAATCGCACCGCACCGTCGCCCATCAGCGTATGAACGCCACCGGTGTGACGGCTGCGAGCTCCATAGCGTTGTTCACTCCAACTGGGCCCAGTGCCCGTACAGGGAGCTTGAGGCGGGTTGGGAATCAGGCACCAGTTGCCCACCGCACTCCAGATGATGTCCGGGGCCGATGAATTCGGTCCCACCATATGCACGTATTGTTCGCCCCAATCCGAAGCCCAGACTCCGCGCGGATCATTGGTTCCGCCTGGCCCAGAAATGACCTCGGAAACAAAAACCGTGTTCGACGTCCCGTCCGTCACATCTCGCAACTGACGGCAAATGTTGAAGTTAAAAATCGCCTTTTGGAGCGCCGGATTGGATTGCGAACCCGCATCGTACGTCCAGCGGCCGGAGGTATAAGCATCTCGGTCGACCATTGTTCCGTCGGGGCTAAAACAACCCACATAGTTGGAACGAGCGTAGTTACCACTGGCCCAGAGGCCGTTGATGCTGTCCGAGGGACAATTGTAGATACTCAAGACTGTCGCCGCGGCCAGGACGAAGTTCGTGTTACTGAGCTGAAACACAGCAGCCTGATCGAGTTGCGGCAAGATGGCCACGGTCCAAGGGCGACGGGTTCCCTGCCCACCCGGCGGGGTCACATTGCCTGCAGGCAGCGCATTGTAGATGTCGTGGTAGTTGTGGAACGCCAAGCCAATTTGCTTGAGGTTGCCTTTGCATTGGGTGCGGCGTGCTGCTTCTCGAGCCTGTTGCACTGCCGGCAACAAGAGGGCGATCAGGACTGCAATAATCGCAATCACGACCAGCAGTTCGATCAAAGTAAATGCCCGACGAATCCGTAACATATTTCACTCCAATAATTTAAGGTGTTTCCGCCATCTTACGACACCTCAACTGCCCGTCCTCTACCAAAAATGCATACGAAGGAAAAACAAACGGCCAGTCAGGAATCGCTTCGCGGTATTCACAAGTTCCGTTGTCTAAAGATACCTTCTGGATGCCTCATCAGACAATCTGTGTTAATTTTATTCACAGAGAGATCGCGCCGTCGCTGTCGAGGCGCACCTCGGGCGCGGAAATTCCTTTCGGCAGATCGCAACATGCCAATCGCAGCGATTAGCCGCGAATCTTTTTGCGAAATTCTGCGATCGGCAAGGTGTTCGCAACATCGGACCGAGTCAGTCCGGCACGTCGCGCCTGATAGACCCCATACTCCATGGTGTCCAGCCCACCTGTGCTGTGGGCGTCAGTACTGATCACGATGGGAATCCCGCGATCACGAGCCGCCGCCGCCTGGACATCGTCCAGATCCAACCGCTGATAGGCAGCGTTGATCTCCATCATGACCCCGTAATCGGCGGCCGCTTTCAAGATGGTTTCGAAGCTCCATGCCACCGGGGGCCGCTTGTTGATGATGCGGGCACTGGGATGGCCGATAATCGAAACATGAGGATTGCGAATGGCATTCAGCAAACGCAAGTCAATCTGTTCTTGCGGCTGCTTCAAACCATAGTGCAGAACGGCAATCACCCAGTCGGCCTCGGACAGCACTTCATCGTCCAGATCGAGCGTTCCGTCTTCCAAAATGTCGCATTCAATCCCTCGTAGGACTTCGATCCCGGTGATCTTGCTGCGAACTTTATCGATCTCTTTCCAATGCTGCCGTAGCCGGTCTGCGTCCAAGCCATTGGCCATCGTGACACGTTTCGAATGGTCTGTAATCGCGATGTATTTCAGGCCCCGCGCTTTGGCCGCCAAAATCATTTCGCTGATGGAAGCAGTACCGTCGGTCGCCGTCGTGTGCATGTGCAGATCACCCTGGATGTCGGTGACCTCAATCAACTGCGGCAGTTGTCCCTTCTCGGCACGTTCAATTTCACCACGATTTTCTCGCAGTTCGGGGGGAATCCAAGGGAGTCCCACCGCGGCATAAACGTCTTCTTCCGTACGGCCCGCAATGGATGTTTCGCCTTGAAAGACGCCGTACTCATTGACCTTCAAACCCCGTTCTTGAGCTCGACGGCGAATGACGATGTTATGTTCTTTGGAGCCGGTGAAATACTGCATGGCAGCACCGTAAGACTCTTCCGGGACGACTCGCAAATCGAGTTCCAGACCAGACTTCAGCCGCACGCGTTGCTTGGTATCGCCCCGAGCCAGCACTTGTGCCACCAGCGGATGAGCGGCCAGCGTATCCATCGCCAGGGTGGCATCGCTGGAAGTCGCCAGAACGTCGAGATCCCCGACCGTCTCTTTGCGACGTCGCAAACTGCCGGCGGCCGAGACCTGCCCTACTCCAGGCAAATTCCGTAGCGTCTCCACGATGGCATCCGCTTCAACCTTGGCTTCCGCCATGTAAGCGCGTGATCCTGACAGTTCGACATGTGCCAACCCTTCCAGAATCGACTTGGCCGTCTTCTCACCAAAGCCCTTCAGCTTGGCCACCTGGCCCGATTCCAAAGCCACTTTCAAATCGGCTAATGACGCGATCTGCAGTTCATGAAAGAGTGCGGCGGCCTTCTTCGGACCGAGTCCTTGAATCCGCAGCATGTCGACCACGCCATCAGGCACTTCCTGGCGAATTTCTTCGAGCTGCGGCAACGATTGAGTCTCGGCAATCACGACGATTTTGTCTGCCAGATCTTTGCCCACACCGGGGATCGCCAGCAGTTTAGCACGATCAGTCGCCACGATTTCCGCGAGTGATTCCGGCCATTCTGCCATGGTCTTCGCCGCTTGGCGGTAAGCACGGATGCGAAAAGAGTTAGCCCCCGAAATCTCCAAGCGATCGGCCAGGTCTTCGAAAATACGGGCAATTTCGTTGTTCAACATGATGTATTCAGGGGCTGAGCTGAGGAATCAGGGGAGTGTTCAATCACATCTGTGCCGCCACGACACTCTCGTCAGTTCGGCAACAAAACCGCTTCTCTTGAACACCGCGAGGTATAACTTACTCACGTTGGTTCAGCGTATAAAGGGCTGCCCGCGAGGTGCGTCCTCTTTACGAATTCACAATTCTCGCGCAAAGGCGCCAAGACGCAAAGAAAGAGGGACGAAAGCCTCGTTCGAACTTTGCGCCTTGGCGCCTTTGCGTGAGAATAACGTCCTCATTCCGCACGAGAGATCTTGAAGTCTATCGACCAGAACGGCCGACTCACACCGGGAAGAGAGTTCTCTTAAGACCACCGACTCGCCCCGCTGATCGAAGTGAAAACACCATGAAGCTGAACGAAATCAATCAACTGGTTAAAAGTCTCGGCCGCGAGGTCTGGGTTGTGACGTCCGCACATGAAGGGCACTGTAACGGGCTGATTGCCACGTTTGTCTCGCCGATTTCGATTGTGCCTGAAGTCCCCCGATTCGCCGTGGCCCTGTCCAAGCTGCACTATACGTGGAGTCTGGTTCAAAAATCGGGCGTGCTGGCCGTCCATCTATTGGCCGCCGATCAAGTCGAACTGGCCTGGAAGTTCGGTACTCAGACCGGTCGTGAAGTCGACAAATTCGCCGATGTTCCATTCCATGTGGGAACGACCGGAAGCCCCATCCTGTCCGAGGCCAAAGGCTGGCTGGAGTGCCGGGTCGAAGCGAGTTTCGACACCGGCGACCGAACCTTGTTCCTCGTAGAGGTCGTAGACGGCGACTTCACAGCGACCTTCACACCACTGACTCAACGGCAACTGATTGAGCTCGCCACGCCAGCTCAATTGCAAATCTTGCGATCGCAACTAGATGCCGACGCAGCGCAAGACGCCATCGCCATTCGTGAGTGGCGAGCGAAAGCGAAGCCATAGTCGTTGTTCGCTCCGCGAACTGAACGCGTCTGCAATCCCCGGGTGGAATAAAAAGTTAAGTCCAGAAGCAAATGCTCTTCTGTCACAGCATAGATTTGGGATCCACGCCTCAAGGTGTTTTCGTGCCACTGCTTTGCAACTGTACCCAGTTGTTAAGCAGTGCTTCCAAGCCGTCCGACCACTGCTTATCCGCCGAATACAGCGAAAAAGCAGTGGCACGCAATCCGAAATCTGAGCTGTGATACAACAGTAGCTCAGGCTCGCTACTCCGAATACGTTCGGTTCGCGGAGCGAACAACGACTATTAACGCACCCGCACGCCGTCCAGATACAAGGCTTCCACCGAGCCCGGAAAGGTCACCCCTTCAAACGGGGACCAGCCACATTTGGTCTGCAGTTGCGACCGTTCAATCGTGATCGGTCGACGCAGATTCAACACGGTCAGGGATGCCGTGTAGCCCGGTTCTAGTCGACCGAACTTCTTCGGGGCGATAAACGGATTCACGAATTTCCCCGGGTTTTCCGAACACACTCGGGCCACGTCCTCGGGTGTAAAGCCTTGCTTAGTGAGCAACCAAGTCACGAACGGACCGTAGGTATCGAGATGCGGTTGGCCGGAAATGCCTCGAGCCTTTTCCTCCAACGTGTGCGGAGCGTGATCTGTGGCCAAGTAATCCAACGTGCCATCTTTCAGTGCGGCCAGCATCGCCAGACGGTCTTCGTAAGCTCGCAACGGGGGATTCATCTGCATCCACCCCCGATTGGCATCAGTGATGTCGGTTTCATCGTAGTACAAGTGGTGCGGGGTCACCTCACACGTCACCCGCAACCCTTTTGCCCGAGCGGCCCGGATCAGCGGCAGCCCCTCGCCGACCGAGTAATGACACAGCTTGCCGGTCAGGTCGTATTTTTCGATCATCTGCAACGCAAAGTGGGTCGCTGAGACCTCGCAGGCGGCAGGCCGGCGTTGTTCGTGCGTGGCAGCCCCCTTGTGTTGCTCCATCAATTCGGGGTCTTCGCAATGGAAGCTGACGTTGCAACCACGGTAGTTCGCCAGGGTCTCGTCAATTTGCTGCAATGTGGTGAAGAACAGATCTCCCACACTGTGCCCCATATACGCCTTGTAAGGAACCGGAAACGACAACGGTCGCGTGCCCGGCCCGATGCCGGCATACAGCGTCACGTGGACCGGAATCTCGCGGCTGGCAAGATGCTGCTGCTTGGCCTGGTAGCTGGCATCGTCAATCGGTGCGGCAGGATTGTTCGGCATGTCGGCGACGTGCGTCACGCCGCCATTGATCGAAGCCGCCGAGACCGTGCGGAAATCTTCCTTGTAAACTTCCTTACCGCTGACGTCATCTCGGGCATGAATGTGGATATCGCCCATGCCGGGGAAAATCAGACAGTCGTCGCCAAACGTGACGTCAGCAGCCCCCAGGTTCGAACCTGACTCGACGATGTTTTGCCCGGCGATACGAATTTGCCCCGTCCACTGCCGGTCGGCATGGACGAATTGGCCAGCGATAATCATGCGAAAACCCTAGACGAAAAAGCGATTCTGAATTCCAGTCCTACTACTGCGAGCATAAGCGATCCCGCAGGTTCCGTGTAGGTCACAAAAACATCTCGTGGCCGGCCATTTACGGGAAAACTGTCAATTGTGAGGCAAAACGCAGCGAGGGATTGTGAATTGAGCGCCGTTCTCCCCTTGCTACAATAGGTGCGAAACAAACACACGGCTGGGAGAAACCCAGAACATACCCGCAACCTCGCTTGCCCTGCGAAGCCCCGAATACGGCGCTGACGGGCAACTCATCCGGCATAATTTTCCGCATGTATGATACGTTGATTATTGGTGCCGGACTGTCTGGTCTGGCCGCTGGAATCCGGCTGGCGTACTTCGGCCAGAAGGTTTGCATTCTCGAACGGCACTACACGATCGGCGGATTGAACTCGTTCTACCGCCTGCGTCATCGCGATTACGACGTCGGCCTACACGCCGTCACGAACTATGCCCAGCCCGGAACTAAAACCGGGCCCCTCAGCAAGCTGTTGCGACAACTGCGGCTGCGGTGGGATGATTTCGATCTCTGCCCGCAAACTCAATCCCGAATCATTTTCCCCGGGGTCGAACTGAAGTTCACGAACGACTTTGCGTTGTTCGAAGCAGAAGTCGCTGCCGCCTTCCCGGCACAACGCGACAACTTCCGCAAGCTGGTCGAGCGAATTGACGCTCATGACGAACTGAACCTGCAGCAGTCACAAGCCTCGGCTCGGCAGGTGCTGGGTGAGATCATCAGCGACCGCCTACTGATCGATATGCTATTCTGTCCGTTGATGTTCTACGGCAGCGCCGTGCCTCGCGACATGGATTTCAATCAGTTCGTGGTGATGTTCAAGAGCATCTTCGAACAAGGTTTCGGCCGCCCTTACGCTGGCGTCCGGCTGATCATGAAGAACGTCATTCGCAAATACCGCGAGTGTGGCGGCGAGTTGAGACTACGAGCAGGCGTGAAGGAAATCGTTTCTGACGGAACGCGAACGACAGGTGTCTTGCTGGAAAGCGGCGAATTTCTGGAAGCCCGCAACGTGGTTTCCTCCGCAGGTCTCGCGGAAACACTGCGCATGTGCGGACCGGAAACAGCCCCGGAAACGGTGCATGGGCCAGGAACCGAGCCAGGTGATATTTCGTTCGTCGAAACGATCTTCATGATGGACAAGCAGCCCGCCGAACTGGGGCATCATGACACGATTATTTTCTATAACGATACGCCCGAGTTCCTGTACGAGAACCCCGAAGAACCGTGTGATTTGCGCAGTGGAATCATCTGTTCGCCGAACAATTTTGAATACGAGCAGCCGCTGAAAGAGGGCTGCATGCGGATCACGGCTCTCGCCAATCACCGCTATTGGCTGAATCTGCCCGATGAAACCTATGCGGCGGAGAAGGAAGCCTGGGGCCAGCGCATCCTCGAGTCAGGCTTGCACCACACCCCCGATTTCCGGCCGCACATTCTCGACACCGATATCTTCACGCCGCGGACAATCAAACGCTTTACCAGCCACATCAACGGCTGCGTTTACGGTGCACCGTACAAACGAATGACCGGTGAAACTCACCTGAAAAATCTGTTCTTATGTGGCACCGATCAAGGCTATTTGGGGATCATCGGCTCAATGCTATCAGGCATCACAATTGCCAATTTGCATCTACTACGAAGTTCCCCAGCGCCGTCATAATCGTTTTATAGTTGTTGTTCACTCCGTGAACATAACGCGCTAGCAGTAGCGAGGTGAGACCACAGCAGAGTTTCTCTGCAAATTCCGGCCGGCCACTGCGAATGCGTTATGTTCACGGAGTGAACAACGACTATGACGATGCCCGGAGTGGTGTTTGCTCCGACAAATCTGCAGAATAGAACTCCCTTGGTTGACTGTTGCAGGGTTCTGTTTTGAAGATCGTTACTCATGACCCGACTCGATCTGCTCCGTTTCGCACTCTGCTGGCTCCTGCTGGTCACGATCGGACGTGCTGACGAACAACGCTTCCAGGCGGAATTCGCCGATGGAACCCGAGCCACTGCCGACGAACTCCGCAACTGGCAAGACACCGCCGCCCAGCCGGTCCTCAATAACCAACCGCTGTTCGATCAGGCCAATCCCGTGCGGTGGGTCATCGACACGGCCTTAAAAGTTTCCCCCACTCCCACAGCGTTTGTGGAATTTTTTGGAGGCGACCGCCTACCAGGTGCGGTCGTGGGAGCCGGCACCGGACTGGAGTCAAAATACAACCGCTTGCCGGCCCATCTGATTTTGGAACGCCAGGCGTGGAATTTTCCCGGCATTCAACCCACCGCCCCGCTCCGCGTACTGACCCGCTGGGTGCGACGAGTCGTCTGGCAACGACGTTCGACCGAGACTTACGAACCGGGCAACCTGTTCTACGTCGACGGTCGGCGAATTCCGTTTAAAGCGATCCGGTGGAATTCTGCGTCGGTGTTGTTGCTGCTCGATCAGTCGACACAAGAAGTGCTGTTCCATGATGTCGCCGAAATCCATCTCCCCGAAGTCGACGTCTGGACGGCCTATGTCGAACAACTCGCGTTCATCAGCCCCGTTGCGACCGCACGACTGTTTCAGTGGGAAACGCAGCAGGGTTTACGAGTCACCGGGTCGGTCGAACGATTTCAAGCACGGTCCCATGGAAATGCGAATGATCCCAACTCCTGGTGGCACCTCGTGCAACCGGCGTGGAGTATTGATCCGCTGTGGATCAACCATCGCCTGATCCGCACCCGACGCTTCTTCATGCCGAACGAGATACCGCTAACCCTGTTCGAACCCGCTCGCAGCTCTCATCTCCCGGGACTCAGCGGCGGCTGGACCTGGCAGCGAGATCGCAATGTGCAATCCGGCCCGCTGCAATCCGGGGGACGCGAATTCGGCTGGGGTTTGGGAGTCCAGGCACAGCATGAATTGGAATACAAACTCCCCCCCGGAGCGATGACCTTAAGGACACGGGTTGGCCTCGATCGGTGTGTTGGTTCGGGAGGCTGTGCTCGCGGCAAGATCTTTTTATCGTCGAACCCCGACCAGCCCATTTTTCAGACCGATTTGCTGATTGGATCGAGTCTCGTCGTTGACTCCGGCGAGTTAAACGTCACGGGACAACCAAGCATCATCTTAACCGCGGACGCAGCGACAGCCGATCGGCCCGCCGGTGCCGATCCGTTTGATATCCGCGATTCACTCGACTGGCTGGAGCCCGCACTGCGGGTCGACCTCCATGTGCTACAGGATGCCATTTGCACAGCCACAGCACGACTGTTGAGCCCCTGGGATGGCTGGACCATCGCGAATACCGGCACGGGACCGTTTCTGTTCAAGAATCGGTGGCAAGCATTTGAAGAGCGAGAGTCTCGATTTGTCACGGAAATTACATCCCGGGTACCATTCCTGACGCTCTCACGAGAGATCAAAGTGGGACCTCAAAATCTGTTCCTGGCACTCGGAGCCAGCCGTTTTCACGAACGCACCACACCGGTCCATTTACAGGTACGGGTGAACGGGCAAAGTGTCGGTGATTTCGAGATCCCCGTGCGGAATTCATCGGCCGAACCCGGCCCGATCATGGTTCCGCTTGCCGCCTTTCAGGGACAACAAGTCCAGCTCGAAATCAGCCAAATGGCAGGCGGCCCCCAAACCCTTGTCGACTGGCGATCAGTCTCGTTTTCCGATCGTTTGCCCGGGCTGTTGCCGATCTTCGAAGACGATGTCAATTTCCTGAGCCAATTGCGACAAGGAGAAGGTACCGCGGTCCTCAGCACCACCGATGCCTACACCGGAACGGCCGCGTTGAAAGTCGTAAATGGCGAAGTTGGCAACACCCTCACCTTTGCCGAGCCGATCGCCATTCGCACGCAACCCAAGCTGGGGGAATACCGTTTTCTGCGATTTGTGTGGAAGAAACAACAAGGCACAGCCGTCTGCCTGCAGCTCGCCACCGACGGCCGCTGGGGTGAAGAGAAAACCCAGCAAGAACGGCATACCTTCCGCTACGACGCGGGCACCGGCGAGCGGAGCCACGGCGGCTCACGGCGGCTGGAAGAGCGGCTCCCCGGTGATTGGGTTGTCGTGACACGCGACCTGGTCGGCGACTGGAGCGAGTTCAATTTGACAGGAATCTCATTCGGATCCCCCGACGATCAGCCCGCGATACTTGACCATGTCTACCTGGCACGCACCTGGGAGGACTTGGACAAGATCACCGCCGTACCACACGCGAGCCGCAAGAAGCCGTGAACCGATCTGAAACCGGTTCGCTTTGACCGAACAACTGCGGCATAGAAACTCTCATCACAAGGTGATGACGCACACATTGCGTTGATCCGCCACTTCGACCAGACCGAGTTTCAATGTTACGGAACCAAGCGGCGGACCGTAGCGGGACGGTACTTCGGACGACCATTCCGGTCGAGTTCCGTGGGGTCAAAACTCCCTTCGACCAGCACGACGTCGTCACCTTGCATCAGATTCAGATGCGGGTGCTCGACCAAGGTCACCATGCCCCCTTGGGGGTCCTTGGCATCAGGCTCGGGGTTGTAAATCAGATACCACAGGTTCTCCTGCTCATCAAAATCAATCAACCCGCGGAACCACGCTTGCCCATTAGGAGCTCGGCCATAGGGTAACAAGTTTTGTGGTTGGGCTGTTGACTCCACATTCTGCGAAGCCTGGATAATGCCACGATTCGCAGTACGCGGCGTGGTTCGAGTCGTCGGCGGTGCGAACTGAATGTCATCGGCCCCCGCGCCTGTCAACGCGGCCCCTGGACGGACGGCAGGTGTGGGATCTTCTGCAGTCAGACGGTCCGTTGCTCGCTTGGCACCATTGATTTCGCCTTTGAAACTGGCTTCATCACCAATTCCCGGAGTTGCCGCGGGGGCTCGGCGAGGAGCAGCCGGGGAGTCCGGATCGTTGTAGTTCGGAACCGATCTTCCATTGTCTGTAGGGGGGCGATTGGCCTCGCCCGGAAATTGACCGGAGGGACCAAATCCGTCACCTGCGGCGTCAGCACCTTGGGGCAAGGGCCCGTTGGGAACGTTCGGATACGGAGTGGCCGGGGTGACCGCACCAGGCGAAAATGGCGGTGCACTTTGGCCTCCGCCTGGGAAACCACCGGGCGGCGGGTATCCGCCTTGCATCCCACCAGGGGGTGGGTAGCCCCCTTGGAAACCGCCCGAAGGTGGCGGCATCACGACCGTACCGGGAGCCATGCCGGGTGAGCCATAAGGCACCGGCTGTCCGGGTTGTTGATAGACGGGGGAACCGTAATTCCCGGGATAGTTGCCATAGCCGTAGGGCGAATAGGTCTGGCAGCCAGCGCTAGCCAAAACCGCGACTCCGCACCACAGGTGGGTCAGGCGTACTATCATTTGCGGGTGGAACATGGGCCAAGCCCTTGAAAACTCCCTCACGGCCGCACGCCGTAAAGGAATCTTGGTATGGAATTCAAAACAAAATCAGGAGCGGATGCTCCCTTGCAGCGGCAGACACTGCCTACAACCTAAAACTCATTCGAAGTCGAAGAAACCGACCACATTGAGAACTGATTTGTGCGGGCAAACCGATTCTGGTGTCGTGCAGGCTTCTCCAGCCACTTTGACTTGAAGCCGGGATTTTACGAATCCGGGAAATCGTGTCCAGACCGCTTTATTTTCTTAAAGTTTCCCTGCCCCACAGCCGACGCCGTGCCCCGCAAGTACCAATTTCACGGTCATTCATGGCCCTCAGATGGCTGTAAGAACAGTATTTGTGGTCGCCGAGTCAGGCCCCAGCCCTCGGCAGGTCCGGCCTGACTCTGATACAATTGCAGATAGACAAGACACTCGTCTTGACCGCAACTTACGTCCGCCCAATCCCCCGCGAGGGCGATCACACCATTCAGCCTAGGAGCGCAACATGGCGACGGTAACGGCGAAGTCGGAAGGAACAGCAACGCGCGTTGCGACACCGAAAGTACGACAGACAAAACTCCTCATTAACGGTAAATGGCAAGATTCGGTAAGCGGCAAGACGTTCGCGACCGTCAATCCCGCGACAGAAGAAGTCATCGCTCAAGTGGCTGAAGGTGATGCCGCCGACATCGACCTCGCCGCCAAGGCTGCTCGTAAAGCCTTTGAATCGGGCCCGTGGTCCAAAATGGATGCCCGCGACCGCGGCCGCATGATCCTGAAGCTAGCCGATTTGATGGAAGCCAACATCAACGAGCTGGCCGCACTCGAAACGCTCGACAACGGCAAACCGATCCGCGACAGCCTGGCCGCCGATCTGCCGCTGGCTATCGATTGCCTGCGATACTATGCCGGCTGGGCCGACAAGCTCACGGGCGACACAATTCCGATCCGTGGCAACTATTTCTGCTATACCCGCCGCGAACCGATGGGCGTCGTCGGGCAGATCATTCCCTGGAATTTCCCGCTACTCATGCTAGCCTGGAAGTGGGGCCCCGCCCTGGCGGCCGGCTGCACGGTCATTCTGAAGCCCGCCGAGCAAACCCCCCTGACGGCGTTGCGAGTCGGCGAACTGGCCCTGGAAGCGGGCTTCCCCGCTGGCGTCATCAACATTGTTCCGGGCTTCGGCCCCACGGCCGGCGCGGGCCTCGTCAAGCATCGTGAAGTCGACAAGATCGCCTTCACCGGCGAGCACCGCACGGCTCAGATCATCATGGCTGATGCCATCCCGACGCTGAAGCGATTGACGTTCGAACTGGGCGGTAAGAGCCCCAACGTTATCTTCGCGGATGCGGATCTGGACGCCGCCGTAGCTGGGACGGAGTTCGGTCTATTCTTCAATCAAGGCCAATGCTGCTGTGCCGGCAGTCGCGTCTTCGTGGAAGAAAAGATCCATGCCGAGTTTGTAGAAAAACTGGTCAAACGCGCCGCACTACGCAAGCTGGGCGACCCGTTCCATCCTGACACCATGCAAGGCCCTCAGGTTGATCGTGACCAGTTTGATAAGATCCTCAGCTACATCACCAAAGGGCAGGAGGCCGGCGCCAAGATGGTGTCTGGCGGCAAACGCCACGGGGATAAGGGCTTCTTCATCGAACCCACCATCTTCGACCGCGTCACCGACGACATGGCAATTGCCACGGACGAAATCTTCGGGCCAGTACTGAGCGTGTTGCCGTTCAAGAATGCGGAAGAAGTCATCACCCGAGCCAACAATTCCTGCTTCGGCCTGGCCGCTGCTGTCTGGACACGCGACGTGGCCAAAGCCCACAACTTCGCGAAG
>JAZKFE010000382.1:0-10355 GCA_040386595.1 Planctomycetota bacterium | reverse complement strand
CCAGCCAACGCCTTCGTTCACTTAGCATTACCAGTTTTGAAACCAGTTCTAGTCAGTGTCTCCGTAAGTCGCTCATAATCACGTGCGAGTCATCGGAATCGTCCGAGCCAACCGAAGATGCGTTCCACCATTCACCTTCGGGGCAGCAAACAAAACCGTGTTTGGCTTCATGATGTTTAACGACCTCCAGTTCGATCTTAGAATCGCGAGCCTGCTGAGACGCCGTCTTGCCCGTATAGCCTTGATCAACAAACGCAACTTCCGCTATTCCGCCAGTCACTTTCTGCGCGAGGTCCGCAACTTGGCTACGTTCTTGTTCATTTCCTGCGGTCACGGTCAACGGCAGCAGATTTCCCCGCGTATCGACGGCCGCGTGAACCTTCGAGCCTTTCTTCCGTTTGCCCTCGTGGTAGCCAGCGCGACCACCACTACTGCAGCGTGCATGCATCGAAGATGACTGCCGATGGTTCTTCCTGACGCTCTTCCAGAACTCGCATAATAATCCGCAAGTCATGGGCAATCGTCTCGAAGACTCCTGCGTGAAACCACCGCCGGGCCTGCTGATAGGCCGCAGTCCAAGGCGGAAAGTCATGCGGCAGGAATCGCCACTGACAACCCGTTTTCACCACATAGCGGATCGCATTAAAGAGTTCCCGCAGGGAATATTCCCGCTGAGGAGCGTCCTCTCGTATCAAACTGAGATACGGTACTAAGAATTCCCACTCTGCATCTTTAACGTCGCTGGGATACGACTTCTGTGTCGTGCTCATGACCTAACATCAACAAAAATCACCAAATAAGTCAATATAGGCCCTAAATTGGGGAATCTGCCTTGGCACGAATCAATGAGCTTCTCATTTTCAAGTGGCAGTCTCGTGAAAAACACTCCTGGCGAGCTATTCCTTGCGGATCAGTCTGAGTTGCACATTCACAAACTCAAAATCATCCTGATCGCCACCGCGCTCAGCAGTTTGAATACTAATTTCATTTTCGCCAGATTTTAAAATATTAGGAGCAAAACGCAGGTCGCACAAACCAAAAGAGCCGTCGATCGGAGAGAGTCGAGTCAGCTTGCCTACTTCGAAACCGTTGATGCGTAGCGTGGCGGGAAACTGCATTCCTTTAGCCATCATGGATACGATCACCGAGGAAGCCGGAAATCTCTTTTGGTCCTGGGAAATGGGAAACTTGGCAGTCCACCGCGGCCCTTCAGCTTTTCCCTGAAACTGGCTGTTGATGTTGCCCGAGAAATTGTCGTCTCCTAAGTGGTGCACCACCGGCTTTTGCTCGACGGAAATGATTCTTTCGTTGATCGGAGATAAGGCAAAATCCAACTGCGAGGTCCTGTTGCCGAGGTTGCGTGATTCCGGTGAGTACCCTCTGCGTACGACAGTCACGGCCACGTTGTCTGGCAGTTCCGTCATGACCAACCCATAGTTTCCGCCGGCATCGGTTCGCGTTGTGAGGGGCTCCTGATCGACTCGATCGATACGCACGAGGGCGGCGGCTAGCGGAAGCCCTGTCTCGGCGTCGGTCACAATTCCACTGAGTAAACTTTTCGCTGAGTTTGCCGGAGCAGCAGCTTTGTTGCCCGTCGCGAGTCCTCGATTGCTCGAGGCACGTGATTCATTGGGGGCTCTTGGGGCTCCCTTCTCAGCGGCGCGGCGTGCTCCAGATCTGATCGCGGGATCTGTCCCCTGTTGCATCGAATTGCCGGGCAAGCGTTTGGATGAGAAAACTAACTCGGGATTAATGGTGACGTCGCCGCTGCCGGAGTTCGACTTCCGTTGAGGTTGCTCGCCCTGTTGCGGGGCTGTGGAGCGAATCGCCTGTGGATCACCGAGCAGATTTGTTCGCCGAAATGGCTTCGACGCCGGCACGGCATCGGCACGCACGTCGGAGGACGGCTCGTCCTGGGGCAGCATGGCTGCGTCAGTCATGGCGGGGGTACGACCTCCCTTCGGCTCCGGCTGAGAGAGTGCTTCCGGGGTGCGACTCTCAGCCGGGACATCGGTCTCTGCCGGCAAACTGGGTAAGGCACGCGGCGTCGCGGGTAATTGCGAAACCTGTCGATCAGGGACTTCTTCCCGCTCGGGGGTAAAGTTTTCCGGAGTACTCCGTGCGTAGGCGGGCGAACCATGAGTCATCACCTTGTCCCACACGGCGGGACCGGAAGATGCCGCTCCAGATCCGGAAGATTCGGTTTCACCCAGGAATTGTCGGATGGGAATTTGCTGCTCAGACTGCACCGACTCCACGCCAACTCCGCTCCCTGGGCCACTGCCGGAATCCGCGATGACCGTACATCCCATCCACAGGCACAGATGGAGAAAGATCGACAAGCAGAATGCGATTGCGGTCGACGTTCGATCGCGCCAGTTGTTCGCTTTCCACGTCAGCCATGTCAGTGTCAAGCAGAACGTGAAGAGCAGCAAACAACCGCGCAAGACCGACTGATCCGGAAGCGTGGGAGCCCCTTGAAAGATGAAATCGACAGCGTGCTGATACGAGGGAAGATTCATGCAGCTTAGTTGCCTCTCAGTCGCAGTGTCGGCATCAAATGCCTCCACGACAAGCTCGTCACGGTCCTATCATATTACCGCTTGCTTCGAATCTGGAGAAGAACAAGACCTTGCCGAGTCACACGACAGAACGAGAATACAGAGCAAATTTTGCACCATAAAGGACGACCAGATTCGTTTCTCGTTAATGAATTTGCCTATGCGGATTGGCTGGATCTCGGAGGAAAAGCCGTTCTGGCTGGCGGATACTTGGCCGGCGGAGGCTAATTTTCCGCCCTGCTCTGTGTGCTTAAGCTTGAGCCGTGCACGCAAGACGGTGCTTAGGCCAATCCTGAGCATTGGCGCAGAATTCGCGGTATCGAACGCGAACCCGTGTTGATCTCGCTTCGGTTTCACCGTGATGGCGGTTCTCCTCTGAAAGCAGCTACGAACACAGATGTTGCGTTTATTAATCAGCCGACCAATGATTCCGTTGCTGTCGTTGATTGTCGCGTCCTGGGTTGCCTTTGAAGATCAGTACTCGACCGCAGCGCCCACGGCCCCTGTTGTCTCGAAACAGGTTCTGCCCGCTCTGAAGTCCGGCGTGGATTGGCTCCTGAGTCAACAGTCATCCGATGGGGGATGGCATTCCGAAACTTATGGGAATATGAAGGGGGGCGTCGGTAACACTGCTCTCGTTCTTGCAGCACTCTCACAAGTCCCGGGTGAACTCGACCCCAAGGTTCAGGCAGCCTTTGAACGAGGCGTCAACTTCTTGATTGCGAACTTGGATGAGCACGGGTTGGTACGAGCTCCGGATCATTCCGCGGACTATCCAGTCTATGCAACGGCATTGGTCCTGACCGCACTGGAGAGGCGCCCCCACCCTGGAGCACACGCCTCAAGACCACGTCTGTGCCAGGGATTGTTGCTGGCACAACGCAGCACGGCGAATGGGTGGCCTCAAGATCATCCCGATTCTGGCGGCTGGGGAATTCTCGGTGGGGCAGATTCACGACCGGACGGTACGAGCCCCTCAAATATTTCGGTCACCGCACATGTTCTCGCGGCCCTGTCTGTCACGAAGACCCTCACTCCCACCGCGCGGACGGAAGCCTTGGAGTTCCTTGCTCGCTGTCAAAATCTGAAAGATGACACGTCGAATGATGGCGGGTTTGTATTCACGCCCCGGCGAGATGATCCTCTGAACAAAGCCAGGGTGTTGAGGACAGAACCACGGGGCCTTCAGGCGCATTCTTATCGCACGGCGACCTACGATGGAGTGCTTTCGCTGCTGGCATGCGGGATATCCAGAACCGACTCGCGCCTCAAGGACTCGCACGCTTGGTTGCTCCGGGATGAGCCTGCGGCAACGGGGGGCACACCTGAGAATGACGTGGATTGGGCCACGCTGCGAAAGGGCCTGGAGTACTATGAAGCGGCAGCTGCGGCGCGGCTGTATCAATTGACCGCAGATCCACTGCTGGCCCGCAAACAGAAGTTGCAGATCGAGTCTCTTCTGGCTCGACAACGGACCGACGGTTCCTGGTCCAGTCAGTATGCTTGGATGCGGGAGGACGATCCGCTGATTGCCACCGCATTGATGGTCTCAACCTTAGCACAAACGTTTGTGGTCAAGTAATCGAGGCGACATCCCCTTGTCGTCACGCTAGCATGCATTCAGCTTCGGTTCTAAAGATCAGAAATCGGCATACATCGTAGCGGCGCTTGAAGAGTCAGCAACACCGCGGCAGTGCAGAACGTCCGATCGGTGATGCAATGATGACCGGACCAGCTTCCGTCGCGATTCTGGATTCGAATCAGTTTATCGCACACCGTGGGATACCACGGCTGCCAGGAATCACGCGGTCTCTGTAGCAGGCATTCCGTGACGAGGCTGAATGCCAGGTACTCCTCACCCCCTGCCTGCGCGAAATGTCGATGGTCTTCTCGAGCGAGTTTCAAAATGCGTTGGACGCATTTTTCGAAGTCGGGCTCGTCCCGATAGCCCATGGAATGCAACACCCGAATGCTGGATGCCTCTTTATAAAAGTGGTGCATCCAGTCCGCTTCATCTGCTGATTTTTCCTTAAGTTTGTTTAATAAGGCTTTGCCCGCAAGGGTTGCAGAAGCATCCACTTTAATGCCACAAGAGCTAGCGGCGCGTAAGCTTTCCCAACCGAGCACCGTTCCCAATACGGGCGCCCAACTATCATTGCCCCAGGTGCCGTCTTTGCCTTGCGTGCCGGCAATAATCCCAACGAGTTTGTCCAGCGATTTGTGGATATCTTTATTGTTATAGCTGGAGTCGCCAAACGCTTGACTTAAGAAGAGCGCGGATAAAAATAGATCTGCATTTCGCCCAATTTTTCGTTGCACCAAACTGGGAGCGAGCCCTCGGCGTTCGTCATAGTCCAGGTCATCAATCTTCTGCAGCATCACGTTGAGAATGCTGCGCAGCTCGCGAGAATGCCGCCCGCCCGAGAACGTGTTCCCTTGAGACAACAACGCCAGTCCCGTAATCGCCGTGCAACTGAGATCGGGCCGTTGACCAACGTCGGCCCCGACCCCGTTCAGCGAAATCGCCGAGACCAACCATTCGGTCCCTCGATCAATGGACTTCTGGCATTCCGGTGTGATCGTCGCGCGAGGCGACTCGGCAAAAACCTGATTTTCCAAAGACAATGGCCGGCGGGGTTCGTTGACCGGGCTAGCATTCGGAGGCCTAACCCACTGCATTGCAAGGACTGCCATCAGGGCGGCAAGGATCAGGCGAATCTGGAATGCTGGTGTTGTTCTGGAAAACCAAAGGGCCACAGATTCTGCTCCTCCATGGAACTTCTTATTGATCCACAAAGCTTTTTAAAAATCTCTGTGGCGAGTTCTCTGGTGCACAATGATGAATTGCCGCTGGCGACGTTCGCATCGCCCGTGAACGGTTGGATGAATTTCCATACAGCAAATCCCGGGCCATATTTCGTCCACCGACAACGAGCTTAACGGAGATGTTCCCGCGGACTGGTCGGATGGCGAGTCGCCGGTTCATCGCTTCACTTTGCACTGATTCCCGAGGCAATTTTTCATCTTCTGCTAATTTCAATAACTTTCGCAGAGGAAGGTATTCCCCCATCCCGTCCGGCACTGGCAATCCCATCGCGATGGAAAAACATCCATGACATGCGAATTTCTCACCGGTAGAATGATTGGTGAGACACAAATATCACAAATACTTCGTCCGGTATTGCGCCATCGCCATTTATGAGTCTTGGCGTACAATTCGCAGTGCAGAGCGAAACCGACGCCCAATATTAACGACAGCAGGCTGTGCTCGAGGAAAATTCCGTTATGCCAATGATCCATCCAGGGTGGTATGCCACCCCCTTAAAAAATACCGTCCGTGGCCTCGTTGCGGTCGTGTTGACCTTCCAGTCACTGCCGTTGCCTGCGGAGTCCAAGCCAGCTCCGTTGCCGGACGGTCTGGTTCTAAAAACACCAGTGATCTCTGAGCAGCTGACGGGGCCCTTCCGGTTGCTGAACGAGACGCTCTCTAAGGGCATCACCCCCTCCGACAATGCTGCGGTGTTTCTCGTTCAAACATTTGGTGACGAGGTATTTGAGCCGGAATTGCATGACCGCTCACTGGAGATGCTGGGCATCGCGACCCTGTCACCGACCGCTCCCCGATTCGCTTTTCTGGAAACGTATATAAAGGCTCGAGGAACCGAACCCCCTGAGAACATCCGGCTGGCGGCGATGCTGCTGCAGAACTCTGTCTTTGCGGCTTCCGAACGTGTTTGGACTCGCGAGCAGTTTGTTGATGTCAGCGATTATCTCCAGACCAACGGTGCGGCCCTGGATGCGATTGTCGATCTCGCCAATAAGCCCCGCTACTTCGCACCGGTGCTCTCCCCTGACACTCCGGCATCCATGCTCTCCGCTTCCAAGGTGATCGAGCGACGCGTGCCGTTTCTGGCGCGAACCCTCTCGACTCGGGCACTGCATCGCATCGCCAATAATGATTTTGCAGGGGCGATGACGGATCTCATGGCCAGCCACAAGCTCGCCGAATTGCTCGCCACCGGTTCCCCTTTAGATACGTCAGCGGCACAAGCGAACTTGGCCGATTCCTTTGCCTATCGTGCAGAACGCGCCATCTTAGAGAAGGGCAAATTCACAGGTCCGCAGGCGACAACTTATCGAACAGCATTAGAGCAACTTCCGCTTCTCTTAATTGCTGCGCGCGCCGCAGATGTTGGTGAACGAGCCATCCTGCATCAGGAACTCGAATTACTAAAAGGAGACGAAACCGCAATCCGCGGTTTCTTCGAGGTCGCGGGGGAGAAGGCTGCTCAACCGGCCCCGCCAGCCCCGTTGCCAGCGATCAAGTGGGACTTGGCAATGAAACGCGCCGATGAGATTCAAGATCGAATCGTGCAGGCACTTTCCACCCGCGACCGTGTGGCGCAGGACAAATTGTTTGATCAACTTGATCGAGACTATCAGACTTGGACTGACACGGTTGACGCCACAACACGAAAGTTTGCGAGTTCGCCCGAACTGGATCTCGAAGCGGCCAGCAAGTGGATCGGCGAATCGATGGCAATGTCTCTGAGGCCGTTGTACCGCCAGCGTCGCGCGACCGAAGACCGTGCCTGCATCCGCCGCGACATGGTCCTGATTGGCCTGGCTCTGACATCGTTTCAGCGCGAACATGGAGAGTACCCTGCCACCCTCGCAGAACTTGCTCCAGGTTACTTGAAGTCGATCACATCAGAGGCAGACGCGATTGATACGTTGATCTACGTGCGAGAAACGCCGAACCATGTTCGACTCCTCAGCAAAGGCGTCAATCGTCAGGATGATGCCGGCAAGGGATACAATGACGACGAGAAACTTGAGCTACAATAATCGAGGTAAAGTGATCGTAAAATTACTACGTAATCATTTTCGCCAGTGAGCCAAGTCCTTTATCACAACAGAATCTTGGGGTTGTATGCCCCTGGCTCTGCCGGTGCCGGTCGTAAAATGGCACTTACTTTGCGATTCGTGAGCGGCACGGCGCTAGCCGCCGGCTTTTTCGATGTTTCTGACACAGAAGAGCCGGTGGCTAGCGCCATTCCGCTCACAAACGGAGTGCCAGTGCCGGTAGTCTCTCGACTGTCCCGAAAAGCACTGGCAGAGTCAGTGGCACACAAAATTGTCGCGGTGAGACAGAGCCTACTGAGTCATAAACTGAAACGCGTAAAGCTTCGCGCGTTTCAGTTTTAGATAAACGCGGATAGGGCGCCCGGCGAGCGATCCGACGTCGCAGTTCCCTTTCCAGTACACCAGTTGATCCACAAAATTGCCGCCGATTTCTTCGCAATCGGCGAGCGTAAAGCCGGGGATCGGGTTGCCGTCTGTATCACGCAGCTCGACGAAGGCCGTGCCCATGGCTCCGGTGTCGATGTTAAGTCGCAAACGATTTCCGCGGAACGTGAGCAACGGGGTTTGCAGCCAGCCCCCCTTGTGATCGACATCAGCGGAAACAAAACCATCCAACCGCTGGCGGATGATCCCGATACCCCCCAGTTGCGGGGCCGACTTCTCGTACTCGGCTCGCAACACAGCCCCGTCATGCAGGCGGCCGCTGGAATTGTAATACTGATAGAGATAATTGCCGCGCCGAACCACCCCGGGCCCCATCACTGCGTACCAGCGGTCCCACTCATCGGCTAGGCCCATGGGAAAATACGGCTCGCGACTGGGGCGTTGCCAATGCACGCCATCGCGGCTGACGGCCAATTGCACTTCCAGCGGACCAAAGTCCTCCCACTGACCGGGCCGCGGGGGAACGATGAACGGATGCCGTTTCGAAGAAAAGTGCCGAAACTGCGTCGTAAACATCAAGTACGTATCTTGCGCCCCGTCATAGATCGTCGCGGCATTGTAGTACATGTCCGAATCCGGATCATCTTCGTCATCCGCCGCCAGCACAACGGGAACGTTCTCGGTACTCACAAACGGTCGAGGATCCTTCGTCTCGCGAAACGGCCACGGCTGCAGCGGATCGTCGACTTCAATCCGCGCGATGCGACGCTGGTTCGGCGAGTCATAAGCCAAGGCTCGCAGGTAGATGACATATTTTCCAATCCGCTGATCCCACAGCACGATCGTCGGATTGTCGGTAAAGCACGGCAGGACGCGACCAACTTCCGTAAACTCCAGCCCATCGGCCGAAGTAAACGCATACACGCCATCGGTCGCGCGATGAAAGGTCGACTGGCTTTTCAGCAGAAACAGCTTATAGCGCCGAGCGGGATTGGGATCGTGAGGGTCTAAAAAGATCGTCGAAAAATTTCCCCCACCAATCGACCGCCCCGTTGCCTTAAAATGCAGCCCATCATCACTCTCGAAGATCGCCACACCATCGTGACCAACATAGAGGCGAATCTTCCCCTGGTCTTCAATCACCCGACTGACATGCCCCATCAGCGGTTTCCCGTCAGCATCCAGAATCTGTCCCAGCTTCTGTCCCGGGTTGGTCCGCAACGCAACCCGATCACTTTGATCAATAAACAGCTGATCAATAAACAGCTGCTTGCGACTATCAACCTCCAGAGGGATTTCCTCGGCCAAGGCCACCCCCACCGAAAACAGAATCAGGGCAACAAACACAGCACGATACATGGTAGCTCTCTCAAGATTGCAGAAAACGCGAAGCGCAAGTCGGCTGAGTGGCACTGTTTCGCGATTGTACTTAGTCGCTAAGCAGTGTTTTCGTAACGCGTGCAACGATGGTCCCACCGCCGATTGTTTTGAGCGGCCCGGTTCACCAATTGCAGTCGATCGCCCCCGTCCGGACAAATGGGAATTTCCCCGGTAAGACCGACGCGTCACAGGCGGCTACGGAGTCAACTTCCTAGCAGAGTTACGCCGCAATCAGTTGCCTCGTGCCACTGCTTCGGGATACTTGCACGCTTATGGAACCGCTGCTCAACGACTGGGGGCAGTCGCGAAGCAGCGCCATGACTCCAGTTTTTATGGCGTTCAAGCCGGTGCCGCCCAGCCTCCTCAATCACAATCTGGCGAAAACTCAGAACTCCGCTAAATTTACGGAGAATCCAAATACCTTGAAGGGGGGGAAACAACCTTGGGAACCCCCGCGGTTTTATAACTCCTAGTCACTGTACCTTTTAAGGGGCTGGGGCTGGGGCTGGGGCTGGGGCAGCCTCTGGAGCCGGAGCGGCCGGAGCAGCCTCTGGCGCCGCAATTGGTTCTGTTTCGCGAGAAATCGCTGAGGGAAACTGTCGAGGAAAATATACTGGTTGGCGACCCCCACGGTCCATTCGTTCATTTCGGCTCAAGCGAGTTTGTAGCCATTTTGCGATCATCCTTTTCGATCTCGCATCTGCTTTTTTGGTAATACAGATTTGAACCATCGCCATACGAATCTCGGAAGGGATCTCAGCATCGTGCAGCTGTGCTAACCAAGCCAGGATATGCATGGCCTCCGCCTGATCACATTCCTCACCTCGCCCCAGTCTCGCCAGTGCGTCGTTAGGCACCGCCGTAGAAAACTCGACAGATTCGAAAGATAGTCGAATCGGTTTAGTGCGCACCGCCGCATTCAGCCAGTCATTCAATTCGATCACTTCATCCTTGGATAATACCCCTTCGTCAATTGCCGATGCGATTGCTCGTTCTACTCTGTTGGGCAATATCAACTGCTGAGATGCGTTAGAACTACAGAAAAACTTAGCGATTAACATGAGGACGACGAGCAGTCCCGCCGCTCGAAACAGTAATGCTCGACTGCTGTTCCACATTATAAAAATCCGCCACTATGGCCACTACTAGTACTGAATTGAAAGT
>JAZKFE010000381.1:19621-33622 GCA_040386595.1 Planctomycetota bacterium | reverse complement strand
TGTAGTTGAAACCGCCAGCCGCCAGCTGATGCAGATTCACGGTGGCCGTACCAGTGCCGTCTTGAACGGTCAGCGTATTGGCAATCGTCGCGGCGGCGGTGACACCGACGGTCAGTGACGTATTTCCCGCACCGATTTCGTAAAGGTTCACACCTTGTCGGCCATTCACGGCGGTCTGATCGATCACCACCGAACGCAATCCCGTGGAGGTTTGATTGGTGATTTTCACATTGCCCGAAATCGTATTCGCGGCAATCGCACCGAAGGTCACCGTCGTTCCACCGATACCACTGGCGGCATTCGTCATGTTGATATCGCCGACGGCATTGGCACCGTTCGTCGTCAGATTGTTGATATCGACATCGATATCGGCTGACGCCCCATTCGCGATCACCAAGTTGCCGGTGACACTCACGGCATTGGGCGTTCCCGCACCTCCGACAGAGACGTCATTGGAGGTCGTGGCCGTGCCGTTTGTCAGGTTGATCCCCTTGGTGGATGACAACCGAGTGGCGTTGATGACATTCGTCCCGGTGCTGTTGCCGTTGGTCGCAGCAACCACTCCCACGAACGTATTGAACGGCGTTCCCAAGCCACCACCGAAGGTGATCAAGTTGGCCGGGCTAATGCCATTCGTGAAGCTGGACGAAGTCGAGCCACTATTCACCAGATCGGTCACGGCGATGGTATTGCTGGTCGTCGCATTCCCGTTTTTAACGGTGATGTTACCCGCCAACCGCAAGGCGCCTGCCGTGCCGTTCAAGGACACTGCATTCGTCAAGTTGTTGCCGTTGGTGATTTGAGTCAATCCGCCGACCGTGCGTGCGGCTGTCGTATCCACCGTAACCGCCGCCGCCCCTGGACCACTGCCGTTGGTGATCAGCAGGTTGCCTCCGACACTCGTGTCGCGAACGCCTACCGTGTAACTCAACGCACTGGCGAGTTGATTGATGGTCAAGCCACCGGTGACGCTGTTGGCGGCGGTCGCCCCCAACGATACCGATTGGGCGCCAGTTCCACCGTTCGCCAGCGTCATATTGCCGTTGGCCGTGACGCGATTCAAAGCGATGGACTGCGTTCCGTTCCCAGTCCCCGTATCAATGTTGACGTTCAGAGCAGTCAGGAAGTCAGCCGCCGCGATGCTTCCCAATGTGACCGTATCATTACCGGCTCCGCCCAGGATCGTCAGGTTGCCGGTCAGGGTCACACCGGTCGTGGCGATCGGCACCAGAGCATTGTCGATGGTCGTGACCGTGTCATCGTCGTTGCCCATGTCAATCGTCAAGTTGCCGCTATCAAACACCGCAGCACCACCTACGCCACGAATCAGGACCTTATCCTGACCATTGCCCAGATTCACCTTGATGTTGCCGGTGACGATATAGGGGCCCGCCAACTGGGCGTTCCCCGTACCTGGACCGGTGAAGTTGGTCACGTCGTTACCGATCACGGTCACCGTGTTCGTGCCAGTAAACACCAGCGTAATGTCGTCGTTCCAGCCAGTTCCATCGAGAGTCAAATTGCCATTCTGGAAGGTCACCAGAATCGGCGGCAGCATGACGGTCAACGACACATCATTACCGTCACCATAAGTGATCGGGGTCGGAGGTGTCGAACCGGGATTGTGGAACTCGATGTAGGAGATGCGAAGTCGCGGGCCCCCCGGAACCTGAATGATGGCTCCTTCGCCCAGACCGTTGAAGGTCCCGGTCACCGCACCCACCGACGTCTTATTAATGATCGTGAAGCGGTCGTACGGAACAGCCCCGTAGCCCACGGTCACCACCAGATTGGCGTTACCCAGATTGACGGTCCCGTCGACCTGGAAGCTATCGAACAATGAGGTCGAAGTCCCATTGAGTTCTACCGGCAAGGTGTCGTTCGAAGTGAACGTCAGGTCGCCTGTAATGTGAACCTGCCCCGGGCTGGCCCCGGCGGCGAACGTGACGGACTTGTCGATGCCGGCTCCCAAGTTCACGCTTTCCGCGTACGTGCCGGTCAGCACATGGATCGTACCGGTCGCGGCCAACGTGTTATAGCCTTCAGTGATTCGTGCGTCGGGGCCTGTCTGCGGACCGTCCGTATGCACGGTAATGTCGTTAAAGCTGCTTTGGAAACCGGGGGTGCCAGCGGCAACGTCGGCCCCGCTATTCAGGTACGGTGAGTAATCCACATTGGGTGTCAGGGCACTCGCAATGGTGGCTTGAACGCTAGTTCCCCACCAGTTCCCAGAAGCATCTACCGCCGTGACAGAACTCAGCAACGCACCAGAACCAGTGATGCTGTTCTGGCCCGGATCAGAGGTCCCCACAACCGGGTTAGCCCCCAGATTTAGGACACCGGCCCCGGTCGCAATAATCGAGGCCGCGGGTGCCGAACCGCTCTTCACAATGCTGTTTTCACGCAGCTTGAGACTTCCCCCGGTGACGAGAAGCGTGGAGCTCGCCGCTGACGTCGTGACGTTGAAACGAGTCAAGTTGACCGTTCCCGCGCTGACCGTCAGTGCCGGCCCCGTGACCGCTGCAATGCTGGCGGTAGCCACACCCGTGGCGACCAGGCTGAGATTCTTATTCACCGTCACCGCTTCGGCGTAAGTGAAACCGCTGGCGACATTAACCGTCGCACCGGCCAACGCGACATCCACGCCGTCTTGAATCTGCGCCGTGCTATTGTTCACGTTCACGACAGTGGCTGTGGTGCCCGTGATGGCGTTGATGACGTTCGCGTTCAAATTAATGGTACTGGCATTCAATGTCGTCGTCCCGGTGAAGGTGGTCGTTCCATTCACCGTAATGACGTCACCGACTTCCGCACCCGCAGTGACCGTTAAGGCACCGTTGTTGTGCGCATTGCTGGCGCTGGCGATCGTGATGAGATCCGTGCCCGCCACCGTGGTGGTATCTATCACGATGCCGGTTGCATCGCGAACCTGAGCCGTTTCAAACGCCACGCCGCCGCTCGATCCGGAGAGGACCAGAGCATCCAAGCCACCGACGACAGTCGTACCATTGGTAATGTTCACAATGTCTGCGGCACCCGGCAGCGTCAGCGTAAAGATGCCCGGCCCGATGAAATCAAAATCCACCGGTTCCAGTCCGGTGAACGTAATCAGCGACCCGGCAACGTTAATCACACCATTTCCGGTGATCGCGGCATCCGGTGTATATTGCACATTTCCCTGGACTTTAAGTTCCATCTTATCGGACAAACCGGTGCCGCCGTTGAACACCAGGCCCCCAGTCGGAACCGGGTTCCCGCCGGCATAGTCGACCGACAGAGTATCGCTTCCAGCAAGTCCCTCGAAGGTCAACGGCACGTTGGCAGGCACGGCCGCCCGCAGGCCACCGTTAATGCGAACCTCGATCACTCCCAGATTATTGCGCACATCAAACGTGTCGTCGACGCCCGTTCCATAGACGGTCGTCGTCGAACCGTAGTTGATCAACACGACGGTGTCCAAAGTGAGCCCCGCCAGGGCTGAGTTCAACAGGGCGGTGGGAGATCCCGCAATCTTGAGATCCTTCAGGATCACTGTTGCGGCGGGATTCACGATCGTAATCCCCACCCCGACACCATTGCCACCATCGATAAACGTGTCAGACGGGCTATTGCCGTCGATGGTCACGTTTTTATTGATCGAGACGTTCTCGGCGTAGGTCCCCGCATAGACAATAATGGTGCCGCCGGCATCGACCAGATCGACCGCAGCTTGCACCGTGGCGAACGAATCGACACCGAAGAACAAGGCCGGCCCGGCCCCATCGGGATCGTCACCATAGGCCGTCCCCGCCCAGCTGTCGTCAACATAGACGATACTGGCTGGAGGGACCGGTGTCCCTTGGAACGCACCGATGTGACGCTCCTCATCATTGATCGTCGGGAACTCCGAGGAAGCATTGAGCGCTGGTGAACCGAACTTCAACGTATAGTACATTTCGGGTGTCGCACCCGAGCCGACAAAGCGAGGATCGCCATACAGGTTGTGGCCCCCGTCGGTCGGCGAGCTATTGAAATTCTGGCTGTTGTTGAAAAACAGGTTGTAGTCAACCAGGGTGTTGACCGGAGCAATAATCGCGGACGAAGCCGGGAGCGGGGGCGAGGGATTCGCACCGAGGTACAGCGAGATCGAGGTCCCACCATTACCCGGCGCAATGATCGTGCCCGGGGCATCGTTCATGTCCCAGTAGGCGACCATATTTGCGGGAGGAGCCGCGGCCACTCCATTGGTGCGAATGGCGGTCAGTTCTGCGGGGGACAGCACACGATTGAACCAGGCGACATCATCCATCATGCCGTCAAAGCCGCGGGACGAATCTCCCAGGTCACGCCCGACATTCATAATGCCTTGGGTCGTATCCACAATCTGGGCCCACGACAGATCATTCGGAGTAAACCCGCTCAGATAGCTGGATTCCACACCATTAACGTAGATCCGCATCTTTCCAGTCACATTGCTGGCGCTGTAGTCCCAGGTGTATTGAATGTTCGTCCATGTGCCGGCAATCGAGCCATCGGAACCGCTACGAATGACGAAGTCGCCGTCGGTCGTCACGCGGCCATAAATCTGTCCGCCGCTATTGGAACGATACTGCATCTCGAAGCCCGCATTGTCGGGACCTTCGAAGAATTCGTTGCGGCGGCTGGTGTTGTCCATCTTCACCCAGAAGTTCAGCGTGCCTTGCTGGCCCACATTGAACGTCTGAGACTGGAACGTGGCGAAGTCATCGACGCCGTCGAATTCCAGGGCACCACCAAACTGCCCTTGTCCGGGTCGGAACACCGGGGCGTACTGCGTTCCCTCCAGAGGTGGGGGGACCACGCCATTGAATTTATAACCCTGGAAAATGTTGTTCTTGATCTCGATGGGGCCGCCAGGCGTTCCGGTCGGCGAGATGTAGACGCCCCCGGAGCTGGGCTTCTTACCACCGCTGACAGCGTCCGCATCTTTAAAATCAAAGGTGTTGAATTCGATGTATAACCCATCCGCCGTCGTCGCCGTGGGTTGGAAATTCGTGATGGCATAAAAGCCGTCGGCATCGGACTTGAAGTTGCCGTAAAACTGGTTGTTGACTCCCAGCCGATTGGCAAAATAGTTGTGGTCAATCGTGCCACTGGTCGCAGCCCCGGTATCCATGTAGATCGGGCTGTACCAATAGTGACTTTCTTCGAATGAGTTGTAGCTGATATCCATGTGTTGGCCGCCACCGCGAACCGCCCCACGGAAATAAGTCCCCGTAATTCGGCTATCCGTCAACGTAAAATTGCTGGCCGAGCCAAAGTACACGGCCCCGCGAAGATCATCGCCGTCCAGACGGACATCATCGAGCGTCGTGGAGGCCTGAGTCGTCCAGACGTTGTACCCCGTCCCCAACTCCCCGACCGTGGGAGCAACCTGCCAACCCGAAACGGTAAGGTGAGTGAGCGTCACGTTGGGAACAAAAATTTCGAGGACCCGGTCTTCTTGCCCCGTACGAATCGCGTTCTTTTGAATCTTCACATCGTCAACGCTGGTCCCCACGCCCTCAATCACAACACTCTTATTGATATTGAGAGTCGTGGTGCTCAGGTAGGTGCCAGTGGCCAGGTGAATTTCATCGCCCGAAGCGGCAGCGGCATTGATTGCGTCTTGGATCGTCGAGAACGCGTTCGTCCCGAAGATCAGCCCCGTCTGCTGGGCAGTCTCACCGAAGGCGAATGTAACGGTATCACCGTTCGAAAGGCCGGGAGCACCAATGTCTCCAGTTAAGTGCAGATTGTCGTCGACATACAATGTGGTCAGCAAAACGCGATCTTCGAGTTGCTCAAATTGAGCCCCTGTCGATTGACGCGAATGTTTGGATGCCAGACGGGTCCGTTTGGCCCCCGAAACAGGCTTGGAGAACAGTGATAACCAGGGTGTAAGGCGCATGGGTCGAGCAATTCCGTTGTTTCACCGTGAATGGCGTGGTGAGCGATCCTTTGCAGATCACCGCTCCCAAGGCACATTCGAGTTTTGATGCAGGGAATTCTGTCGTGAGGGGCAGGCCGCCGCAGATCAAAGTGCGCGCCGCCCCCGCCGGGCCGCGACATCTAAGCGCACCCCGAGACAGACCGTGTGAAAGACTTTGCCTTTGCGAATCTTCGCGCCGATCAGAACGCATTCAGGCGTTCAAAATCAGGCGGACCGCAAGCGGTTTCCGATTAGTTCTCGACACCACCATCGATGGTGGCCGTACAGAGCTGGAACTGATCTGGGACTTGGTTACCAACTTCGCAGAAGTCCTCGACGTCATCAAACACGGTGCCGGCAATGCTGGCCGAGTGACCGGTGAGACCGGAATAGCTGTAATCTTGATTGATGTTGCCAATCGCGTCGGCAATGTCATTGATTTCGCTCGTAATCGAATTCCGCAGTGTGTTGAGCCCCACCAACAGCCCCAGAATGAGCATCGTGGCAATCAACACCATCTCCGACGACACAATGAAACCGGACTCGTCGACCATCAATTTGCGCAACATAGTAACTCCTGAAATCTGCTGTGTGACGAACGTCAATTGATTGGAAGTTGAGTTTTCAACGCTAACCCTTCCAAGGCAGTTAGCATCACAGGCGCACTCTCGCTGCACTTTTGCGGAGCGGCCAGCAGTACTTTAGCAAATCCCATTCCAGCACCCCCAGTCACCCCACCCCCTCAGGTCGACATAATAGGCAGACTCGATGTCAGTGGCCTCTTCACAACCGATCAGGCTGATTTTGAGTGATGTTCTCAAGACAAAAAAACACATGCTAAGTGCATACACTCATGAACATAACTCCGGATCGTTTTTCAAAGCCTCCACAAATGATGCAAAAACACCACGGCAATGTCCTGCAAAAGACACAGAGCCATGGCCGGTGTTACCTTTTGTTTACGCCGCGAACCTCACAGGAAACAGTTGAGTCACTGCTGGCGATGGTCGTCTCATGAGCGGTCGATCGGCGGAGGCTGCTTGCAGATTACTTTTGTCGCAAAGATCTTAAGTTGCGACGAACCTCATCGAACGCCGAGCAAAGTTGGCCGAAAAAGACCAGACAATGGGGTGGAAATGCCTCACCATGCGGTGGAAAGCCACCGTTCCGACAAAGTGGCCGGCATCTTCGGAACGCTCAAAATGTGAATGCCTTCCGCAGCACTGGGTGCTGTAGAAGGCATTCGCGGTTCAGACACAGGTGCCATGAGAAGCACTTGCGGACTTAGTTGGCCACTTCATCCGGCGGGTCGATTTGATATGTCTCAGGACCCAGGTTGACGATGACCGGCTCGGAGAACGCCAGGTATTTCGCCAGCTGGCCGCCATGCTTCGCTGCTAGTTCGAAGTATTCGGGACTGTATTGCTTAACGCGTTGCGCCTTTTTTTCCTGGTCCGGTGTGACACTGGCATCACGCCACTGATTTTGCCGGCGATAGAACGTCTTTTGACCGACATTCTGGACATTGACGGCCACCTGGGCATTCCCCTCCGAGTCCTCGAACATCGCCGCTCTTCCCATTCCGTTAATGACGCCGAGTGGCATGGCTCGCGCCTCGGCCGCCACCCCAGGAGCACTCAGCGGGCCACCAGCGCTCCCTGCAGACTGGAATCGGCCCTTCATGTCACGTTGCGCGAATCCGGACTTGCCACTTGCATTTTGCTGCAACTGCTTCTCCACACGATCCGCCGCCACGCTGGAATTCGCGGCGCTGGCCACCAGGTTGGTCCGATCGTCCGCTAGGAAAGACGTATAGGGGGTGAGAATCCCATGCTTCAACGACAGCTGGACTAACTCGTCGACCAATTCCTTGTTCTGACCTTTTAAATCGAGCTCATCAATGATCTCGCCAATACGCCGCGTGGCCCACAACTTTTCGACGTATCCGTGACTCTCATTCGAGGACTGCGAAACGAACGTTGCGGGGAACGTGAAGGTGCGTTTTTCTCCGGCAATAGAACCAGTCAGTGAGACCTTCGCCGTGCCGTTCGCCTTGTAGCGGCCCACCATCACGATCTGTTCGCCTTGAAATAGATCGGTCAGTTGCTTGGGGTAGAGACGCGAGATCGCGGGCGGTGCATCGGCGGCCAGCGGTTGATCGAACTCCCAGGCCAAAGCCAGATCGGTCAGTAGGGGGGAGCCAATCTTGTTGTAGAGCAGGGCCACCTGCGATTCGATGTTTTCGTTCGGTTTGACGTATACCGACTGCCCACGCAGATCGCGCGACACGCGATCCAGCAGGCGGCTGTTGACGTCGTAACCCACACCAAAACTGAAGACCCGCGCCCCCACCGTGTTGGCTTGCCCGGCATTCTTGGCAATCGTCATCTCGTTGGTCTCCCCCACCGTCGGTAAGCCATCGGTGAGAAACAGCACATAATTGGGCCGCGATTTGTCAGCCAGCATTTTCAGAGCCGACTGCAGGGCTCCATCAATATTGGTTCCGCCACCGGCGAACAATCCGTCGGCATAACCCACAGCCGCTTTGACGGTGGCCTCATCGGCCCGTTGCAGTTCCGGCCGGAAGCTTTCCACACTCGAGTCGTACGCCACAATATTAAACGTGTCGGTCGGGCGGAGTTGTCGCACCACAAACTTCAGGGCCTCGCGGGCCTGAACCATCTTGGCTCCGCTCATGCTGCCCGACTTGTCGACCACGACGACGATTGTCTTGTCGACTTTGTTCTCCATGGCCGACTTCACTTCGGGGCTCGCTAAGAGCAGGAAGTAGCCGTCTTCCGTCGCGCTGGGGCGATAGCTGACGACGTTCATTCCGACCAGGCCATTCTGGGTGCCGTACAGCAAACGAAAATCATCCGGAGCAGAGACGTTCGTGAGCGACATCTTACAGACCGCCCGATTCGTTTCCGGCCGCTCGATATCAATGCGGTGACTGGGACTATGAATGGTTTTGATGGCGTCACTGGCCTCAATCCGCACGGTCACATCGAGCTTGTCGATCGGACGGCTGGAGAACTTGTTCGTGCCTAGTGGCAAGCTGAGGTCAATCAGACCGCTGTCTTTCACGAGGAGTTGCGTGTAGCGAATCTCCACCTTTCGCGTGGCCCGGGCGGGGATGGGGAAGACGCTGGTTTGGTAGAGCCCTTGTCCCATGTATTCCAGGAGCGCGGGGTCTCGCTGCCGACGAACGGTTTCTTCATAGATCCGCCGGGCTTCGTCCTTGGGGAGCAGTTTTCCGGGCAGTTCCTTGCCATCAACCAACAACGTCAAACCCGAGATCGCGGCCGCATCGGGCAACGGAAAGTACAGCGAGGCTTCAATCGTCTGACTGCCGACGTTCTCGAACACTTGCGAAATCTGGACCTGCGCGGCCTGGTCGCGAATCTGGGCCTGCATCTCGACCGATTGGATGCGATACTCGGTCACGCGGGGCTGCGGCAGAGTGGGCCGAGGAATGATCGGACGGGGCAGGTGGGGTGGCTGAATGATGATCACCTGTGCTGAAACTGGCGTTGCCAGCAGGCAGAGGGCCAAGGCCATTCCAGTCAGACAGGAAGCAATGCGGCGCATGATAAGCCTCTCTTTGACAGATAAAACCACATTTTTCCCAATGAGTCAGTCCCGCACATCCGGCAATCAGGGTTGCCGCACAACATGTGTTAGACAGTATTGAGTATCAACTACCGGAGGATTGGGCTGCGGCGAACGCCTGCAGTCGCGTCAGGACACTTTGGCCAGTGCCTCACATCTAGTTTCCTCGAAATGGAGCTGATGTGTCGCCCTTTTTCTGGAATGTTGCAAATCGCACGGGGGCAACGTCACTTCCCCCGTGGCTGTCGCGTCCGATATGCTGGGGTTATCTCGTGTCAGGCTTCAGGCCGACGACGTGATACCTGACGAAATCAAACGGAAGACGTTTTGATTGCAGCGATAACGCGGTGGTAATCTTAGAGAAGGTCTCACGCTTGGCCGCGTAGAGAATAAAATTCGGATATGGCGATTGTTGAGTTGCAGCAAGTAGTGGCCACGGAAAATCCCGGCCGACTGGATCAAGTGGTCCGAGATTTGACGGGGCGTTCGCGCTCCGAGATTCGCGGCATGTTCCACCAGCAGTGTGTGCAGTTGAACGGCGAAGTTTGCCGCGAACCGGGCGCCACCATGAAGCTGGGCGACGTCATTGTCGTGAGGCATGACCCGCACACCCGTTACCATGAACCGCCCCCCGAACGGGTTAACT
Source organism: Planctomycetota bacterium (assembly GCA_040386595.1). Classification (GTDB taxonomy): domain Bacteria; phylum Planctomycetota; class Planctomycetia; order Planctomycetales; family Planctomycetaceae; genus JAKFVC01. Next base: position 23,435 of record JAZKFE010000381.1, on the reverse strand, counting down.
CGGCGTTTCGAGTGGTCTTCGAAGACGAATTTCTGATCGTGGTGGACAAGGCTGCGTCGATCCTGACCGTCCCTACCGATCACGGAGAAACCAACACGCTGTTGGGAGCCTTGAACGTCTACCTCGCCCGTCGCCGCGGCCGTGCCGCCGTCGTGCATCGCCTGGACCGGGGAACGTCCGGACTGTTGGTTTTCGCCAAGAATGCGCGAATTGCCAACGAATTGATCGAGCAATTCCGCGTCCGCAAAGCCGAACGCGAATATGCTGCGATCGTTGCCGGCACACTCCGCAACTCCACCGGCACCTTTACGACTCACATGGCGACAACCAAAAGCTTGCAACGTTATTCGACCGACGATGACGAAGAAGGCGAAATCGCCGTCACGCACTATCGCGTCGAACGAACCATGTCGAGCGCGACGTACGTTCGGGTGCAATTAGAGACCGGTCGCCGGAACCAGATTCGCGTCCATTTTGCGGACCATGGCCATCCCGTTTTAGGTGACGAAAGATATCGCACCGACAAGGCGTATCACCCCGGCTGGCGCGCCAATCGCCTCGCCCTGCACGCCGCCATACTGGGATTTGATCACCCGCGGACGAAAAAAGCATTACGGTTTGAATCGCCGTTACCTGACGATTTCCAGCGATTTCTGACCAAACAGCGTTGAGACATAAAGGGAGCGTCAGGATCGTGGATCACAGATACAGCATACTGTTCCTGGTTTTTGCAGGCGCAATGGGCGGTCTAGCCGTGCTGTGCCTTGAAGACAGGTTTTGGGACAGCGTCGGTCTTTTCTATGTGTCAATCTCCAGCGGAATGCTGGGAATCGCCTACGCGGGGTTGGGGGGAAAGGTAATTCCCAAATCCCAATCCGGTAAGCTCAACACCGCATTCTACCTAATTTTTGGCGCTTACTTCTTGATGAATGAAGTCTTTTTCTGGATCTACAGGATGACCTCGCCAGAACTCGCTTTTAAGCCGGTGAGCCCCAATCTTTATTTCGGTCGAAGACTCACAAAATCAGAAGCCGCTGAAGGCATCGCCTTGGGGTGGCAAAGTGTTCTGGACTTGGCTGTGGAGTTCAGCGAAATCGCGCCTCTCAGAAAACTTCCCGGATACCGTTCGTTGCCATTGCTGGACAGCACCGCCCCCTCCGCGGATCAAATTAACGATGCCGTTGTTTGGCTTAAGCAGGCCACGTCATCTGGGCCAGTGTATGTTCACTGCGTCTCAGGACACGGCCGAACTACGTGCATCGTTGCGGCTTATCTCGTGGCGACCGGAGCGGTTAGAGATACCGATGCAGCAATCACCAAACTTCAGGAGCTTCGCCCCAGCATTCGCTTGAGTTCCGCTCAATTGAAAGCCATGAGAAACTATCAACACGGCGATAAGCTCAATGTTTGAAGTAACTTGCGTGTGACGAATCATTTCTGGACGTGGTTTCCAGCAAAAATCCCGGTAAAAGCGGATTTTCTGCAAACCAATCCTTTTCAGATATCAGAACAGCCGATAAACTACCGATCTAGGAAGTTCTATTTAAAAAACTTCAGGTCGTTTGTGCAGGAAGCTTCGAGGACGAAATGGCTAAGCCACACCGAGTAATCAAAAAAGCAAATAAGGGACAACGTCCCGCCAATTCCAAGGCTCGCAAGGCCAAAGCGCACAAGGTTAAGACCTGATCCGCTGAGCTTGTAACGAGTGACTGCGAATTAATGTTGATCTGAAACCGCGTGCTCTGCTGTTAGCAGGTCGCGCGGTTTTGTGCTGCGCGTACAGAGTAGAAGGATTCGTGAGAATTCTTGAATCGTCGATTCTGTAGGATGGGCATTCTTGCCCGTCTCTAGAGTCGAAGGACGACTGGCGTTCGAAAAACACATCCAGACGGGCAAGAATGCCCATCCTACATGAAGTCTTACGACTTCTTCGACCTAGGACCTCAATCATGTCTGTGCCGGAACTCCTGCAGCTTGAGTTACTGGCACAGGTGGATGATCTTCTGGAACGGCTCAATTCCTGGCTGGAGATCGAGTCCAACTGGGAACCGTTGCAGGCCAGCCGAGCATTATTGCGACGAGTTGTCTTTCGCGTCGAAACGTTGCGCGTGCGCCTGGAGGCCCCCTTGGTCGTGGCCACGTTTGGCGGCACGGGGACTGGCAAAAGTGCGTTGATCAACGCACTAGTAGGCCGGGAATGCACCGCCAGCGGCCGGCAACGACCGACAACCACCCGCCCCATTCTGGTCGCCCATCCGCTCACTGAACTCCAGCCGCTGGGCCTCCCGCTGGAATCGTTTGAGATCACCCTAGTCGACGCCCCGGCGCTGCGCGACATCGTGATCGTCGATTGCCCCGACCCCGACACGAACGAAGCCGAAACGGCGGGCAGCAATCTGGAACGCTTGCGGCAAATGCTGCCGCACTGCGACGTGTTGCTGTATACCTCAACCCAACAAAAATATCGCTCGGCGCGTGTCGTGCAAGAACTATCACAGGCCGCTTCCGGTTGCCGCCTGATCTTCGTGCAGACGCATGCGGATCTCGACGCAGATATTCGGGACGACTGGCGCAGCTTACTCGCCGAGCACTATGAAGTCCCCGACGTCTTCTTCGTCGACTCGCTACGTGCCTTGCGGGAGCAAGCCGCAGGGCAACGGCCGAGTGGTGATTTCAGCCGGCTGCTCGATTTGCTGTCGCGTGAATTAGGTACCGCACAACGCACCCAGGTGCGTCGCGCCAATCTGCTGGACCTCGTCCAGGCGGCCCTGGACCATTGCCGAAAATCGCTGGCCGAACATGAACTAAGACTCGTCGAGTTGGAAGATGAACTCGAACGACAACGGCAACGCATGCTCGCCACAATGACGGTGCGACTGCGAGACGAACTCCTGGCCAGCCGCAATCTGTGGGAACGCCGGCTGCTGGGTGAAGTCGCTCAAATCTGGGGATTCAGCCCCTTTTCATCGGTCTTGCGGCTGTACAACAGCCTGGGCACGCTACTGGCCTCGGCCACGCTCGTGCGGGCTCGCAGTTCAGCACAGCTGGCCATCCTGGGGGCCATGCAGGGAATGCAATGGCTGAACTCGCGGCGGGCCGAGCAAGAGAGCGAAGACCGGATGCAGCAACTCGCCAGCCTGGGCCTGGACGACCACGTGCTGCGCGAGGCCCAACTGGTCCTGTCCGGGTATGTGCAGTCGGCAAGGTTTGATTCGCGGATCTTGCAAGTCGCCGATCTCAAACATTTGCGGCACGAAGCAGCTCGGGTCGAGAATCAGTTTCTAGGAGACGCGGGACGGCAAGTCGAAGAAATCATCTCGTCACTGGCCCGGCGACATTCGGGCGTCTTCCGCCGAGCGTGCTACGAAATTCTCTGGCTGGCGTTTGTGAGCTACCTCATCATCCGCATCGGCAAGAATTTTTTCTGGGATTCGGTGTTCTCAAAAACGCCGATCCTGACGATGGAATTTTATTTAGCAGCAGGAGTCTTCCTGGTCCTCTGGTCGGGACTACTGCTCATGTCGTTCACGCGAGGGCTACGACGAGGGTTAAACCAGCGAATCAACCAACTGGCAGTAGAGCTCGCGCAAAGCCGCTTGGGATCAGGCCTGTTCCCCCAGCTGGAATCCGCCTGCAGCGACGCCCATCAAGTCTGCCGCCGCCTGGAACACCTCGCCCTGACCACCACCGAAATCCGCCGCCAAATCGCCGTCAGCCCAGGACTGGGATCCGCCCGCGGAGTCGATCCCCAGCGCGCCTTGGCAGCCGTTTCCGAATGAGGAACGCTTTCCGGTAGGGTCTCTCGCGATTGGCT
>JAZKFE010000381.1:19258-19611 GCA_040386595.1 Planctomycetota bacterium | reverse complement strand
TTGACGGCCCATCATCGCCAACGTGCACGGCGAGGAATGTTCAATTCGTCAAGCGATACCTGCTTTCCATGTCCATTACAAGCCTCCTTCTACTGGGGGTTGAAGGTGGCATGTCGAATCACGTCCAGCGCGAGGCTCGGGTCACATCCGTAGATGCCCGCCCCCCACGCGGCGTTGGCTTCGACAACGGCCCAGCCCCGATGCTCAATGCAGCCGACATCAATAACGACCGCTCGCGGCGTGAAACGTTGTGTGGCAGCCAGAACGTTCTCTGCAAAACCAATCACCTCGCGCAGTTCATCGTCGAGCGCCCGATAGTCCGTCTGCTGGGCATGCACTCCCGATCTCAGATA
>JAZKFE010000381.1:14179-19248 GCA_040386595.1 Planctomycetota bacterium | reverse complement strand
GAGAGAGCGTCAGGACCTTTCCATCCAGGCAAAAGCACCGAAATTCTGATTCCCATGGCACAGGATCGGCCACTAACACCGCCATGTCATCGTCGAATTCCACAGGCAGCGCCGCCCCGGACTCATAAACTTGTGCCGCGAACGATTTGTCGTTGGGAGGTTTGCAAAAACTCGGCCGGTTCAGCGTGCGAGCCTGCCCCAGCGTCATCAATTGAACCTGGCGGTGGCGAAATTCAGAAGGCAGCCTGACTAGCCAATCATCGGGCAGATCGAGCAACGTTCTTCCAAGCATCTCGGCAATGGTCGGCGCGTACAGAGCCTCGATGTAAATGACGACTTCGTCGTCTTCGATCTCCGGCAATCGGATACCACGAGCACGAACGACAGACCATCCCCGGCCAATTGCAGCCCTCCAGAGAGCTTGATCGTCTTCAGTGTGTCGAGATGACATCAGCAACGTGGTCATTGTTTCATCTCGTGGCACACAAGCCTGTCCACACCCCAAACCTACCCGGTTGCATCGAACTGAGCGGGCCATTGATTTCTTCTGGAGACAGTCAGTCCCCCAAAGTAGCGATTCCTGGTGTTCCAGGGCTTTGCGAACCGCGATTACTATTCGAATCTGGTTCCGAACTTCGGAATACGGTTTGACCTCACATCGTTTGTCCACTGTTCCAGTTCTTGATTTGGCGAAGTCCAAAACTTCTTGCAGAGTCCCAAATACTCCAAAACCACGGCTTTTTCACCTCGTTCGAGCAGCTCCTTCGCCAGCAGCATATTGGGACCGAAGGATTTCAATTGAGGCGAACCGCCGGTCTTGCCAGCCAGCAGCAACCTGGATTTGGCTTCGGCAACATTTCCGTCCACGAGGGCAATCCGCCCCAGAATGAGATTTCCATGGTGAACTCGATCGCCCCGGTTCCCTTCAGTAGAGTCGTCATCCAACACCTTCACCGCAAGTTTCTTGGCATCGTCGTTCAGCCCCGCGACCAAGGCCGTTTTGCCCATGTAAGATAAAAGGCTGTCTTTTTCAATCGCCTTGGATAGATCGTAGGCCAACTCAAATTGCCGAAACGCTTTCGCCGCCGTGGCTTTTCGCACCGGTCCCTCGGGAAGCGATATCAACTCCAGCGAATAGAGTTGACCTAGCGACGCCGGCCACTGGCGATCTTTTGCGTCAAGTTTTTGTCCCGCGAGCAACAATTCTTCGGTGAGTTTGCGATCTTGCAAAAAGAAGAACCCGGACGCATTCTTGAGTACGGCGAGGTTATCAGGCGACTTCTGGATGATCTTGAGCCAAGCTTTCTTGGCCCCATCGTAGCCCTCGGGCTCAAGTCTTTTGTGGAGCTCCGCGTAAGGTAAGCCGAGCACTTCCGATTCAGGAGCATTCTCAATTAACCACAGCACATGCCCCTGCTTGGCGGATTTCGCATCGGCGTCTTTCCGTCCTTTGACAAAATAGTAGCCCAGCAGCTTCGTTCGCGATTCGACGTCAGCGGGGTTCATCGCAACCTGTTCTTCGAGCGATACTTTCTTCTCTGGGCTCATCCGGCCGCCAAACATCGCCCAGTCGTAGGCCTCTTTGCCCGAACACGCAGTTGCCGAGACGAAGAGGCATACAAAAATAACTAAGAAACCAGACACGGCATTGAAACGCATCGACAGTACCCCAAGTGTAAACCGACAAATTGTACACGCGGCAGTATAGCAATCGGAGTTCGCGGGATGCTATAGCAGTGCCACTTAAAGTCTGCATCAACATCGACGTCCCCTGGACGCGGAATGAGCCCGCCCAGTGAAACATAAAGTAGCAGTGATCGCGAAACTTGGGAGCAATCGTCTATGTTTTTCCACAGTCCCGACAGGGACGAAAGAATCTAGCCGTGGGTGCAAACCCACGGTACATATTCCACAAATGAAACCAAGCCCAAAAAGGGGCGACACCCGGGAAACTGTTGAGTGTCGCCCCGTCAGGGCTTGGGGGCTGTTTTAAACGGCGACCGTGGGTTTACACCCACGGCTAGGTTCTTTCGTCCCTATCGGGACTAAATTGTGCGACACCACTTGGCATCAGTTTGCGATGTAAATCCGAAGTGCAAACGCTCGGGCTAAGAGGCCGACACAACACCCAGCAGTCGAATTTTCTCCACCACCGTATTCTGAACTCCCAGACTTTGCCCGAAGTATTCCCCCAATCTTGACAGGCAAGCCACGGCTTGCGTATAGTCGGTTATGGCTGACATATTTGAAGCTCTGGCGGCACCGGCAAGGCGCGCCATCCTTGATGCTCTGTGCGAGCGGAACGGCCAGACGTTATTCGAAATTTGTGCCCGCCTGACGATGCAGCACAATCTCACGCTGACTCGCCAAGCGATCTCGCAGCACCTGGAAATGTTAGAAGCGGTCGGCCTGGTCAGCACGCAGCGGGTGAGTCGGTACAAGTACCACTATCTCGATACAACACCACTGAACATCATCAACAGTCGTTGGCTCAAACCGACTCGAAAGGCAGGCGAAGAATGAAGATCGTCATTACCAGCGTCTTAGTAGACGACCAGGAAAAAGCTTCGCAGTTCTACACTCAGGTCCTGGGCTTCACCAAGAAGCACGACATTCCGATGGGGGAGTTTCGCTGGCTGACCGTCGTCTCTCCCGGCGATGCGGACGGCGTCGAACTATTGCTGGAACCCGATCAACATCCGGCGGCAGGGCCGTTCAAACGGGCGCTGGTCGAGGACGGCATTCCTTTCACGTCGTTTGGCGTTGATGACGTGCAGGCCGAGTTTAACCGACTCACCTCGCTGGGAGTGATCTTCACTCAGCCACCGACAGCGATGGGACCAGTGACGACAGCCGTGTTCGACGACACCTGCGGCAATCTGATCCAGATCGCGCAGCGGCACTAATACCGAGGGAATCCGATGAAATCAGTTCTACGCTCTGCTGTGGCGGTCCCCGCTGGCTTGCTTGTGCTAATCATACTGGTCGTCGCGATCGAGCTGTTCAGCGCCGTCGTTCATCCTTTTCCAGACGGCTTCAAGGAAACAACAGAGGAAATCTGTCGGCACGTGGAGCGCTACCCGCAATGGGTGCTGGCCGTTGTCGTTCCAGCTTGGGCCGCTGCCGCGTTCGCCAGCACTTGGACGGCAGGAAGAATCGGAAACGTCTATTCGGCGTCGATCGTGGGGCTACTATTGCTCGCGGCTCTCGCCTGCAACGTCTCGATGCTGCCCTATCCGACTTGGTTTAAGATTGCGAACCTGCTCGTAATTCCCCTCGCGGTTTTCGCTGGCATCCGCTCGTCGATGAGTCGAAAAACCACGAACACCGATGCTGGCAATTGACTGCGGCGAGGGAGGAGAACCAATCGCGCAACGGACGATTCGCCTCCAGAGATTGATGAGAGACATCATCACTCTTGACGCGTCAAAATATGCACCGCAGTGTATATACATGAAAACGAAATTAGACCTATTTCAAGCTCTTGCCGACCCCTCGCGTCGCAGCATTGTCGAAGTGCTGCGGAACGGCGAGCGGCAGGTTAACGACATCGTTGAGCAGGCCAGCATCCATCAATCTGGCGTCTCACGCCATCTGCGCATCCTGCTGCAAACCGGCTTCGTATCAATGCGGCCGGTGGGACAACGACGTTTCTATTCGCTCAAGCCGGATCGCTTTCGCGAGCTAGATCATTGGCTCGCGCAATACCGCAGTTTGTGGGAGGCACGCCTCGATCGCTTGGGCGCCGCACTGGAAGAAAAAAAAGCTCGCAAAACCAAACCCACGGAGCAACCTCAATGAACAACACGAACCGATCGACGACCGTCGTAGAACGCACCTACCGGGCGGCTCCACAGGAGCTCTGGGAACTGTGGACCACCAAAGAAGGCTTCGAGTCCTGGTGGGGCCCCGAGGGTTTTTTCACGCGCGTCTATACCATGGAAGCGCGCGAGGGAGGCCAACTGCACTATGACATGATCGCCGCGACGCCCGAAATGATCGAGGCGATGAAACAAATGGGCCGCCCGGCGTCCCACGAATCGCGCGGCCGATTCGCCGAGTTCAGACCGTACGAGCGACTAACGCTTGTCCATATGATAGACTTCCTGCCGGGCGTGAAACCGTACGACAGCACGATTGTCGTGGACTTCTTCCCGTCAGGCGAAGCCGTGCGCATGGTGGTCACACTGCACCCGATGCACGACGAAGAGTTTTCAAAGATGCAGGCGGAAGGTTTTGCTAGCCAACTCTCAAAACTCGACAAGCGGTACGGTGTCGAGCAGCGATAGCAGTGCTTCATTGACACACCGCATTCAACTAGCGATGGGATTTGAACTGGGTAATCTTTTTGGCCCTGACTGCAGCACAAGGAGCACACGAACATGAAGCCCAAGAACACGATTTGTCTCTGGTTCGGTAAGGGCGTGCAAGAGGCGGCGAGCTTTTATGCCGCCACCTTTCCGGACAGTGAAGTGACGGCGGTTCACAAGGCCCCCAGCGACTACCCGGGCGGCAAACAGGGTGATGTGCTGATGGTGGAGTTTACCGTGGTGGGCATTCCCTGCGTCGGCATGAATGGCGGCCCGGGGTTCAGCGACGCCTACTCGTTTCAGATCGCTACCGACAATCAGGAAGAGACCGACCGTTACTGGAACGCGATCGTGGGCAACGGCGGCCAGGAAAGTATGTGCGGCTGGTGCAAGGACCGCTGGGGTCTCTCCTGGCAGATCACCCCCCGCGCACTCACCGACGCGATGGCGGCCGGTGGTGATGAGGCCCAACGTGTTTTTAAGGCCATGATGACCATGAAGAAGCTCGACGTCGCCACCATCGAAGCCGCGCGGCGTGCGACGTCGTGACAAATTTTCGGGCGAATTGAGAACGGTGAGAGTAGGGGCGGAAAAGTTGACATCACGGAAGAAAGTGGAACTTTCGATTCCGTGGTCGTCGTTGGTTTCCAGCCCCAAAGGGCTACGCCGTGAAGGATTTTGGAACGCGAATTCTCCAGGGCTTTTAAATTTGGCGGTGTTTCGAATCCTTGGGAGGGTGAGGCTCCTGCCGAACCGCTT
>JAZKFE010000381.1:9377-14117 GCA_040386595.1 Planctomycetota bacterium | reverse complement strand
AAGACTTAGCGGTTCGGCAGGAGCCTCACCCTCCCAGAAGCCTTCACGACGTTGCCCCGGTTGGGGATTAAGATAGTTAGGATTGTTAGTCCACGAGTTCAAAATCGTGCGGCTTCCAAGTGCCATCAAACGCCGCCTGCCCGGGCCCGTAGATGCGGAAGTAGGTGAACCAGCCTTTGCCCGGCTGCGTCTGAATCCAGCGGTCCTGGTGGCCCGCCGGCGCCTTCGGGCCGAAGTACAGATCGACCGACTTCGCATCACCAAGGTCTTTCAGCTCGAACAGCGAGCGGAGCGCCGCCTGATCTTGCTCCGTCTTGATCTCGCTTCGCGTGGCGGCGTCGTACACGGTGACCGACCAGAACAGTCCGGCGGGAACCGGCAGCGGCACGGTCAGCTTATAGGTCTTGCCGCCGTCGACGTACGCACCGGCGGCGTCACGATGGCCGAGCCAATAGAGGGAACCGGCCCCTTTCGTCCGGCGGAACATGGCAGGCGAGGTGACGATCGCTTGGGCAAACCAGCGGTCGCGGGCTTCCAGGTCGATGCCGCTTGGGGTCTCGAACTGGGCGCTTTCGGGCACCAGTCCCGCCCACTCCCACCGGCGATCTTGCCACGCGAAGCGGTCCGGGCGGCCGCTGGCAAAAGCCGATACGAGCAACTGGTCGCGTCCCGCTTTCGCGGCTTTTTCCAGAATGCCCTTCATCCGCGCGTCCGGGGCAAACGGCTTTCCCTTCTCAAGCCCCAGTGCTTCCAGCAAGCCGTACATGGGCAGGAATCTCTCCGCGAGAGGTTCCGCCTCGATGATTTCGTGCAGCTTCTGCCAGTATTGGATGTTGTCTTCCCACCGCAGGCAGGTGCCGTCCATCTCCTTCTCACTGATGTCCACAAACGTCAGCAATTTCGGTTTCGCGGCCGTGGCGAGCGGATAAATCTTGATCGTCCGCAGCCCATCCATAGCCCCCTTCACATTACCCTTCTGTGGCAGCGAGCGGATCGCAATGAGCACCTTGTTCGACGGTGACTTGCCAACGAAATAGCCCGGTGGAACCTCGCCTTTGTAATGCGGGGGCAGGATCAGGTGCTTGCCCCCCTTACCGGCATCAGGACCGGGAATCCCCATATCGAGAATCCAGCTCTGATGGTGACTGTTGGCCAAGCCGATGAACGGCCCGGGGGGCATTTCAATGACGAACGGCCCGTCCTTCACATCGAGGCATCCGGCCCCATACGGCGTATCGGAGTTCGCGGTGAACGCCACCTGCCGTGGCCCCGCCGACAGGATGACAATGCTCTCGTTGTCCCGAATCCCCTTCTCGCGGTTGCCATTAAAAATACCCTCGCACGAGATGGTCGGATACCAGAATCGGTACGCGGTCATCGCACGCTGGTAGTCGGCCTCGTCACGCGCCGTCTGTGCAGCATCGGCCGGTGGGAATCCCCCGTTGAATGGCGGTTCCTGCGCGACCGCAACAGCCGCGACCAGTATGAACATTGCGGGAAGCATCATTCGCAAACGCATGGTATCGTCCCTTTTAGACGTGAGTGTCGATCACTTCAGCTCTTCAACATCCGGCAGTATCCAGGTGTTTTCGAATAGCGCCTTCTTCGGTCCATACAGGCGGAAAATGAGTTCAAACTGCCGCTTCGGAGCGGTGGGCACCCAGTTGGATTCCTTTCCTGCCGGCGCCGTTGGGCCGAAGTAGACGTCAATCGACCCGTCAGAGTTCTTCTGCATGGCCGTGTCATTCGACGCGCGGCTGGGGCGCGACATGCCGACGATCAGCGCGTGGGTCTCGCGGTCGTACGCGGTTGCCGACCAGTATTGTTCGATCGGCGCCTTCGCCGGCACTCGCAAGCGATAACTCTTACCGCCATCCAATGCCTTTCCAGCCCCGTCGTGAATGCACACCAAATAGAACTGCCCCGCGCCAAAAAACCGCGGGCTGAAGTACGCCATGTGGTACATGATCGCACGCCCGTCGATGCCGTACTGATTCGGATCGGCGAACATCGAACTCAGCCCCTCGCGCGTCTCCGCGGGGACCGGTACCCCCCAATGCGTCCCTTTCCAGAACGGTGGCTCGAAGTTTTTCTCGTACTTCATCGCGACCACGGCGTGCGCTTCCTGCGCGGCCTGGTTCAAGATCGCCCTGGTGTTCGCGTCCGGATTGAACGGCTTGCCTTTCTCGATGCCGATCGTCTTCAGCACATCGATCATCGCCTTGTCGCGCGTCAGCCACGGTTCAACTTGCACGAAGCGGTTCAGGTGATCGAAGAACGACGCGTCATAGGGAATCGTCGAATCGAACGTCTTCCCGTCGCAATCGACAAACACAGTGGAATTCGGGTCACCGCCCAGCGGGTAGACCTTCACGCGTTTGCCGTAATCAACGGCCGACTGGATGTCGGTAGCGCTGCGAGTCTTGAAATTCGAACGCAGGATGACGAACCCGCGGATCGTCTCCGACCGCAACACAAAGTAGCCGTCGGGGACCTTCTCCTTGTAGCCCGGCGGCAGGACCAGGTACTTGCCACCCTTGCCCTTGTCCTCCCCGGCGGGGCCAACGTCAGCCAGTGCGTTCTGCCACGAGACGTCAAAGCTGCCGACAATCACGTTGTTCTCGCTCGCCGGCGGCAGCTCGAGCACCACGGGGCCGTGCGTCGTGTCGTAGAACGGGTTGAAGTAGATCGTGTCGGGGTTCGGTGTGAGCGTCTGAGTCTTCGCGACCACCGGCTGGGACCAGTAGACGACATGGTTCGGCTTCGCGCCGTTCGCAACCGCCTCACGCAGCATCAGCTCGTAGTTGACAGCCGGCATCCCCCAGATGACCGCCTCAACCGCGCGGCGGTGCAGGGCTCGTTCGGCCAATTGGGCCGGATCAAGTTTCACCTCCTGTGCGAACGCGGGCGTAACAAACCAGCCGATTGTGGCGGCCAAGGCAACAATGCTTGCAGTTCTCATGGCTTTATCCCCGGAGTGTCATCCAGCATCGGACACAGGTGTCGCATCTGGATTCGCGAGAAGTTCCACGGCATTCAACGAACGAGAATAGAGCCACGGAACTCAAAGCGATTGTACATTATCCATCCCAGATTGCCACCACGCCCAGTTCGCTTGAACCACAAAACAGCATGTCGCGGCAAAACGGACTTCGTCTATCATCCAGGGATGATTCGCATTCCCGAGGCGAACTCGCCCGACGTGCATAACAAGTCATTTCACGTGACCGCCGAGGTGGCCATCCCGGAAAAGGGGGCCGGTGGCGTACTCGCAACTCAAGACGGACGGTTCGGTGACTGGAGCATGCTCGTGCTTGAAGGCAAGCCGACGGCGACGAACGAATCAGGCCCTAGCGACTCAGTGATTCCGGAAATCTGCTTCGGACAAGCCGCCCGGGATCCGTGACGGGGCGACTTCGATCAACTATACTTCCATCTCGTTACCGCTGCAGCAGCGATTTTTTTCAGGAAACTGGGCGGTACCTCTGAAAGCAGCATACCAGGAGAACCATAGTGCTACTGCGAACGATTTTTGCCGCTGCAGTTCTATTCGCGATCGTCAACCTTGAAATGGCAGTCGCGCAGGGGCCGAATCCCGTAAAAGTCACCGTTGACAACTTTGGACGTGCCGAGACCGACACGTACTTCACCAAATTTTCAACCGAAGGTGGGTTTGGAAAGTTGAAGCATGAGCGTGAGCTCACCTCGATCGACAACCAGACCGTGATCCGCATGAATCGCGACACCCTCTACTCATTTGCCGTTTTCGATCTCGATGCTTCACCGGTGACGATTACCCTTCCCGATGCGGGCAAGCGGTTCATATCGATGATGGTCATCGACGAGGATCACTATGTGCCGGAAGTCGTGTACAAACCGGGCCCGCATACCTTCACGAAAGAGAAGATCGGCACACGTTATGTCGCAATGGCGGTACGGACCTTCGTGAACCCCAATGACGCGGCCGACGTCAAGACGGTCCATGGGTTGCAAGACAGATTCACGGTGGACCAGAAAAACATTGGCAAGTTCGAGGTACCGACTTGGGAACCGATGTCGCTCAAGAAGATCCGAGAAGCGTTGCTGGCGCTGACGGCGGCTAATGGCGGTTTGGATTCGTCGCGAATGTTCGGCCGAAAGGATCAGGTCGATCCGGTCCAGCACCTGCTCGGCACTGCGGCGGGTTGGGGCGGCAACCCTCGGGAAGATGCTCTCTACACGGGAGGCGAGCCAAAGAACAACGACGGCAAGACGGCCTACCAACTGACGCTCAAGGATGTACCCGTTGACGGGTTCTGGTCGGTCAGCGTTTACAACAAAGAGGGCTTCTTCGAGAAGAACTCGAGAAATGCCTACACGATCAACAACGTGACCGCGAAGCCAAGCGCCGACGGATCGGTGCGGATCAATTTTGGAGGTGACGAGACCTCATCTAACTACCTCCACATCGTTCCCGGTTGGAATTACGTTCTGCGATTCTATCGCCCACGGAAAGAGATCCTCGATGGAACATGGACAATTCCAGAGATTCAGCCGGTAAAGTAGTTAAGTCAACCCTGAAGTTCGCGAAGTAAGAAGTTCAACACCCCGTCATTGCCTTCCCAAATGGGCAAGGCAGGCGGGTTGCCGGATGCTTCTGGATTCGTCCAAAGTGTGGCTTCGGCTTTTGTGCAACGCGGCCTAGCGACCGCGACCGGCCCAATATAAGAGGGCAAGACGACCGGGGAGAGCGTTAACTTT
>JAZKFE010000381.1:0-9367 GCA_040386595.1 Planctomycetota bacterium | reverse complement strand
GCATCGCCACCGCCCCCGAGCCGAACTCCAGCCGGTTCACGAGCCTCAAGTCGACATACTTCGATAGCCCCGCGAACAACGTCGGCCCGTGACCCGCTAGCCTGGGATGCACCACGAACTCGTATTCATCGATTAACCCCAGCTCGGCCAATGCCAGCGGCAGCGTCACGCCTCCCACAAACAGTCCCGTGCCCGACTCCCGCTTCAGCTGCTCGACGGCAGTTGCCAAATCTCCGCGCACGAGCTCCGCGTTCCAATCGACTTGGCTCAAGGTGCTCGACACGACGTACTTCTTGGCCGCGTCGATCGTGCGGGCGAAGGGTTCCATCCACTCGGCCATCCATTCGGGCCGCAGCCCATTTGCCGGCCACCGCCACGCGGCCTGCATCATTTCGTAAGTGACCCGGCCAAAGAGCAGGGCATCGGCCTGGGCAAGTTTCTCGGCCCAGAAACGATGCAGTTCATCGTCCGTGGCCCCTGCACGATGATCGACGCAGCCGTCCAACGTGACGTTGATGGAATACTGAAGGGGTCGCATTAGGTGCTCCTGTAGCGGGCTAAGCTTTTTATTATCTAACGGGCTTATGGCGATATTAAGCGCCCTATGGATTACGCTTCAACCGCCGATCTTTCAAATCTCTCAAAGCGTTGGAGCAAATTCGAGCGCGCGAATTGACCAGCAATTCTTGCGTGGCTGTAACGATATAATTCGCAGATTAATTAAGTGCACAAATTCAACGAAATGTGAATACGATGCCACCGCAACATGGTCGGGGTGACAAGACACCGTTAGGACTTTTTCTGGCCGGCCTCAGGGATTGGGAAGTCGAATTGCGGCGGGATATCGCCATAGAATTGGCTGGTTACCGACCGGAATGACAAGCTCACCTGCCGCGGCGGCCAAGGTGGCATCAAAACGGGAAAAGGCCTTTGTGGCGAAGCAACTAGATGCCGCGCTGGTCCAGCGGCGACTCTTTGGTTTCGGATTCAGGCGAGCCGCAATATCTCGCCTTGAGAACCTCGACTCGCGCCCACACGTCATCAGTCATCATGTATCTCCAGACGCCTGACAGCATCCGCGCGAACTTGGGATCGGCCCCGGCGTGGCGATCGACTTGGTCGATGTACTTTGCACCGTGCTTGCCAAGCAAATGCTCCACTGGACCGGCGGCAATGTGACCGAGTTCTTCGTCCGATGCGTGGACAACCGCCGCCAGAATGAACTGCCATTGGTGCTCGGGCTTCGCCGTGAAGTTCATCATCACGACGGACTGACCCACATCGGACTCCGAGTCAGACTCGCCCCGCAACTCAGCGAGCCACGCACGAGCGAACGCTTCCCAGTCCGACGGTTCCAACCGTTCCCATCGCTCGTCAATTGGCATTCTGCCTCCGGCGCGCCTTGCCTCAGGAGTTCTTGCGCGGACTACTGACTTATCACCGCCTGAACTGGCGACGGGATTTGAACTACGTATTGTCCACCAAATAAAAAGCTTCCGTCGATTTACCGCAATAACGCGATCATCCCGCAAAGCTCATCGAATTGTAACTCTTAACTGTCCAACGACAAAGCCCTTCGACGGTACCGCCGAAGAACTTGTTTTTGAAAAGAGTCGGGATGACAGGACGGCTATTGAACTTTTTATCGCCGGAATCCGCGAATTCTCCTTGCAACAATCCGTGGCAGTCAATGCACTTACGGCAAGCCCTGTACCGTAAAATCCAAAATGGACCTCGCGGAATTGATCGGGATATGTTAATTCACTTCCCCGTTGCTGGCGTGACTGGGTGATGGTGCGCTCACCCGCTTTACCGCCTCCGATAGATTCCCAAGGGTAGTCTTGCGGGTTGCACAGGATAGAATAACCCTTCGGCAGAGATTGGGGCCGGCGCGGTCAATCTCGGTTTCTGTGGCGGCACAAGGAAATACATCGATGGAAGGGATGGGCGAAGTAGGTCAGGTGGAGGACGATCTCCGGTCGGAATACGACCTGAGTACTCTCGTGCGTGTGCCCTTGGAGATGGTGCGACGGAAGGGCCGCCCGAAAGTCGAGCCGCTCGAACTCACCTCGGCCTTCCCCGAGATCGAGGACACCCCGCCTCCGGGTTTCGAGTGGGATGACAACAAGGCGGCATCGAACTTCCGTAAGCACGGCGTGACCTTCAACGAAGCCTCAACAGTGTTCGACAACCCCTTGGCCGCCTTGGTCTACGACCCGGATAATTCCGAGGACGAAGTCCGATACCTAATAGTCGGGGATTCGGCGAGAGGGCGGTTGCTGTTCGTCTCGCATTCGGATCGGAAAGAGACGACGCGGATCATCAGCGCCCGGGAGGCCACTCCACGGGAGCGACGGAGCTATCAAAATGGAGACGTCAGATGACCAGCCGGATGACGAAATCCGGCCGGAGTATGACCTGAGTCAGCTGCGACGCGTGCCGGGTGGGCGTCGGCGGCTCGAACGGATCGAAAAGACTTCCGAGTTTCCCGACGAGGATGAACCGGGGGACACAAGAATGAAGCTAACCCCGCCGCAGACTCGGGACTTCATCGCGAGAATGGACGCGGCCATGATGCCGCTGCTCAACAAGTGCGTCGTCGCGATCTACGGCGACCACAACGGCATCGCCGTTCAGTGCGGCACCGGGACTCTCTTCCGCGTCGCCGACTACTCGTTCCTGGTCAGCGCTTGTCACGTCACGAACTTGGCTCGCAAGGGGGTGCAACTCTATGTCTCCGACGCTGGCCCGAAGGCACCGGGCGTCGCCCTGGAAGGCAATTTGCACTCTGAGAAGAACCTCGACGTTTCGGTTTGGCAGCTGGCGCCCCAGGTCATCTCCGAACTCCCCAACCGCAAGTTCCTGACGATCCACCAGACCGACCGCGCGGACCTGCGCGTTAATCGCGGCTGGTACTACGTCCACGGTTATCCTAACTGCTGGTCGCACCTGAGGCCAGACGAACAGAAAACGACCGTGAAGGCGTTTACCTATGGGACGGTCCTGTACCAGGGGGACACCAGCACATTCGAGGGCTATAACCCGGACCTCCACGTCCTGTTGACGGCACCCAAGAAGGGAAACGTCGATTCGCACGGTGCCCAGACAGAAATGCCGACCTCGCTCAAGGGCATCAGCGGCTGTAGTATCTGGCAGGCTTATTATGAAGGCCTGCCGAGCAGGTCCTGGACAAGCGACGACGCCGTCGTGGTTGCAGTCCAGACGGGCGTGTACAGGGGTGGGACGGTCGTCCGAGGGACGCGTTGGTGGATCATTGAGAAGATCCTGTCGAAGAACTACCCAGACCTCGAAGGGCCCCTGTCTCTGATGACACCCTCCATGCGCAAGCCCTCTGCTTCTTGAGTTGACTGGCACCCCGGCCGACGCGGGATCAAGGACGATCAGACGACGAAGGAGCGGGCTGCGGACGATCGAAGTGGTAGCTGTTCGGCTCGATGAAAGCGTACTTCGCCACCTTTTGCCGAAGCGTGCTGTTCCAGCAGTCGCTGATGGCCGCGGCGTAATCCCAGCCCGCGCCCGACCAGGCGTCGTGAAGCCCCTGGACTTGCTGACCCGTGCCGGTAATTAGCTCGAACGCCTCCTCGACGTCGGCGATCGCTTTGGTTAAGGCGGCACAGACCTGCTCCACCAAGCCGCCGCCCCATCCTTGCGCGACGTAGTTCCCCATCATGTTCAGGATCTGCATTTGCCGCCATCGCGTGGGCGGGTGGCTTACGCCGGAGACATCGACTCCGTCCATCCGACTGTCTTGGAATAGGCGGAACACGACGGACACTGCCACAGAAACGTCGAACATTGCCCCGGCCGGCTCTTTGTAGAGAGCGGCGATCTCCGGGCGCATCCGGTCGCGACTGGAGACCAGCCCTTTCACGGTCTGCACCAAGACGCGAGCGGCTGTGCTGTCGGCATCCAGTTCCATCGCCTGCGATTCGAGGTTCCCCTCGGGCGTGTCCGGCAGCCACCCCACCTCCCCGACGTAGGGAATGCCGCGCTCAGCCGCCTTGTAATCGACGTGGCCGTTGGCGATGTGGGCGATCTCGTGGGCGCTCAGGAAGTCGAACACGAGATGGCAGAGGTGGATGGCGTAGATTTGCCGCTGCCGGTCTTTCGGGACGATCGCCCAAGGGTTGGCATAGAAAAGTTGGGCGGCGTTGGGCCTGAGCTGCCGGAACAGCGGAAGGCCGGTCGCCTCGGCCGCCGAATCACCGACCTGCGGGAAGAGCCGGCCGTCGGCGAGCATCCGGTAGATGACCGTTGTCAGGATCACCGGTAGGCCGTCGTTGAACGCGATGAAGTACCTGTCCCGATGCTTGAAGGCGAAGGCGTTGAACGCGGGGTTCGTCACGAAATCGGCGTACACCGTCGGCAGTTTGGGGAGGCTCAGGGACGCCGACTCCAGCCCCGCACGAGCCCGGCCGATGTACCGCTCGTACGCCTCGTTGACTTCCCACGGAAGCCCGAGGCGACCGAGCCGGCGGCCGCGTTTGGCCAATGTGAAGAACTCATCGAAGAGGTCCGCGTCTGTCATCTCATCCCCCAACAACACCTCTGATTGGTTAACTCCCTGCCTGCTTGGCCTTGATAGCCATCCTCAGCTGTTGACCGGCAAAACGCAAATCGACCGTCGCCAGGATGCGGCTCGTCGGCAGCCACGAACTCTGCGCGGCGCAGGCGATGAACTGTACGTCTCGGCCGGGCTGCTCCCGGAAGGCGAACACCGGGCAGCCACTCATGCCCAAGATGTTGAGATCCGGCCTGGATGGCTCCATGACCTTGAAGTATCGCATCTTGTCCGTCTGGTGGGCGTACCGCGGCTCGACCCCGATTGTGGGCTCCACGCGAAGGTAGACTGGCTGAATGCCCGCCTCGCCGGGCTTGTCGAGGTCCATGTTCTGGAGTGGCAGACCCAGTTCGGCGAACTTCGAGAACTGCGGGGGCAGATCCTGATCCCACACTCGCTCCTGGACGGGAATGATGTTGTTGCTCGAGAGGATGGCACGTTCCGAGGCGGTGAGCTTGATTGCGCCGAAGTCCAAACCCTCGTCGCGATGGACGCTGAAGTCCGGTTCGCGATAGTTGAAACGGACAAGTTCCCTCTCGATGGCGAACTTGCCCAGGCCGGAGTGGATCACGAAGGTGTGGATGAGCTGGGGCTGGCGAGCGATATACTTCCGGATTCCGTCGAACACATGGCCGCACGTGACGAGATACCAGTCCCCGATCAACTCGATCACGAAACCGCTCGTGAAGAACTTCCGCTCGGTGGCGGGCGGAATGAGCTTCGAGGAAACGGAAATACACCCCAGGCTCACCAGAAAGCGGCCCATGTATCTGACGAAATCGAGATCCTTTTCAACTTGGGGCATGCGCGCGGGTCCATATTTGATTCTTTTCGTCTCCGAAAACCGATGCCGATATGGCGAGGTCGGAGGGCTCTTGAATTTATGCGTTCACGGTCGCATTGCCATCGCCGTTAACCGACTTGCGCGAAACTGGCGGCGAGATTTGAACTCCGCAAGCGATTTTGGAGGAATGACTTGCAACTCCGTACATTGCCGCTCATCCAATTTCGTTTGGCCTGTTGGACTAAATTAGAAAGACCGCAACATTATCGCAAGGCATTGGCAATACACGAGAAAAAGCTCACCACCGTGTACGACGCTGGGCCTTCGCAGAAATCAAGTCGGGGCGACAGGATTTGAACTGTCATCGATGATCCGCTTGGCGCTGCCTTGCACTCGGTGTGTCGGACCGACGCGGCCACTGTCAGTGAAACGGACGCACCTCGACCGGTGCCCGACAGGCGATGACGGCCTTGCGTCCCCAGGCTAACGCCTCGTCCAGATTGGCGACTTCCAGCACCCAGAAACCGCCCACGTGCTCCTTGGTCTCCAGGTACGGCCCGTCAGTGGTGAGCACCTTACCATTGGGCTGCGCCCGCAGCGACTTCGCACTGCTTGCCGGGTGCAGGCCGCCCACGAAAATCCTGATACCAGCAGCGATCATCTCCTCGTTGAGCACGTCGATCGCGCGGTCCATCGCTGCGTCCTCGGCGACGGCCGGGTTGTAGTCGTCGGGGTGGTGAATGGCAACCAGATAGTTCGGCATGATTTCTCCTGAATGGTTTGCGGGCGGGCCGGTTGCCCTGCCTTCACTATCTAGACGAACGGGCGAACTGGAATTCGACAAATCATCCAAAAATTATTCAGCCGCGGCCGTGTTGCAGGAGTGCGGACGAGGCCGGGGGCCATTCCCGCACATGCCCTCAGACGGCAACTAGTGCTGTGTCGCAGCTTAGATTTGGGATCCACTCCCCAAGGTCTTGTCGTGCCACTGTTTCGCAACTGTACTCAGTTGTTAAGCAGTGCTTCCAAGCCGTCCGGGCACTGCTTAACGACCGAGTACGGTCGTGAAACAGTGGCACGCAATCCAAAATCTTCGCTGTGACACAGCACTAGCCACCGCGAGTGGCACTCCTATCAGGCCTGTACCTGTCGCAGGAGCTGATCGGGAAGTCTGCTACCCGAGCTCTTGGGCGAGTCCGATGAGAATTCCTTCGGGGCCTCGGATGTAGCAGAGCCGATAGGAATTTTCGTACTGGACCACTTCGCCGACGAGCTGTGCGCCGCGTTTGCTCAACCGGGCGAGCGTATCGTCGATGTCTTCCACAGTGAACATGACACGTAGGTAACCGAGAGCGTTCACTGGTGCAGTGCGGTGATCGGCGACCACAGGTGGCGCGAGAAATCGCGACAACTCGAGCCGGCTGTGACCATCCGGCGTGCGCATCATGGCAATTTCGACGCGCATGCCCCGCAATCCAGTGACGCCACCTGCCCAGTCTCCATCGATTGGGGCGCGCCCCTCGAAATTGAGGCCAAGCTCGGTGAAGAACTCAATGGCGGCATCGATGTCTTCTACCACGATGCCGACGTTGTCCATACGCTTAACGGTCATGATGTCTCCTTGGTGCTTATAACATTTCTACGACGCAGCGCCGCGATGGTAGTTTTATTGGCGTGTCCCGTCGAACCCAGGACGATGTCATTGGAGCGCGGCGCTGATCGTGCAAACGCCTGAGCACAGTCTCGCATTATCTTTCCTGGCAAGATATCGTGACGAGCATTCACAAACCCTAGCCTCGAATCGGTGACACATGCTGTATTCTCTCGTCCGCCTCCGCTACCTCGCCGCCACGATCTTCCTGTGTGCGGCGACGTTCCTTCTCGCTGCGGACGGGGAGAAATCCGCGAAGACCGTTCGGCTTCTCACTGTCGGCAACAGTTTCTCGCAAAATGCCACGCGGCACCTCGCGGAGCTGGCGAAAGCCGGCGGGCACCAATTGATTCACGCCCCCGCTGTCATCGGCGGCGCCGCGTTTACCACGCACCTGGAGCGATACGCTCTGCACGAGGAAGATGCCACGAAAGGGACCTACGGAAACCAGGGCGGCCTCAAGGAGATTCTGAAGTCCGAGCCGTGGGATTGCATCACGATTCAGCAGGCGAGCATCCGCAGCCACAACGTCGAAACCTACCGGCCGTCCGCGCGGGAATTGTACGATATCATCAAGGCCGGGGCGCCAAATTCGGAAGTGCTGATGCACCAGACATGGGCCTATCGCGTGGATGATCCACGGTTCAAGATCACACAACCCAAGCCCGGGGAGCCGGCCACTCGCGAGCAAATGTACGAAGGTTTGACCAGCGCTTACCACACAATCGCTCACGAACTCGGCCTACGTGTCATTCCCACGGGAGACGCTTTTTACCTCGCCGACAGCGATTCGAATTGGGGTTACAAGCCCGATACGGCGTTTGACTTCAAGGCAGCGAAGAAACCCGCCTTGCCGGACCAGCTCCACTCGCTGCATATCGGCTTTCGCTGGCAGAACGAATCGATTTCCCTGGATGGCCACCACGCCAACCAGGCCGGGGAGTACCTGGGGGGTTGCGTGTGGTACGAGGTGCTGTTCGGCGAAAGTGTGGTGGGGAACAAGTTCGTGCCGGCGGGGATGGACCCGGCGTACGCCCAATTCCTGCAGGAAACGGCGCACAAGGCCGTGGCCGCAGCCCCAGATTTCCGCAAACCGGCCGAGTGATATCGAAAGCCCCTCTACCACACACCGGCTGGAGAGGCCTTTCAGTTCGTGTGCCAGACCGACGCGGCCACTAGAACTTAGCGTCTAATCAATGGAGACTTCTGGATCAGGATTTGGTTTCCTGAATATTTGAGCGAAAAAAGGCTTCTGGGGGAATTCGATAGACAAACTGGGGTACGGGGCTCTTCTGCTATTGTGGGTGTTGAGAACAGGATCGCATTCACTTTCGGCTTGATGAATGAGGGGCGACACGCATGGCTGGGCCACTTCTTGGCAATCTGCGGGTAGGAATCATCCTAGCCGCTGGGGTGCTGCTTCTGGGCGACGTGCGGGTGTTTGCGGGCAATGCTGACGTGACAGCGGCCTCGTCGGCCAAATCACAAATTACTGGGGTCGTGCAGTGGGCTGATGGTCGGCCACTCGTTCATCCGAAAGTCGAATTGCACCGTTGGGGACAAGAAACGAACCGTTGGCTGCCGGCGGAGAAATTCGCGGTCGTTGGTCAGAACGGCAAATTTGCGTTTGCGGATCTTCCGGCCCCTCAATACTGGTGCATGGTCGTGCGAGCCGAAGGGGCCGGATTGACCATGCGACCCATCGCTGCCAATGCGAACGATTCGACAAAGGCGACGATCACCTTGCACCCCGCCGCCAGCAGTTTTGTTGTCGTGCGCGATGATCAAGACCGTCCGTTGGTCGGGGCCAAAGTTCGTGCCTTCGATGTGGTCGATGGAACGGAAGGGACTTTTTCCCTCCGCCGGGGAAGCGAGATTGGACTGGGGCTAGAAGTCGCTGTTAGCGATGAGTCCGGACGATTATCGTTGCCGCCATTCCCCGTCGGGGCTGTGCTGAAATCGATCCAAATTGACCACCCGAATTATGTGGCGTCCTTGCTGACGCCCGACGCGGTACTTCAGGAGGGTGAAATCGCCTCCTGCAAGCTGGATCGCGGATTTCCGGTGCAGCTGCGGTTCGTCCAACCGGAAACCAGGCTGCCCCCGCCGGACTTGGCTGAAGTCAGCGTGCGGCTGCTCCCCAACGATTATTTGCACGACGCCAATTCCTTGTTTTCCGATCCCTTTCCCACCCCAGCAGGTCGCGTCGAATTCTGTTTGGGGGCCGGGTTGTACCAGATGTTGTGGGTCAAGTCCGAACAGTATCACATCACTCCCATGGTGAGCCTCAACAAGGCGAACGACCGGATACGCATGGCTGCCGGGGAGCATGACCAATGGACATTTCGCG
>JAZKFE010000380.1:12156-16602 GCA_040386595.1 Planctomycetota bacterium | reverse complement strand
CGCCACAGCGTTGCCGCCTCCGAGACACAGGCTGGCCAATCCGCGCCGTAGTCCTCGCTGATCCAAGGCATGCAGCAGGGTCACCAGCACGCGAGCTCCGCTGGCGCCGATCGGATGCCCTAGGGCAATCGCTCCACCATGGACATTGATTTTGGCCGGATCCAGCTGCAGTTCATTCGCACAGGCGACCATTTGGGCGGCGAATGCTTCGTTCAATTCAAACAGGTCAATGTCCTGGATTTGCAGACCGGCTTTCGCCAGAACGCCACGAACGGCAGTCACCGGAGCGATAAAAATATCGCGCGGGGCAACTCCGCTGGTGTGATAGGCGATAATTTTCGCCTTCCATGGAGTCTGCGCCGTCTTCGCGGTTGCTTCGTCCACCACCACCAATGCCGCCGCACCGTCATTCAACGTCGACGAATTTCCTGCGGTGACAGTCCCGTCGGCATTGAACACCGGCTTTAGCCGGGCCAAGCCTGTCATATCGGTATCCGCTCGCGGGCCTTCGTCCTGATCGACGACAATGTCGGCCTTTTTGACTTTCACGGTGACAGGCAGAATCTCAGTCTTGAATTTTCCCGCCTGGATGGCAGCGGCGGCTTTGGCTTGGCTGTCGACGGCAAACTGATCCTGGGCCTCACGCGTGACGTGATATTTGTTGGCGATGTGGTCGGCATGGCTGCCCATGTGGCAGTTTTCGATCGAACACCACAATCCGTCCAGAATCATCGAATCTTCCAGCTTCCCCTCACCCAGCTTCCAGCCTTCTCGAGCCCCCCGCAACAAGTGCGGAGCACGGCTCATGCTTTCCATGCCGCCGGCCACAACGACGGACGCATCTCCCGCACGAATCGCCTGAGCCGCCAGCATGACGGCTTGCAATCCCGAGCCACACATCTTGTTGATGGTCAAGGCCGAGACCGTATCGGGCAGACCCGCTTTCAACGCCGCCTGCCGCGCCGGAGCCTGGCCGACACCCGCCGCCAGGACCTGCCCCATGATCACATCTTCCACCTGTGCGGGGCTGATTCCCGAGCGTCGCAGAGCCTCGCGAATGACTAGCGCCCCCAATTCGGGCCCCGACAACGACGACAAGCCACCCAGAAATTTGCCAACCGGAGTGCGAACTCCCGCCAGAATATATGCGTCTGACATCGTCTACGATCCTTATGTGGTCCATCAGGCTGGAGCAACGTGAAACGTCTGCGAATCCTGAAGTGTTTTTAAGACAAAGAGTTAAACCACGAATTGCACCAATCACACGAATTAAGAAATACAAGTACCAAATGCGGCATCGATTTCGACTGTCTGCAACGTTGATTGGAACTGATCTTCGTCACAGTTTATTCGTGTCATTAGTGTGATTCGTGGTCAATATTCCGCGATTCAATCCTTGAGCAAAGTCAATTTAGCGAATCACTGCCGTTTTTGCCTCGGCATGGCTGGTAAAATCAGGAGGGCCCCCGCTGCCCCTTGCGGCCTGTGCCGAATGGCTCGATTGGTACCGAGCCGCTATATCTTCTATTTTAGCTCTTTCAATTCCTCACCCAAGCTTGTGACTGACACTATGTCAAATATTTGCGTTTTCTGTGGATCCAGTTCGGGACAAGATCCGGTCTATCGTGCGGCGGCTACCGCCATGGGGCAGGTCCTGGTGCGTCATGGCCGAGGGCTCGTCTATGGCGGTGGCAGCGTGGGCCTGATGGGGGTGATTGCGGACTCCGTGCTGGCCGCGGGAGGCAACGTCATTGGCGTGATTCCCGAGAAATTGGCCGTGGTGGAACTGCTGCATCGGGGTGTTCGCGACATGCGCATCGTTCCTACGATGCACGTCCGCAAGGCACTGATGGCCGAGCTTTCCGACAGCTTCATCGCCCTCCCCGGCGGCTACGGGACACTTGAAGAATTGTTCGAAGTCATCACCTGGGCGCAGTTGGGAATTCACTCCAAGCCGATCGGTATTTTGAACACCAACGGCTACTTTGACGCCTTACTGAGCTTTGTTGATCGCACGATCGCGGATGGTTTTATCAAGCCCGCCCACCTGGGCCTGTTTGTCGTGGCCACCGATCCCGAGGAGTTATTGCAACGACTGCAAAATCACCACATGCCGATCGCCCCTAAATGGATCAGCCAAGAACAAAGCTAGGCGGAGTTTTTTCAATCAAAGTCGTTGTTCGCTCTGCGAACTGAACGTGATCGCAGTCGCGGGCTGGAACTTGTTTCGCACCTCAGTACTCGCCTCAACCGGCGACTGCGCCCGCGTTCTGTTCGCGGAGCGAACAACGACTATCTACACGACTAACAAACCGTACAAAAAATATACTCCACATTTTCTGCAAATTCCGCGATGGCACGTCTGGTATTGGTTTTCAGGATTCAAACTGCCAGTATTCCACCCCGTCGAACGGTTCCCTTGCGAGACGCATCCAGCTACTCTGTTGTGAACATTTCGTAGCGACCTTCATATTCAATCTCAGTTTCCGGGTTCATCACTTTCAATCTTCCCGTCGAACTGAATCTGTTCCGATAGCGCCTCGCCTTAGAACTGAAGGGAATCCACATGGCTGAAACGCCAACCCCGACGGCACCCCAAAAGCGTCATGCGGGAGATTTGCCCCCCTGGAGAGTGGCAGATTTGCCCGAACCACTCCCCTTTAACATGTGGAATCTGTTCCGCACGATTGGCCCGGGAGCGATCTTGCTGGCCACCTCGATCGGTGGTGGTGAATGGCTGGTGGGACCTGCTGCCGCCGTTAAACATGGCATGTCAGTTTTCTGGATTGCCACCGTCGCAATCATCCTGCAGACGGTCTTCAATCTGGAGGGCATTCGCTACACACTTTACACCGGTGAGCCCATCATCACCGGGATCATGCGACTCCGCCCCAGCTCCCGATTTTGGGGGATTCTCTACAGCGTGCTGACGGTCGTGCAGCTCGGCGTTCCGGCGCTGGCCGCGTCGTGCGGACCGGTCATCTTTGCGGGACTGTTCCATCGTGTTGCCGATGGGCCCGATTCGGGAACGGTCCTGTTCTTTACGTACCTTGTCATCGGCCTGGGGGTGGCCCTACTGTGCTTTGGCGGCACGATTGAACTGATGCTCGAGCGTCTCTCGTGGGCCATGATTGCCTACATTTTCGGGTTTCTGACTATCGCCAACGTCATGTTCGTCCCCTGGGATCACTGGTGGATGGTTTTCATTGGTTTCTTTCCGTTTCACAATGTCATCGGTGTGTTCAACGGCTCGATTTCTCTCACCGAATGGCTGCACACCACAGATCTGTTGCTGCTAGGAACTTTGGCGGCCACTGCCGGCGCTGGGGGATTGGGGAACCTCGTCATCTCCAACTGGTTCCGCGATAAAGGCATGGGCATGGGCAGCCTGGTTGGAGCCATTGGGACCGTTGTCGGTTCCGAACAACACACCATGGCGGGGACCGGGGTTGTCTTTCCGATTACCACCGAAAATCTGCGGCGCTGGAAGACCTGGTGGACCTACGCCAAGGCCGATCAGATCTGGCTGTGGGCGATGGGCTGTTTCATTGGCATGTTCCTCAATGTGAATCTGGCGACTGCTCTGATTCCGCCGGGGACCAATATGGAAGGAACCAACACCGGAACCCAGCAAGCGGCTGCGATGGCCGGGCTCTGGTCTGGATTCTGGTACCTGGCACTCTTAAACGGCTTCTGGATTTTGTTCTCCACGCACTTGGGCAATACCGATGTGATGGTGCGTACCGTCACCGACATCTGGTGGGTGGCCAGTGACAAAGTTCGCGAGCGGACCAAAGGTCAGATCAGCAAGGTGTATTACTTTATCCTGTTGCTGTCGACCATCTGGGGCTGCATTGCGGTACTCTCTGGTGAGGCGATGCAACTGTTTAAATTCCTGGGTTTCATGGCGAATTTGATTCTCGCGATTTCCGCGGTGCAGATTTTAATCGTCAATACGACTCTGCTGCCCAAGGAACTGCGGCCGTCCTATATCCGACGGGCGCTGCTGGTTGTCTGTGCCTTGTTCTATGGGACCTTCTTCGTGTTGATGGCGAACAATGAAATCCGCCGCTTCTTCACGCCGCCCACCGCCGCCAAGCAGGCTGCGGTTGTGCTGGTCTCTGACCGCCTCGTCGGATAGAGTGGAGCGTCAAGCAATCGTGTCTGAGGGAAGGGTGAGTCTCGTGCCGAACGGCTTAGTCTGGCGAGTTCGATAGATTTTGCGGCCCGGCAGCAGCCTCGCCCTCCCCCCGACCGTGCTTGCTGTTGGGACCACGGTCATCCGATGATTCGCACCGCATGAGGTATGTCGTGATGGGGCTGCAACGCTGGACGCTCGCGCTGGGGATGTTTTGTTTGGTGGGCGTGGAATCTGTCGCCTTCGCTGCGGATACACCACCGTCAAAGGTCGATTCAGCAAAGATCGATTTCAACCGCGACATTCGT
>JAZKFE010000380.1:1849-12146 GCA_040386595.1 Planctomycetota bacterium | reverse complement strand
CCTCTCCGAGACGTGTTTCACCTGTCACGGTCCCGATCAGAACAAGCGAAAGGCCGAGCTGCGGCTGGATACCAACGAGGGACTGCACGCTCTCGCCGGTGGCCCCAAGGTCATCGTTCCCGGCAAGCCGGCGGAAAGTGAGTTGCTTACACGCCTCACCGCCGAATCCCCCGAAGAACGAATGCCACCGGCCTCGACAGGCAAAACGCTGACGCCGGCTCAGATCGAACTCTTCAAACGCTGGATTGAGCAAGGGGCGGAATTTAAAGGCCATTGGGCTTACATCGCACCGACACTGTCACCCGTTCCGCAAGTTGATCAGCCTGATTTCGTGCGGAATGACGTCGACCGATTTGTTCTCGCCGAGCTGCAAGAAAAGGGGCTCGTCCCATCACCCGCGGCCGAGCGTCGCGTCCTCATTCGACGGTTGTTCCTCGATCTGCTGGGGCTCGCCCCGAAGCCCGAGGACGTCGAAGCGTTCGTTGCAGATCAGTCCCCCGATGCCTATGAAAAGCTGGTGGATCACCTATTGGATTCGCCGCACTATGGCGAGCGGATGGCCATGTTCTGGCTCGATCTGGTCCGCTATGCTGACACCAATGGATTTCATGGGGACAACCACGAAGATCGCGATATGTATCGTGATTACGTGATTGCCGCGTTCAATACCAACAAACCTTTCAATCAATTCACCATCGAGCAACTCGCCGGCGATTTGCTCCCGAACGCGACCACCGAGCAACGCATTGCCTCGGGCTACAATCGCCTGTTAATGACGACACGCGAGGGTGGTGCCCAAGCCAAGGAGTATCTCGCCAAGTATTCCGCAGACCGAGTACGCAACGTGTCGGCCGTCTGGATGGCATCGACCATGGGCTGCTGCGAATGTCACGATCATAAGTTTGATCCCTTCCTCGCCAAAGATTTTTATAGTCTCGCCTCGTTCTTCGCAGACATTCAAGAAACGGCCGTCGGCGAACAGACGGGGACCCCGATTCCGACACCGCAGCAGGTGGCTCGTCAGTTGGAGTTCGACGCGAAGCTTGCCGTCTTGAAGGAACAGCTGGCCAATCCGCCGGAAGACCTCGCTGATGATCAAGCCAAGTGGGAAAAAGTAGCGACCGCCGATCTGGCAAATAACAAACCTGTCTGGGCGGTGACAAAACCATTGCAGTCGGAATCTGTGGGTAAGGCGACATTGACCATTCAAGAGGATCAGTCGGTCCTGAGCTCCGGGGCCAATCCGGCCAAGGAAACGTATGTCGTCACATTGGCAACCGAATTGCCGCGAATCACCGGGCTGCGGTTGGAAGCGTTGACTCATCCCACATTAAACAAAGGTGGACTCTCACGGTCGAATGGGAATTTTGTTCTCACCGGCATTGAAGTGGCCGTTTCAGAACCAGGACAAGAACAACCTCGAACGATCAAGATTGCCACCGGCACTGCGGATTTCGAACAAGGCGGATTCCCGATCGCCCACGCGTTTGACGACAGCCCCGAGACGGGCTGGGCAGTGGGTGGCTACGAGAAAAAAGAGAATCGCCAGGCGGCGTTCGTGTTCGCGGAACCTGTCGTCATGACGGCCAATTCGCGGTTAACGATCCGACTGAAGCATGATTCTCAGTACGCCCAACATAACATCGGCCGCTTTCGCCTGGCGCTGACGGCAGGCGATAAGCCGACGCTGCAGGATCAAGGCTTGCCGGACAATGTGGTCGCGGCCCTCAAAGTCTCTGCGGATCAACGCACTGCCGACCAGAAACAAGCACTCGCCGACTACTATCGGACAATCGATCCGGGGCTGAATCGTTTGCGGAAGCAGCTCGCTCAAGACGAAGCCGATCAAAAGGAATTTCAAAAGACGGTCCGTACGACGCTGGTCTCAACGTCGGGAGCCCCACGCATGATTCGAGTGCTGGCTCGAGGCAACTGGCTGGATGATTCAGGCGAAGTCGTTTCGCCCGCGATCCCGCAATTCCTGCAACCGACGCCACCCGCTGCCGACCGCCGTCAGACACGTCTCGATCTGGCCGAATGGTTCGTGCGACGCGACAATCCACTTGTCGCCCGCGTGATGGTGAATCGCCTGTGGAAACTGACGTTCGGGCAGGGATTGGTGAAATCGTTGGAAGACTTCGGGGCTCAAGGCTCCTGGCCCACGCACCCCGAATTGCTCGATTGGTTAGCACTCGATTTCGTGGACCACGGCTGGGACATCAAGCGGACGCTGAAGCTCTTGGTCATGTCCGGGGCCTATCAACAGTCGTCGTTGGTCAGCGATGAATTGAAGCACATCGATCCGTTCAATAGCTGGCTGGCTCGGCAGGGACGATTTCGACTGGATGCCGAGATCATCCGTGACAACGCACTCGCAACGAGCGGTCTATTGATTCACAAGCTGGGCGGACCAAGCTCCAAGCCCTATCAGCCGCCGGGGTACTGGTCGCACCTGAATTTCCCCATGCGCGAATGGCAAAACGATCAAGGGGAGGGCCTCTACCGTCGAGGCCTTTACACCTACTGGTGCCGAACCTTCTTACACCCCAGTTTGAAAACGTTTGACGCTCCCACTCGAGAAGAGTGTACGGTCGAAAGAACGCGTTCCAACACACCGCTACAGGCCTTGGTGTTGTTGAATGACCCGACATACGTCGAAGCGAGTCGTAAGCTGGCCGAACGCATGCTGCGTGAAGGGGGCCCGGACATCAATTCGCGACTGCAATTTGCGTATCAGCAGTTGTTGTCACGCCCGCCGCGACCGGACGAAATCAAGATCCTCACAGAAATGTATCAAAAGCATCTGGCTGAGTATCAGGCCGAGAAACCCGCGGCCGACGAGTTGCTGAAGATTGGTGCGGCCACGGCGTCAACCGACCTGGATCAGGCGCAACTCGCCGCGACAACGTCGATTGCTCGCGTGTTATACAATCTGCACGAGACGATTACCCGCAATTGACGTGGTGAAACCGGGTTGAGCAAAGGGTTCTTTCGGCGTTCGAGTCATTGGGAGGGTGAGGCTCCTGCCGAACCGCTTGGTCTTTCGACGTTCGGTAGACTTGGCGGTTCGGCAGGAGCCTCACCCTCCCAGGATTTCCCCTTTCGGGACTCAATCGGCACAGGCGATCAACACCTGCGCCGCTCGAATACCGCAAATTACTTCAACGATTCCAGGTAGGCCAACAGGTCAACGACTTCCTGTGACGTGAGTTGATCCACCAGTTTTTCCGGCATCAACGAGATCCGTTGTGGCGTGCGGGTTTCAATCTCTTCGAACTTCAAGTCCTGGGTTGTGCCATCCGGCAAGCCGATCTTGAGCTTCTCGGATTCTTCGCTGAGGATCAGGCCGGTGAGAACCTGTCCTGATTTCAACTCGAAGGTCCAGGCCACGAACTGTGGTGAGATTTCCTGGCTGGGCTCCAGAAATGACTGAGCCAATTTGCGACGATCCATCGTGCGGGCGATCGTCGTCAGGTCGGGACCGACTTTGCCTCCTCGACCATCAACCGTATGACATTTCGCACACCCGACCCCTTGCATATCGAAGAAGACTCGACGGCCGGTGAGAGGATCGCCGGGAGCATCGGCGGCTCCTGGTTGTTGGATACCCGGTTGCCGCTGCAGTATTCGACGAGGAACTGTCCCCAGCTTGATATACCAGGCTTGCGGATCGGTCGGGTGGCCGATCTGCGGCAGTTCATTTTCCAGAACACCTGCCTGAGCTCCCGCTAAGGCCATTCGCACTTGTTCCAGCAAGTCCCTGTCTGGCAATGTATCGGTGACCGCCGACAAATTTTTCAGCCGGGTGGCGACTTGTTGCAACGCCGGCGATGGCCGGCCGGCTGCTGCCGTTCCGCGCAGGGCACGGAGGGCTTCGGCTCGCAAAATGGGTTCTTTTTCTAAGATCAACTGATCTAACAGTTGGCGTACCGCACTATCGGGGTCGGCGGTTTTGGCCGTTTTTCCCAAACCTTGCACCGCATCGGCCCGCAGTACCAATTCTTCATTCTCATCGGCAGCAATCTTCAACAGCAGATTGGCAGCCTCGGGCAACGGCGACAATTGCAACGCACGCACGGTTTCGCGATGCAGATTGCTGTCGTTGACTTTCAGCAGTTGCTGAAACAGATCAGCCGTGAGGGCGGGATCGCTGGGCGAAACCATGCGGAGGGCTAAGGCACGCAGATTCGGCGGCGAATCCTTGATGACGAGCGGAACGACGTACTTCGATGGCGGAGTCTTGTCGAAGTCCACGGGGCTAGTCCCATCGAGCATCTCAATCGCCGCCAGCGTGGCCAAGAAGAGGTCGCTGTCAATGTTTTCGTCCTGCAACAAGGATTCAATTTGCGGTCGCAGCGCCTTCATCTTTTCCTCGGCCGCCCATTGCACGGCGATACGGCGAATCTGGGGCAGACTATCCTTCAACAAGACCGAAACGATCTCCGATTGGTGCGGAAAGCGAGCCCGGCCGCCCAAGGCAATCGCGACTCTGGCGAACAAAATGGCTTCGGCAGAATCAGGGGAGACCTCGGGAATTCCCCGTCCCTGGCGGTCGGGGGATCTCATGATGGCCTGGAGTTCGATTTGACGGCTGCGTTCGTTTTGAGGCTGCGGATCACGCTGCCAGGTGATCCATAAGTCACGAAACTCATCCTCGTTCGCTACTCGGGCACACGCTTGAATGGCCATGCTTTGCACAAACGGATCAACCGAGGCATACCGGGTGAGAAACGCACTCAAGCCCAGTCGCGTCTGGAACACTTCGCTGTTGTCTTGCAGCATGCCATAAATTGCAGCGACACGTTCTCGCGATGGTTCAGAAGATAAGGGGGCATCAAACGAGCGGTTGTCCGTGGTGGCGAGCGTGATGATTTCATGTAAACCAGGAAACTGCTCTTGGGCTCGCGGATCTTTCAACCAGAAGCCGGCTTCGAAGCTGGCACGCTGATTTCGTCCCTGCAGCGTGACGACCAACTGCCGCAAAGCGAGCAACAAATCTTCGGGAGGCTGAGCTTGAGTCGCCAATCGGGCCAGCGACCATAGGGCTTCCAAGCGAGACTTAAAAGGTTTGTTGATATCGGGCACTTGCAGGGTCAACAACGTACGCCCGGCCGCGGTTTGACCGAGCTGATAAGCTGCGGCGCGGCGTACCGGA
Organism: Planctomycetota bacterium; assembly: GCA_040386595.1. GTDB lineage: Bacteria > Planctomycetota > Planctomycetia > Planctomycetales > Planctomycetaceae > JAKFVC01. Next base: position 6,991 of record JAZKFE010000380.1, on the reverse strand, counting down.
AGGACCGGCGAGCTTAACTCCGGATAGAGAGATGTCGTGGATCGTTGAGCGAAAGTGTTGATGTCGGCGGCGGGCTTGGAACGGGGGGCGACGCTGGACACACGCCAGACGCGCCCCTTGCCATGCAGCTTGTACTCGCGAGAAACCCAATCGGTGAAGTACAGGCTACCATCCGGTGCAACGGCCAAACCGACAGGACGGAAGTTCTGCGACCCGACGACCAGGGGCTCGGCCAAGGATTGGAATGAGGCCCCACGCGGCGTCAGCTGAAAGCGATCAATGCGATGGTCCCCCCATGAACCAACGAAGAGATTTCCGACATACTCCGCGGGGAATCCATCTGCTTCATAGGCAACGATTCCCGAGGGAGCTTCACCGGTTCCCGCAACCATGGGCAGCGTTCCGGGGATCTCGCCATTCCACGAGGTGAAGGGGTGCAGGCCTTTGCGGCCGTTGCGGTAGCGATAGCCGTAGTCTCCACCGGGAATGATGTGCAGCAACCGGCACGGAGGGCGACTGTCAGCATCGTTATCAACCGAAAACAATCGTCCCAGGCCGTCAATACAGCTGGCGTGCGGATTCCAGAATCCGGTTGCCCAGCGGGAGAGTTGTGAACCATCCAACCGACAGCGAAAGATGCTTCCCCCTTCGCCGCCACCACTGAGTGTACCCCCATCGACACCGATGATTTTGTATTGCGCACCCAGGTTCTCACCGAGGCCGAAGCACATCCAACCGGTGGCATCAAAAGCAAAACCAGCCAGACCGTCGTGCGGGTAGTCGCCCGGCGTATCGAGATGTACCAGAACCTCTTTGCGGTCGGCTTTCAGGTCTCCGTCATCGTCATGCAGGAGCAAAATCTCGGCACGCGTGGCGACGTAGACGGAGAGCTTGGGAACGATCAGCTCACCTTGCTCGTTCTTCTTCCCTTCCACCGGAAACCACAGGGGCCGCACGGCGACGCTCATGGCATGGATGATACCGTCCGCGAAGACGGTGACCTCGTCCGCGCGACCATCGCCATTCACATCTCGCATGACCAACAAGCGGTCGGATTTATGGCCCTGATAGCCATCGGGCGGAAAGTGTGTATTGCTTTCGAGAGCCCAGACGCGGCCCTGAGAATCAACATCAATACCGGTTGGAGTGACGATCTGCGGGTGTTCGGCGAACAATTCAATCTTCAGCCGCGGATCCATCACCTTCGGCAACGGATCGTCGGTCTGCGCCGCCAAGCTACCAGCCTGCAACAAGCACAGGCTCAGCACCGCACACAACTCCCACGGTCGATATCTCATATCCAATCACTCCATCCACAGCGCTTCAATTGGTGAAATTCGAGATGTCTGATCCCTCAGAACTCGCCAAGGATAGCACAGCGACGCGACAACTTCGATCAACCCGGGAATCTGCGAATTGCGCCGGTTAGGAAACGCCGTGAAGGTTTTCGGGAGGGTGAGGCTCCTGCCGAACCGCTAAGTCATTCGGCTCTCAGTAGACCAAGCGGTTCGGCAGGAGCCTCACCCTCCCAACGATTCGATGCACCGGAAATTCGAACGACTCTGTGATTTGCCGTGTGCCTGGGGCAGCGGTAAACTGCAGTCAGAAACCGAGGGAGCGGTGGCCCTCGACCGTGCATTCACAATTCTCACATGATGGAACGACAGTGAGCCAGGCCGGCGAAATTCTCGACACCAAGTCCGTCAGTCCCGACAAGCATGTCGTGGCGTTTCTGGATATCGGAACGAACTCGGTCCGCATGCTGCTGGCTCGCATCGATCCCAACCACTCGTTCTCCGTGATTTCCCAGCAAAAAGAAGTCGTCCGGCTGGGTGAGGGGGAGTTTCGCGATAACCAACTGCAACCGCAGGCCATGCGCCGCGCGGTGCTGGTCTGCAGCCAGTTTGTGCAAATGGCACAGGCAAATGGTGCTCACGAGATCGTCGCGGTGGCGACTTCTGCCAGTCGAGATGCCAGTAATCAAGCAGTCTTTCTGCGACGCTTAAACCGTGAAGCACACCTGGATGTGCGTGTGATTTCAGGCAAGGAAGAAGCCCGTCTGATTTATCTGGGGGTGGTCAGCGGATTGAATCTGGGGGAAAAACGAGCCCTCTTCATCGACATCGGCGGGGGCAGCACCGAAGTCATCATCGGGAACCAGTCGCAGCACGATTTTCTCGACTCATTGAAGTTGGGTGCAATCCGGCTGACCTCCCGTTTCTTCCAGCCCACCGATATCGGTCCGGTTCCCGAGCGGCTATACCAGCGCATCAAGCAATACGTCCGCACGTCATCGATCCGAACGCTCCAACAGCTGAAACAGTGGCGAACAGATATCGCCGTGGGCAGCTCGGGCACGATTTGTAATCTGGCGGAAATCACCTTCCGCATGGTGCATCGCCGGCCTTGGAAACGCGATGACATCCTGACTCTCGCCGACCTGCAGCAGGTGATCCCCCGCTTGTGTGCCTGCACCTTGGAAGAACGCACAAAACTGCCCGGAATCAATCCCGAACGCGCCGACATCATCGTGGCCGGAGCTGCGATTCTCGAAACGATTCTGGAAGAGCTGGGTGTGAATGAGGTGCGTGTCAGCGAGCGTGGCCTGCGTGAAGGGCTGCCCATCGACTACATGTCGCGCATGGAGCACCTCCCCCCGCTGGAGCTGCGATCCTTCCGCGAACGGAGTGCCTTTCAACTCGGCCGCTCGTGCGGATTCGATGAAAGCCATGCCCGGAACGTGGCCCGCCTGTCGTTGCAATTGTTCGACTCGGCCTTCCAGATCGGCCTGCACAAAATGGGCGACTGGGAACGCGAACTGATGGAGTACGCCGCTTTACTCCACGACATCGGCTCATTCTTGTCGTACAGCAAACACCGCGAACACTCTTATTACTTCATTCGGAATGCGGACCTGCTCGGTTTCGACAACACCGAGATCGCCATCGTCGCTGCGACCGCTTTGTTCCACGGCAAAGCACTGCCCCAGATGAAGCATCCCGAATTCGCGGCGCTTGATAAGCGGGCGCGGAAAATCGTGCGTTTGTTGTGCGTCTTTCTAAGGATGGCGGAAGCCTTGGATCGCAGCCATACCGGCGCGGTCACCAACGTGCGACTGTTTCGTTCCAACCCCGAAACGATCTCGCTCGAGATTATGTCGCATGCCGAGTGTCAGCTCGAGCTGTGGGGCGTCAAACGCTATGAGCTATCGTTCGAGCAAGTCTTTAAGCACAAGCTGATTGTGCTGCCCAAGGTTGAGATTCCGGCGTAGTTATTCCACGCGATAGTCTGCAGCCAGGCGTACGAATGCCGCTAACCCGGCATCGGTCAGTCCCGTGGAATGCACCAGCTCCAGCGTCCCCACGCAATTGCTGTGGAGTTCGCGAGCGGTGGCGTGAATTCGCCCTCGACGGTCATAGCTGTAGGTCAGCTCCACCGGCGAACCTGCGGGCAAGTTCGGGGGCAGACCGACAATCCGAAACTCGGCAATCGTCGTGCAAGCTTCGATCTCGGGGGACTCGCCTTCCAGCAACTGCAACGTGATGGAACTCGGGTTCGACAGCGTGGTCACGAACCGCTGCGTGACACGTCGCGGAATGGACGAGTTCCGCCGGATCATAATGTGATTGAGTTGATGCTGCGGATTGATCGGGTCAGTGACAACGATCCCCAGCGAATGCGAATTGACATCCGTGGCCCGAATCCCACGCAATCGCTTGAGCACCGGATGCGCCATCGACGTCTGATCGCCCGACGAACGTGCTTCCAGAATGGCAGCGTGAATGGCGGCCCCTTGAGCAACGGCCAAGTCGGGATTGAGATCTCGTGAGGGGATCTTACCGGTGACACTTCGCAGCATCCAGGAGACGATGGGCATGTGGGTCGAGCCCCCCACCAGCAGGATTTCATCCAGCGTTGCGGGATCGATCCGGGCTTGCTCCAGGACCAACTCGGTCGTGTCGCGAGTCCGCTGAATCAGATCTGCGGTCATGGTCTCGAACTCAGCCCGCGTGATCGACGCTGACAACAACCGCCCCCCAGGCAATGGCAAGTCAACCATCACCTGCGGTTGCGTGCTGAGCGCGCGTTTGGCTCGTTCGCAACGCTGTTCGAAGACCAGCTTGTGGTGCGGATCCTGGCGCGGATCATAGCGGTCGCGTTTCACAAAAATGTCGCTGACGTGCTGCACAATCCGGTCGGTCCAGTCCAGACCACCAAGACGCACATCGCCGTCGGTCGCGATGACTCGGAAATGGGTGGGCGTGTATTGCACGACCGTGACGTCGAACGTCCCGCCCCCCAAGTCGTAGACCATGATGGTCTTTTCTTTTTCCGCCGCTTCCCCGCGTCCCAACTCACCCTTCAACCAGGCGTAAGTCAACGTGGCCGCCGTGGGCTCGTTGATGATATCGACCACATTCAGACCGGCAATTTGACCGGCGTTCTGGGTCGCCCGGCGGCACAAGTCGTTGAAGTAATACGGGACGGTGATGACCGCATTCCCGACGGGCCCCAGCTGCTTCTCGGCGTCCAGTTTGAGCTTTTTGAGGACCAGTGCGGAAATGAACTCGGCATTCAGCTGCCGGCCCATGTAGTTGAGCGAGAATCGTGAGCCGCCCATTTCGCGCTTGATCGACTGCACCACCCACCGCGGATCGGCTTGAGCAATCCGTTCGGGTGAGGGCCCCACCGTGACTTGCCCGTTGTCCCCCAAGAGAACGATCGACGGAGTGGTGACCTGTCCCTCGTGATTCTTCACGGGAATCGGCACACCGGAACTGTTCAACTGGGATACCGAAGAAAAGGTGGTCCCTAAATCAATCCCAATGGTCTGGCCAGGGCGAAACGGAATGTCGATATTCGGCTCACTCACGGACGCCTCAGCAATCAAGCAGGAAATTCATCCTCACGGGAGCAATAGTTATTGCGATAGGGTGGTATATCCATTTTAGGCGCCGTCCAGCGGGAGAGCGAGACGTTTTATAACTGCTTTTCACAAAAGCAGTTATCCACTGCTTCCGGAAGGCATGTGGCGATTATGCCGAGGAAACCCGCCGTCAATCGATCAAACGTCCCTCGCTTTTCATCAAATCGCGTGGACGTTCGCTCGCATTATCCTGATATTTGATCCAGACGTGCGCG
>JAZKFE010000380.1:0-1839 GCA_040386595.1 Planctomycetota bacterium | reverse complement strand
CGCATGGGGCCTCCGGAGAGAATCAAACTCTCGGCCTGCCCTATACCACAGGGCCGCTCTGTCACTGAGCTACGGAGGCGTGATCTGTCCAGTGTACAATACGTTAGGAACGAACTTCCACCCGAGTTCCGAACGGAACCTGCGGCCAAAGCTGTCCGGACGGAAGAATCTGCAATCTCAGCTGGCCGCAATTGTCAGCCAATCGCTCCCGGGGCCCGGGCAGCGGAGCCGCCTGCGGAGGAAGTTCACTGACTGTTCCGTGGCGTACTGCCTGGCCGGGAAAGAGCAGCTCAACTTCTTTTCCTGCAGGGAATTGTGTCAACTGACTCGTGGGAATCTCGGCAAACACATAAGGTTGTTCGGCATCGAATAACTCGACGATAACGTCTTGCGGACTCACCATCTCGCCGGTCGACTTGGCAAACACACCCACCGTTCCGTGCTTGGTAGCGGTCAGCGTGAGCGTCGGTGTTTCCCCATCAATCTGAACCAGCGAAGCCTGAGCCGCAGCGATACGAGTCTGGATCACGTTCACCCCGAAGGCCTCGTTGATCTGGGCCGGAGCCCCTTCCAACTGCTTCTTCAAAGTGGCCAGGCGTGACTCACACAAAGCGACCTGCGCTTCGGACGTTTCGACTTTGTTGCGAGCCGTTTCACGCTCTTGCAGTTCCATCAAGAAATCCCGTTTCTTGCCTTTGGGTTGCCGTACATCGGCCATCGTCAACGGCTTAAATGGCAATTCCATTTCGCCGACCGAGGCCATTTGCACTTCGCTGAGCCGATCTTCAGCTTCGGCTACGACGACTCGATTTTCGGACGTGAGTAGTGCGAGGTGCTGGTCGAAGCGTTTTTCTTCGAATCCTGCGAGTTGCAATTGGGTATCGAAGAGTTGCGCTTCCAGCTTGGCCTTCCGGTCGGCAATTTCCACCGACGCCCGGGCTTGTGCCTGTCGTAGCTCGGCTTCGAGAGCCGCAATGGCAGCCTGCTGGTTAGAGCGAGCTGCTTCCAAGGAAACGTCTCGCAGCACGAGCAGCGGAGCTCCCGGAGCGACCAGCTGTCCGGGCTTCACCAGTAGCTCAGTAATCCGAGCCTGGCGTCCGGCAGTAACCGTCTCGTTTACCGAGTGCAGATACCCCGTGTGGCGTTCTTGCTGGCCGCTGCCGATCCAGAACACGATTCCGGCACTCGACAGCAGGGCGACCGCTCCAAACAGGACGGTCCTCCTGAATGAAGTGGGCGGACTCGAAGCGGGGCTCATAGCATTCTCCCCGTTAGCAGGTGTTCCAGAATTCATATGGCGCAGTCAAGTGGCTGTGGCGAAGCGGGCCAACCCGATTGGTAAGTTCGGCTTTCACTTCGGATCGACCTCTGGAACCAACGCGATGATTCATTCGGGCTGTGCCCGCAGAGTCCGCCAGAAACTTCCTGTCTTACGCTCCTCACAAATCCTGGTCAAAAAACGACACAAACCATTTGCTGAAATAGGCTAAGAACGTCTAGAACTCCCTGGAGCATCTGGGATCGGTTGAGCTTGCCCTCTTTGTGAACTCTATGGTGTAGGAATTCAGAAGAAGTGGCACCACGGAGACACGGAGAGCACTGAGAACACAGATTAAGGCAGCAGAGAGCGGTGTTGGCACTTGTTCCCAACAAAGCAATTCAGTCCCGATAGGGACGAAATAATCTAGCCGTGGGGGCAAACCCACGGTCCACGTTTAAAATAGACTCCAAGCCCCGACGGGCTACGCCGTGAAGGATTCTGGAACGCGAATTCTCAAGGGTTATTAAATTTGGCGGTGTTTCGAATCCATGGGAGGGTGAGGCTCCTGCCGAACCGCT
>JAZKFE010000379.1:0-2610 GCA_040386595.1 Planctomycetota bacterium | reverse complement strand
AACGCATTCGCAGTAGTTGGTTGGAATTAGCGTGCAGATTCCACCTCGCTACTGCGAGCGCGTTATGTTCGCGGAGCGAACAACGACTCTGGTTCGGCAGAGCCTCACCCATCTTCCGTGATCTGGAATATATAAAATTTACTTTGAGGTGCCGGGAATCAAGGGGGCTCTTGTTTGCCTGATTTATCCAGGTTTACAACTCTCGACGAGCCGCCTGGAAGAGCTCTCGTGTCGCGGAACTGGTCCCATCAACGTCGACTTAGTCTGGCCGTTGAAAAAACTTCATCCAGCGAGGCATTCAACTTGAGGTGTTTTGGGAAAATTCTGGAATCGGCCAGAACTGGCCGCCAACGTATCGATCAGGCAGTCTGGGCTAAGCACGAAACATATAGCCCCGCATTTTTGATCATAAGACTGTTACCATGCTCAGGGCTTAACAGGCAGATTTCGCCTCGAGTTGCCTCTGAGAACTTGAGCCCAAATGCCGCCGTTGACACACTTTTCGATCAGCAGTACATTCCCAGCCGTTATAGACGTGAGTCTGTCAAACCGGGCGAGACGAGTTGCCTGAAGAGTTTGAGGGTTTCGCGGTTTTTAAGGAGTTGGGCGTGGTTGCATGGATGCGCAACGGACGCGGATGGTACTGCGTCGCGGTGCTCATTCTCGGCCAGCTGGGATGTGCTCGGTCGTCGGTGTTACCACCGCCGGCTGCGATCCCCGCACCCCCGCAGCCTGTGACTCCGGCACCCGTGATGACTCCGCAATCGAGCGTTCCGAATTTTAATGTTCAAACGCCCGGTAAAGATTTATGGAAGCCCACCGCGAAGGCCCGGGCTTGGAAATACTTGGTCGTGCATCACACGGCCTCGGAACGAGGAAGTGTTGAATCGATTCACGAGGAGCATCAAAAGAAGAAGGATGCGAACGGCAATGCCTGGCTCGGAATTGGTTATCACTTTCTGATTGGCAACGGCAACGGAATGCCCGACGGTGAAATTGAGGCCACCTTTCGTTGGCGGCAGCAATTGCAAGGGGCACATGCAGGCAGCTCGGATCCGGTTTACAACCAACAAGGGATCGGAATTTGCCTGGTAGGTAATTTTCAGAATCACGAACCATCTGCCAAGCAGATGGCCTCGTTAAAGAAGTTGGTGCGGTCCCTGAAAGGGACGTACCGCATCGCTAGTAAAGATGTCATTGGACATCGGGATGTACGGGCCACGGAATGTCCCGGAAAACTATTCCCGATGGAGGAAGTGGCGAACGAACCTATCGACTTTCGGTTCTCTGAGGCCATGCCGGCCAATTCAGAATTGAAGGTCGCCAACCAGATTGGGAAGCACCCATGACGACAAATCGGTTTTCATTCCAGAACCACTCCGTGGCAACAAACGCACTCGAAGTTCCCGAACGATTCACTCTTTCGGCAGCTCCGATGCCGGCGGCGGAGGCCGCTGTTGCTCCGGTTGAGCCGATTGCACTGGAAGCCGTCGCACCGAATGCGATCTCGGTGCCGCAATATTACGAACCCAAGTACGCGTATCCCTTGATCGTCTGGCTACAGCCAGCCGGTTGCCGGGCACCCGACTTGAAGCAGATCATGCCCGTGTTGAGCGAACGCAATTACCTGGGGACGCTGTCGCGGCTGTCATTCTCCATCGAGAATCCGCTGTCGGCATTTTCCCTCGGGCAACGCAATCCTGGGGCATCGCCAGTGCCCTACAATTGGGCTCAGGATATCCGTCGTGACGTCCTGCACGTCCGCCGCAAGTTCCACGTTCACAGCGAACGGATCTATCTCGCGGGCATCGGAGCGGGGGCCTCGGCTGCCATTCAAATGTTGCTCGAGAAACCCGAATGGTTTGCTGGCGCGATTGCTTTGGATCCCGATCTGGAGTTGGCTCAAGTTTCGGTCCGCAACGTTCGCGAACTGGGCGGCAAGCGACTCTTCACGACTTCGGTGATGCAAAGTGCTGAGCTGAGCCAGTTGGAGCGACTGTGCTTTGGTGCCGGCGTCGACGTGACGCACAAGAACTACCCGACCGAACTCAGCTTGCATCGCCGAGTACTGCTCGACGCCGATCGCTGGTTGATGTCGGAGATTTGTCAGCCGCAAATGGTATAGTTTGCCTATTCGGCAACAGAGATTGTGTGGCCATTGGGAGGGTGAGGCTCCTGCCGAACCGCTAAGTTTCTCGACTTTCAGTAGACCAAGCGGTTCGGCAGGAGCCTCACCATCCCGTGCCATTGATTGCAGTCAAAAATATGAACCCGGCCGTTTGATAGAACGGCCGGGTTCTTTTGTGTCCAGACTCAAGCCACCAACCCCCGAATCAGCAGTTCGATTCGGGGGCTTGTCTCGCGACTTAATCCAAGCTCATTGTGACGGTCTTCAGTTCGGTGTAGTTCTGCAGGGCTGCAGCACCCAGTTCGCGACCGAGGCCGCTCATCTTGAAGCCACCGAACGGGGCGGCGGCATCGAAGACGTCGTAGCAGTTGACCCACACCGTACCGGCTCGCACGTTCTTCGCGAAGTTGTGGGCTTAGGCCACGTCGCGTGTCCAGACAGCTGCGGCCAGGCCGAAGCAGGAATTGTTGGCTCGGGTGATG
>JAZKFE010000378.1:0-7777 GCA_040386595.1 Planctomycetota bacterium | reverse complement strand
AGGCAGTCAGGGATTCATAAAGGAAGCTCTTCTGGCCAGGTTGTCATTGCCGGCAAACCCGAAGACAGCCTGCTGTTGGAGGTTCTGCACGATGGGCTGATGCCGCCCCCAAAAAATGGCGAGCCACTCACTCCCGCAGAAGTTGAGATCCTGCAGCAGTGGATTCAAGCGGGCGCTCATTATGCCCGGCCGAATTCTGTCTCTGAGCCAGTTGTCACCGAACGTGAGATCTCGCAGATCATGTTGCTGCGGTGCGCGGTGTGCCATAACGGTTCGCTGCAGGAAGGCGGTCTGGATCTGCGATCGCGGAGTGCAATGTTGAAGGGGGGCAAATCAGGACCGGCCATCAATCTGGAGAAACCTGCGGACAGCCTGCTGCTCAAGAAGATTCATGCGGGCGAGATGCCTCCCTTGCGCCGCTTGGCGAGTGTGTCGATCAAGGTGATTGAGAAAGCCGAAGTGGACTTGGTCGCGAAGTGGATCGAGTTGGGAGCCCCGCCCGCCCCGCCACGAACCGCAGCTGACGAGCGAGACGGCGACTCGGAAGTCACTGCCGAGGATCGTCAATTTTGGTCGTTCCAGCCACCGCGGCCGCAAGCGGTGCCGGCCGTGAAATCCCAAGATCGCGTGCGGAATCCCATCGACGCCTTCGTTCTGGAAAAACTGGAAGGTGCTGGGTTACCCTTGTCGCCCGATGCGGATCGCCGAACGCTGATCCGGCGAGCTTATTTTGATTTGATCGGACTCCCACCCACGCCCGCAGAAGTCGAGGCTTTTCTGAATGATGCCGATCCGAACGCCTACGAAAACCTGATCGAACGGCTGTTGGCGTCGGAACGCTACGGGGAACGCTGGGGACGCTACTGGCTGGATCTGGCAGGCTACTCAGATTCCGACGGTGTCAACGACGATGATCCGCTTCGCCCTTACGCCTATCGTTACCGTGACTATGTCATTCGGTCCTTGAATAAAGATAAGCCATACGATCGCTTCCTTCTGGAGCAGATTGCGGGAGACGAGCTGGCTGACTATGAACATGCTCCTGTCCTGACGGATGAGCTGTACGAGAATCTGGTCGCGACTGGCTTCCTACGGATGGCACCCGATGGGACCTACAACGGCCTGACGAATTTTGTGCCCGACCGCCAGCAAGTGATTGCTTCCGAACTCGAGGTCCTCACATCGTCTGTGATGGGATTAACGGTCAAATGTGCCCGTTGTCATTCGCATAAGTTCGACCCCCTGCCGCATCGTGACTACTACCGTCTGGCCGCTATCTTCAAAGGGGCCTACGATGAAAACGATTGGTTAAGGCCGTCGAAGGCAGGAACGGAATTCGCCCTCCGTGGCTTGAAATATTTCCTCCCCGGGGAAAAAGAAGCTTGGCAGGCGGAGCAAGCGCGGCTGAAAGAGTTGATCGAAAAAGCTCAGGCCGTGTTTGAGACCCGGCAGCGGGAGCTGATCACGATTCAACTGGGTAAGAACCTGTCGCAATTGCCACAGGTCCTCCAGGAAGATGTGCGTGCGGCCGCGTTGGAGTCGAAAGACAAACGGACCGAAATTCAAAAGTACCTGATTTCGAAGTTCGACAAGATCCTCCAGATTGACATCGAAGAATTGCAGAAGATCGATGCCGATTTCAAAATGTTCGCCCGGTCGGCTTTCAAACAAGTGAAGGCGCTGAAAGAACAACAGAGCTCCAACGAGCCCTTTATTCACGCGCTGTGGGATCGCGGCCAACCGACTCCGACATACATTTTGCGACGCGGCAGCTATCTCACCCCCGGCAAGGAAGTCGAACCGGGTGTGCCGGCAGTCCTGACCGATGGCAAGACCCCGTTTGCGATTGAGCCCCCCTGGCCCGGAGCCAAGCAGACCGGCCGCCGTCTGGCGTTTGCCCGTTGGCTGGTGAATCCCGACAATCCGTTGACCGCGCGAGTCATGGTCAATCGGATCTGGAAGCATCACTTCACCAATGGCATCGTGAGAAGCCTCGACAATTTTGGCCGCGTGGGACAGCGCCCCACTCATCCAGAATTGCTGGATTGGCTGGCGCGGGAGTTTGTCCAGCGAGGCTGGAGCATGAAGGCCATGCATCGCCTGATCATGACTTCCAGTACCTACCGTCAGTCATCCCAAGTCTCGGCTCAGCATGCCCAGTTGGATCTCGACAATCGGCTCCTTTCGAGATCTCCGTTGCGTCGCCTGGAAGCAGAGGCATTGCGAGACGCCTTGTTGTTCGTTTCAGGTAGCCTGGACCAGACCGCGTTCGGGCCAGCAGAAAGAGTCGAAAGCCGCGAAGACGGATTGGTGAGTTCGATCGGGACGCTTAAGGGGTGGCGACGGAGTATCTATGTGTTGCAGCGTCGCACGCAGTCTTCCACGATACTGGAAGATTTTGATCTCCCTCAGATGGCCCCGAATTGCGTCGAGCGAACCGTCGCCACGGTGGCGCCCCAGGCGTTGCATCTGCTGAATAACAAAATGGTCCACACGTGGGCGCGCGGCATGGCGGAACGCATTGTCCAAGATTTCGGATCGGATCGGGACGCACAGATCAAGGGGGCTTACCAGTTGGCATTGGGACGCCAGCCTGACGCCGTGGAACTCGAGGTCACGGTGAAATCCTTCGAGGATCTGCGGAACAAGTGGCAGGTCCAGCTACAACAGGCTGCAGCCCAACCCGCGGCGACCGACAAAGCCGCACCGCCTGCTGAGGCGAAATTAACGACCGAAGAACAGATCGTGCGCAAGTCACTGACGAATCTGTGTCACGCCCTCATGAATTCCGCCGAGTTCATCTATGTCGATTGAGAGCTTTGCCATGTTGGCCGATGAAAACAAACGTCGTGCGATCCGCTCTGCCATGGGCCGCCGCAACTTCTTTGGTCAGGTCGGGACCGGCATGTATGGAGCCGCTTTGGCTTCTCTGATGGGACGTGATCTGTTTGGCAATACTCCAGAGGGAGCTGCCAAGCCAGGCAGTCCGCGGCCGATTTATAATGTCGCACCTCGAAAGCCGCAGTTTGAGCCCAAAGCTAAAGCAGTCATTCATCTGTTCATGAATGGCGGCCCGAGCCAGATGGATCTGCTCGATCCCAAGCCGGTGCTCGACCGGATGCACGGCCAGTCTTATTTTGAAAAGATTGCGGGAGAAGTGGAGTCCCCCGGTTCGGGGGGGGCGTTGATGCGGACCCCGTTCAAATTCGCCCAGCACGGCAAAAGTGGGATGTGGGTATCGAACGCGATGCCACACTTCGCCGAATGCGTCGATGACGTGGCCATGATCCGCTCGATGCATACCGTCAACCTGACTCACGAACCGGCCCTCTATCAGATCCATAGCGGCCGCACATTGCCCGGTCAGCCGTCGCTGGGCTCTTGGGTGACCTATGGACTCGGTTCGGAAAGCGAGAACTTGCCGGCTTATGTGGTCCTGGATGATCCGCTCGGACTGCCGGTCAATGGAACTCAAAGTTGGGCCTCGGGATTTCTCCCGCCGGTCTACCAGGGGACTCGATTCAAGGCGACCGGAACGCCGGTACTCAATCTGGAACGCCAGTACGACGAACCCGACGAGATCACCCAGGTCGAGCGGAACTTGATCGGCAGCCTGGATCGTCTGCACCGCGCTCGCCGTGACGGCCAAACTCAACTTGACGCTCGGATTGCCAGCTACGAACTGGCCGCCAAGATGCAGATGACGGCCCCCGAGGCACTCGATCTGTCCCAAGAGACCGCGGCCACGCTGGCCATGTACGGCATCGGCGACAAGACCACCGACTCCTATGGTCGGCGTTGTTTGATCGCGCGACGATTGGTCGAACGTGGTGTGCGGTTTGTCCAATTGTTTATAAACTCGCAGATCTGGGACAACCACGACCATCTGCAGCCGGAACTGCAAAAAGCATGCGACCGCACCGACAAGCCTGTGGCCGCTCTGTTGAAAGATTTGAAGGCACGCGGGCTGTTCGACAGCGTGCTCGTGTTGTGGGGGGGAGAATTTGGCCGTTTGCCAATCGCTCAACTCCGCGGTGGGGATGAAGCGGTCACCTCCGGCCGCGACCACAACAAGAACGCCTTCTCCTGCTGGCTGGCCGGAGCCGGAATCAAAGCCGGGACTATCCACGGATCCACCGATGAGATCGGCCTGATGGCGGTCGAGAATCGGGTGAGCGTGACCGACTGGCACGCGACAATCCTGCACCTCTTGGGACTCAACTACGAAGATGTCTTCTACGAGCGTAACGGTTTGAACGAGAAGCTGACCGGAGTGGAACAAGCCAATATCGTCAAAGCCATCCTCGCGTAAGTCCCCTTATGCGGAATGAGCCCGTTCAGTCAGAGAAAAAATTGAGATGATCGCAAACCTGATGAGCGATCATCCGAAGTTTCTCCACAGCCCCGTTGGGACTGGCGCGTAGTTTATGCGGGACGTTTGGCACACTCAGGCTGAGGCCGAAACGTCCGCAGAAACAAAACGACATCTGCAATATCACATCACTCAGAAAGAAGACACCTACTCAGAGAGTCAGGCGACAGGTGATGTTACGCGTCATAGTACATGGCGAACTCGTACGGATGTGGGCGAGCTCGCAGGGCTTCGACTTCGTTGACCGTTTTGTACCAGATCCAGGTATCGATGACGTCTTCCGTGAAGACATCCCCACGTAGGAGATAGTCATGATCCTTCCGCAACGCGGCCAGCGACTCTTCCAACGAGGCTGGAGTCTTCGGCACGTTGGTTAGTTCTTCTGGCTTCAGATCGTAGATGTCTTTATCCAGCGGGGCGCCGGGATCGATCTTGTTCTGAATTCCATCCAAGGCCGCCATCAGCATGGCTGCCATTGCCAGGTACCCGTTCGCTGAAGGATCCGGGCAGCGGAACTCGATCCGCTTCGACTGCGGATTCGAACTGTAAACCGGAATCCGAATCGCGGCCGAACGGTTCCGGCTGCTGTAGGCGAGATTCACCGGGGCTTCGAAACCGGGAACCAGCCGTTTATAGCTGTTCGTGGTCGGACAACAGAACGCCATCAGCGAATGGGCATGCTTCAAAATGCCCCCCATGGCATACATGGCCATCGGACTGAGGCCTGCGTACCCCGATCCGGCAAACAACGGTTGGCTGTTTTTCCACAGGGAAAAGTGCATGTGCAGCCCCGAGCCGTTATCTCCGTAGAGAGGCTTGGGCATGAACGTGGCCGTCTTCCCAAACCGGGCGGCGACGTTGCGAATCACATATTTGCACAACAACAGGTGATCGGCCATTTTGAGCAATGGCTGATACTTCATGTCGATTTCACACTGGCCGCCGGTGGCAATTTCGCGATGCTGGCCTTCCACTTCGACGCCGCACTCCATCAGCCGCAGCATGATCTCGGTCCGCAGATCCTGCAGGGTGTCCATGGGGGGCAGATTGAAATACCCCTCTTTGACCCGAATTTTGTGTCCGCGATTGCCGGTTCCTTCAGAGCGACCGCGATTCCAGATCCCTTCGGCACTGTCGACGTGGTAGTACGATTCGTGTTCATTCTGATCGAAGCGAACTTCATCGAACACAAAGAACTCGGTTTCGGGACCGCACATGGCGACGTCCGCGATTCCAGTCGACTTCATGTAGTTCTGGGCTTTGCGGGCCACGTTTCGCGGATCTTTGGCATAGTCTTCGCGCGTCAGCGGATCCAGAATATTGCAGGTCATCGCCAGCGTATTCTTCATGAACGGATCGATGAACGCCGTTTCGGGCTGGGGCACAACGAGCATGTCGCTCTCGTTGATCGCCTGCCAACCGCGAATGGAGGAGCCGTCGAACCCCAAGCCGTCCTCGAAGGTCGCGGCCGTCAGAACTGAGTGCGGAATGGTGAAATGCTTCTGGGTTCCAGGAAAATCCATGAAACGCAAATCAACCGCTTGAATTTCCCGTTCGCGACACAGGGCGAGCACTTCCCGAGGTGTCATTGATCATTCCTTAAGTCAAACAGTTCAAAGTGGTGAGTCTGCGAGGCGTAATTGTGACGAAAATCGGGTGGCATTACAGCGCCGGGCCTGAAATCGTGGCAGCTATTATCACGGTGCAGCTAGCTAAAGAGCATATCCCGTGCCTGAAATCGAACTTCACTGGAGTGTGTAACTGATTGCAGCGTTTGATATTATAACGAGCACTCGCGAGTTGGCATCTCACGCCGTCCCAGAATGCTGCGGAATTGACAGGCATGCTGCGCACTATTTCAGCAGCATTGTCACAATCGCGGTTACCGTTGCATGTGAACAACAGTTGGATGTAGAACCATCTCTGGGTCTGAATTCATCGCCCCGCGGGAATCCGCCACAGGGACAGACTCGCTTACCACCGCCGCAGAAACTTCATCTTAGGAAACGACTTATGAAACTGCGAATCGCGCTGTATTGCTTGATCGGGGTCATGATGGTCGGACTTTCGCCGCTGCAGTCAAACGCCGCCGATCCGGCAGCCGCAGGGAATGAGGCCTCGGGAAAACAGCGGATCTATATCGGAACCTATACCGGTGACGGCAGCCAGGGGATCTATCAAACGACCCTGGATCTCAAAACGGGCAAGCTGACCCCGGTGGAGCTCGCAGCTGAAGTCACCAGCCCGTCATTCCTGGCCATTCATCCGAACAACCAGCTGTTGTACGCCGTGATGGAGATTTCGGACTTTCAAGGGAAGAAGGCCGGAGGTGTCGGGGCGTTTTCGATTGATCCCGCGACTGGCAAACTGAAGTTGCTCAACGAGCAAGGTTCGGGGGGCCCCGGTCCGTGTCATATTGTGGTCGACAAGACGGGCCAATTTGCTTTGGTCGCCAACTACGGCGGCGGTTCAGCCGGTACGTTGCCCATTAAGACCGATGGTTGGTTGGGAGAGCTGGCCAGTTTTGTCCAGCACAAGGGGTCAAGCACCGACAAGTCACGGCAGTCGGCTCCGCATGGTCACTCGATCAATCTGGATCCCTCCAACAAGTTTGCGTTTGTCGCCGATCTGGGTTTGGACAAAGTGATGATCTATCACTTTGACACGAAGACCGGGAAGCTGGAGCCGAATCAGCCAGCGTCGGGCGATGTCGAACCGGGAGCCGGGCCGCGGCACTTTGCCTTTCATCCGTCGGGCAAGTTCGCCTACGTGATCAACGAAATGCACTGTACCGTCACCGCGTTTGCCTACGACGCCGAACACGGGGCTTTGAAGGCGATTCAAACCGTGACGACTCTTCCCAACGGATTTGACGGCAAGGATTATTCCACAGCCGAAGTTCAGGTCCATCCGTCGGGTAAGTTTTTGTATGGCTCCAACCGTGGCCACCACAGTATCGCCGAATTCACCATCGACACGGAAACCGGCAAGTTGACCCCGATCGGCCATCAACGAGAGAACGTCAAAACGCCTCGCAACTTTGGCGTGGATCCGACCGGACAATACGTCGTTGTCGCGAACCAAGATGGTAACAGTCTGGTCGTGTTCGGCGTCGACCCGACTACAGGGAAGCTCAAACCAACCGGCAATCAGGTCGAGGTCTCGCGACCGGTGTGTGTCAAATTCATGCCCATCGCCGGGAAGTAGCCCGTTGTTGCCTAGTGATTGTTGGTTGAGGAGCAACGGTAAAAGTTGCCCTGACCGGTTCACGGCCTTCGCAATGCTCTGTTCCCCTTCAGGCTACGCCGTGAAGGATTTTTGAATGCGAATTCTCAAGGGATCTTGAATTGGGTGGTGTATCGAATCCTTGGGAGGGTGAGGCTCCTGCCGAACCGCTAAGTCTTC
>JAZKFE010000377.1:3841-8140 GCA_040386595.1 Planctomycetota bacterium | reverse complement strand
AGCAAATTGCTTGCCATGGCGTCCACTGAACTACAAGTTTTGAAACGCGTTCTAGCGACTGCGTCGATTTGAGCGAACGCATTTCGGGAAAACTGGTCCTCTGGCAGGGGGCTACGCGAACTCGTGTGTGGCTGGCAATCTGTCCGCCAACCGCTTAACCTCAAACCGTTCTGAATTTTGGCGAATTCTGAACTGTTTGTCGTTGGTGCTGGCCCGGGGGCCGCTCTCCGCGATGATTCCATAATGGCCCCCCTCGAGACACCTGCAGCCCTGAGTTTCGGAGCACTTTTCCCGCATGACTGCCTTGACGATTGATCAAATTCGCGAAGCCATCCCACACCGTGACCCGTTTTTGTGGATCGATGAGATCACAGAAGTCACCGAGAAAAAAATCGTGGCTCGCAAGGTGTTGTCTCCGGATCTCGACGTCTTTCGCGGCCACTACCCGCATTTCCCCGTGTTTCCCGGCGTCTTGCAATGCGAAGCCGCATTCCAGGCGGGGGCGATCCTGGTCTCACGTCTGCAGTCGGTGGGAGACGGCAAGGTCCCCGTCGTCACACGCGTGAACAACGTCAAGTTTCGCCATCTGCTGCGGCCGGGGGATGTTCTGGAGATCGAAGTGGAGCTGACAGAAGTCCTGCAGAACACCTACTTCATGACCGGCAAGGTGTCGTCGGCCGGGAAGGTTGCCGCGCGCTTGGAGTTTGCCTGCACGGCTGCCACAATAGAGTAATGCCGTGAACGGTCCAGAATGAGACGTTTGGCTCGCGGGAGTCGCGCTGAGACAACGGTTTCAATCTGGGCCGCGTAGAGAATGTCGAGAACAAAGTCCTGTGAATCGAACTGGGTCGCATTCCCCACCGGAGCGGCCTTGAAATGTGATCTCCACCGAGCCCCAGCCCGTACCTGGCAGGGTTCGCGTTTCCTCTGAAAGGACTGCCGCATGTGCCGAGTTTCACTCTGTGCCTGGTTGTGTCTGGTGAGTCTCGCCGGTGCCGCCGAACCCGCTCCGTCAGCAGCACCCGTTGCCCCGGTCGAATTGTCCAAGCTGGAACAGGAATTTCTGGGCAATGCCCGCCAGGTGACGATGGGCTTGCCGCGAGCCGGTGAGGGCTATTTTTCGCCCGATGGCGAGTGGATCATCTACCAGGCCTACCCGATCGGGTATCCCTTCTACCAGATCTATTTGCAAAAGCTCGATGAACGGACTCCGCGGCTGGTCAGTACGGGTCGCGGACGGACGACCTGCAGCTACTTCTCCCCCGATGGCAAGACGTTGCTGTTTGCTTCGAGCCACACTGACCCGGAGATTGAACAGACCGAGTTGAAAGCCCGTGAAGAAGCTGCCAAGGGGGGCCGGCGGCGGTACATGTGGGATTTTGATCCGCACATGGATCTCTACACCGTCAATCTGGATGGGACCGGGTTGAAGCGACTGACCAACTCCCCCGGCTATGATGCTGAAGGCAGCTACTCCGCTGACGGCAAGCAGATCGTCTTTACGTCGTCGCGCGATGGAGATCCCGATCTCTACATTATGAACGCCGATGGCAGCGATGTCCGGCAGCTGACGAATACCAAGGGATATGATGGCGGTCCGTTCTTCTCGCCCGATCAGAAATGGGTCATCTTCCGCAGCGATCGTGACAAAGAACACATGCTGCAACTGTTTGCGATTTCGGTCGATGGGAAGACCGAAGTGCAACTGACGAAGAACCTGGATCAGGTCAACTGGTGCCCCTATTTTCACCCGAGTGGCAAGTACCTGATCTGGTCTGGAGCCGACTATTCTAAAGGTCCAGCGACGGCCAAGTTTCATCTCTTCACCATGGAGCTGACCTATCCGGAAGGGACGATCGCCGGAGGAAAAATCACTCAGATCACCGACAGCGAAGTGGCCGACGTGCTGCCCGTCTTTAGCCCGGACGGTAAGAAACTCCTGTGGACTGCCACGCGTTCGGCTGACAAGAGCAGCCAGCTGTGGATCGCGGACTGGCTCCGCGAAACGAAGTAAATTAAATAGGGACTGCGGTCGCTCGCCAGACTCCCGATGGCTTAAACAAAACCGAGAAATTGTCCCGGTGAAACTGAGCTTGAAGTGATGAAAAAGAGGTGAAACCACGAATGACACCAATCACACGAATGTAGAACCAGCAACCGCAGCGATTGGAAAATCGTGGAGTGTTCGAAGCGTGTTCCCGTTTGGGACAATGAATTGGGAATCGATCTCTCCGTGATTGCTTCGTATTTTTTGTGTCATTCGTGGTGTAAGTCTCCGGAATCAGTTCAATCAGTGCGGGAAGACGACTCTCCTACTCAGCCCCATTTGTCGTGAAACTCGTGGTACAACATCCGCAAAATACGGTTGCCGTGTCACCCGCGTTGGCTCCTCCAATTGGGGCTGCCGCCGCGGTGGACATCACCCCTGCCGAGGTGTCCCCGAGTGATCTCACCCTGATTTGGGGATTGAGGCTGCTGGGGATCATCGACATGCTGGCGTTGATCGCGGTCGTTATGCCACTGGAGTGGATGTCGCGGGTGAACGATCTGTGTGGTCTAGGGCCGTTTCCCGACTCGCGAATTGTCGGCTATCTGGCTCGAACGACCTCGGCGCTCTATGCCTTGCATGGAGCGTTGGTCATTTTTATTTCTGGCGATGTGGTCCGCTATCGCCCGTTGATCACGTTCCTATCCATTGCGGCCATCGTGCACGGGGTGATTCTGCTGGGAATCGATCTTTCGGCCGGCATGCCCTTCTTCTGGACGTTGCTCGAAGCCCCGTCTTTTGCCGCTACAGGTGTCGTTGTGTTGTGGCTGCAACATCGGAAGTGTCCCACAAAAAACTCGATTTCCGCGTAGCAAACACTGGCGGTTAATGGGCGCGAGGATTTCACGGTTGATCTGACGGCGAGAATGCGATACATCGCAAATAGGTCGACTTCGCATGTTGATTCCGTTCCGTAGAGACTGGCACTGAGTGCTAGCGTCCTCGCGGAAGAAGCCCGTTTGAGGGCCGGACGAACTTCAGTCTGCCTGATCGCCAGGGGAAACTGCTAGAATTGCAGAAGCCCTGAGCCTTAAAAAATTTGACAACGACAATACGACCTCGTGCCAACAGGCGAGGTTTTCCGTGACAAGGAATCTATCTTGGATCTGCCTCGCAACCCGACACGCTCTGTCCGCATCGGTAAGATTCATGTCGGAAAAGATTATCCGATTGCCGTGCAGAGCATGACGGCCACTCATACCCAGGACATTGATGCCACCGTCGCGCAGGTCAACGACCTGGAAGCGGCTGGTGCTGATGTCGTCCGGATTGCCGTGGATAGCTCTAAAGATGCCGAGGCCTTGGCCGAGATTCGCAAGCAGACAACCGCGAACCTGTCGGTGGATTTGCAGGAGAACTATCGCCTAGTCACCGAGGTGGCTCCGCATGTGGACAAAGTCCGCTACAACCCCGGGCACCTCTATCACCACGAACGCCAGAAGCCGTGGCAGGACAAGGTGAAGTTCATCGCCGACGTTTGTGCGGCCAACGACTGTGCCATTCGCGTCGGTGTGAACTGCGGTTCGGTCGACCCCGCACAAATCGAGAAATTCGGTGAAGAAGACTCTATCAGCCCCATGCTGCAAAGTGCCTGGGAGCATTGCTCGCTGCTCGATTCGCTGGGGTTTCATCGCTACGTCGTGTCGTTGAAAGACTCCGATCCGAAAAAAGTGGTCGAAGTCAATCAACGGTTTGCGATCGAACGTCCCGACGTCCCGCTGCATTTGGGTGTGACCGAGGCGGGTTTGCCCCCGGACGGAATCATCAAGACGCGGATGGCGTTCGAGCAGCTCATCAGTAAGGGGATTGGCGACACCATTCGCGTGTCGTTGACGGTCCCCAATCCGCAGAAATCGCAGGAAATTGACGCTGGGCGTCAGATCATTGCTGATATCGCTGCCGGTCGCGTGCGCAGCTTCGTCGACTTCGGGCTCGACACGTTGAACATCATCAGCTGCCCCAGCTGCTCACGAGTCGAAAACCAGGCCTTCATCGAATTGGCTCAACAAGTCAAAGCCATGACAGCTTATGCGAAGGACCATGCTCTGACGATTGCCGTGATGGGCTGTCGCGTCAATGGGCCTGGCGAAACTGATGACGCCGACCTGGGACTCTGGTGCGGCCCGAACTTCGTCAATCTGAAGCGCGGCGGGGAAGAATTGGGAGCCTATCCCTACGATCAAATCCTGGGCAAGCTGAAGCAAGAGCTGGATCAGTTGATCGCCGCCGGCGTGTAATGGGTCATAGTCGTT
>JAZKFE010000377.1:0-3831 GCA_040386595.1 Planctomycetota bacterium | reverse complement strand
CGCGGAGCGAACAACGACTATGCTGCGCTTTTGATCTGGACAATTGGCTGCTTCTCTCCGATCATGTCCCGCGCGCTGCGGGGCTTGTTGTGGCTGGCTATTTTCCAGGAGTCTGTCGTTTGATGATGCATCACTTTCGTTGCCCTTCTTTCCACGCACACGCGAACCGACGTCCTGTTTTCTCAGCGAATGTTGCTCATTTTCCAGCTCGGTCACTTCTTCACTACTTGACCCTGTGGTGTTCCTGTTTGGCGATGTGTTTGCTGCCCACGGCGGCCTCGGCACAGAACGACAAAAAGCCGCTGATCTGGGCGGCGGATGCTGAAGGTGGGGCTCCTTATATCTTTAAGGATCCCCACGACCCACGGCACAACATTGGGTTCGAGGTCGACCTGGCCCAAGCTCTGTCGCGCGAGCTGGGGCGTCCGATCGAATTCAAGCAGTACCAGTTTCATAGCCTGGTTTCGGGCCTGCAGCGGGGTGATTTCGATCTGGCCATGAATGGCCTGGAGGTCACTCCTGATCGTCGTGCCAAGCTGCTGTTTAGCCATCCCTACTACATTTTCCAGCAGCAATTGGTCGTACGGGCCGATGAAACGCGGATCAAAAACTTTGACGATTGCCACAAGGTCAAGGGAATTACTGTCGGCACCATGGAGGATACGGCGGCTCTGCGGCTGCTGAGTCACGACCAAATCCCGACCAAAATCTACGACAATCAAGTTGAGCCCTACACCGATCTGGAACTGGGCCGGATTGACGCCGTGCTGCTCGATCTGCCCATCGCGGTGTCATACGCCCAACCGAATCCGAAGCTGAAGTTTGTTGGTGAGCCGTTTGCCGAGGGCTACTACGCGATTGCGTTGCGGAAAGACCAGCGAGATCTGGTCGAGAAAATCGACCGTGCATTGGCCAAAATGATTGCCAGCGGCGAGCTGCGGCACATCTATGAAAAATGGGAGATCTGGAACGGCGAGCAAGAAAAACTTTCCCACTCCAGCAGTCTGGATGTCGCGGCCGAGTCACGGCAGCTGTGGACCGTAGGTCGCTACCTGCCGTTGTTGTTTGAAGGGGCCGTGACGACGGTTTTTATCAGCATTTTGAGCATGTTGCTGGCGATTGCCATTGGTCTGCCGATTGCCATGTTTCGGCTGTATGGTCCATTTCCGTTACGGCTGTTCGCCATGTTGTATGTCGAGTTTTTCCGCGGTATTCCGGTGCTGTTGCTGTTGTACTTTTTGTACTATGGACTACCGGGTATGGCGACTTACTACGATTGGGGTATCTCGCTCGATCTGCAGCCGTTGCAAGCGGCGACCGCATGTGAGGTTGGGCTTCGGGTTGATCTATGCCGCTTATGAATCAGAGATTTATCGCGCGGGAATCGGGTCGATCTCGCCTGGGCAATGGGAGGCCGCCGAGTCGCTGGGAATGTCGAAGACATTGACGTTCCGCCGCATCATTTTGCCACAGGCGATGCGGATTATTCTCCCTCCGATGACGAATGATTTTGTGGCCTTGTTCAAGGATACCAGCGTGGTCAGTGTGATTGCTGTTGTGGAGCTGACCAAGCAATATCAGATGTTGTCAAAATCGAGCATGAAGTACCTCGAAATCGGCATCGCCACCGCGGCGCTCTATTTGGTGATGTCGGTTCCTTTGGGATATTTATCGCGATACTTGGAGACTCGCTGGAACAAACATACGGGGTGATCCGTCGGAATCTTTCCCACGTTTGATTCTCACGTCAGGTTGTGTGTCCGGTGATTTCCAGTTGAATTTGAAGAGAGTAACGAGCCCATGCCGCCGACCGCCTCCGTGTCTGCCGTCGAAACGAGTCCTGCTGCCGCCCCAGAGGTGGCCGTGGTTGAGTCGCCAATGTCGATCAAATTGGAGCAAGTGACGAAGCGTTACGGCGGCAACGTGATTCTCGACAACATCAGCCTGGAAATTCCCCCGGGCGAAACAGTCGCACTGATTGGCCCCAGTGGTGGCGGGAAATCGACGTTGTTGCGATGTCTGAATTGCCTCAATACGTTCGAGGCCGGCCAGATTCACGTCGGGCCGCATCTCCTGCAGCCGGATGGTTCAGGGAAGATTTCCGGGGCCGTACGACAACAGGTTCGGCGGTTGCTGGGAATGATCTTTCAAGACTTCCAGCTGTTTCCTCATCTAACGGCGTTGCAGAACGTGATTGAGGCCCCGATTCACGTGCTGAATCGCGCTCCGGAAGAGGCTCGAGATCGCGGCCTGCAACTCCTGGAACGCGTCGGGTTGGCAGCACGAGCCCACGCCTATCCGCATCAGCTCTCCGGCGGTCAGAAGCAGCGTGTCGCGATTGCTCGCGCGTTAGCTATGGAACCGCGTGGTTTGCTCTGCGATGAGATCACCAGTGCTCTCGACCCCGAATTGAAGGGGGAGGTGCTGGATGTTCTGGAAGACTTAAAGCGTGATGGCATGACGCTGTTGATGGTTACGCATGAGATCGGCTTTGCCCGCCGTGCGGCTGACCGGGTGGTAGTCTTGGCCGGAGGCAAAATTGTCGAGCAGGGCCCGCCCAGCCAGGTGATCGATGCCCCGCAAACGGAGCGAACCAGAACCTTCCTCAGTCGTGTCCTAGGTTAGGGACTCTCGGTAAATCATAGGGTGACTATGATGCTAGCGAAGTTTTAGGATTGTGTGCCACTGCTTTGCAACTGTACTCGGTTGTTAAGCAGTGCACTCCCAGCCATCCGGGCACTGCTTAACAACCGAGTACAGTTGCAAAGCAGTGGCACAACAATACCTTTTGGGAGTGGATCCCAAATCGAAGGGGTGACAAAGCACTAGCCCGAGGCGCAAGCGAACGTATTCCTCGTGATTTGCGGGGAATACACTCATTTGCGCTACGGGCTAGTAGTTGTCAGGTCCCTGTCGCCGGAGCGCAGAATGCGTCCGGCGAATGACCGTTGTTGCTGGCCTTGAAAGGCAGGCCAGCTGTTAAGGCTTAGGCCTTTTCTTCTTCCTCGTCGTCACCCTCTTCTTCGTCTTCGTCCCATTCTTCTTCCCACTCGTCGTCGCCACAAGCTTCGCCAGCGTGGGCGTGGCCGTGTTCGAGTTCTTCGGGAGTCGCGTCACGAATTTCAATGACCTTGACGTCAAACTTGAGCGTCTTGCCGGCCAATTCGTGGTTACCGTCTACCGTGACGGTGTCGTCATCCATCGCCACGACCGTGACGACATCCCAGCCGTCTTCGGTTTCGGCTTCGAGTTGATCGCCGATGGCGAGTTCGATTTCGTCGCCCAACTCGCTGCGGTTCAGAGTCTGCACGAGTTCGTCTTCACGCTCGCCGTAGCCATCAGCCGGAGCCAATGTTACGGAGACGGAATCACCGACTTCATGTCCTTCGAGGGCCTTCTCCAGACCGGGGGGCAATTCGCCTGACCCAACCAGGAAGCACCATTCGTCACCCGGTTCGCTGGACTCCAGAACTTCTCCATTTGCTTCGGAAATCTGGTACTGCATCGAAACCACTTTACTGGGAGTGATTTTCACAACGAACCCTTCTGCTTAAAAACGAAACGCCGCAACAGGCGTCAATACGACGTCGCTTGCACGCACATGTCACGGAAAACTGCGCCCCTGTTGTAGCCGATTTGCAGGCCTCCGAAAAGCGTCCCCATGAAAACCCCACGCATCAACAACGGCTTGGGTAGTGCTCGGATGCTAAGGCGTGCTCTGTTTACGTCTCTACTGAGAAGACGTCGGATCATTCTGGAGAGCGCCGCCCTGGCTGCCATCTCTTCGGAGTTTGCGAGATTTTATGGTGTGATTTGAGTGATAGTCGTTGT
>JAZKFE010000376.1:0-32682 GCA_040386595.1 Planctomycetota bacterium | reverse complement strand
CCAAGCGGTTCGGCAGGAGCCTCACCCTCCCAGAATCCTTCACGTCGGGCCTCCGGGCCGAACTTGGCAGTACCTTTGCCGGAATGATCTACTTGGCGGCTGGGGCATCGGGTAGTTTGGGGCCCAGATCGAAAATCTTGACGGAATTGTCGTAACTGGCCACGGCCATTCTCAACCCATCAGGATGGAGCGAGAGATCGTAGGCGGCACTGGGCAACGCGACGTCCAGCAGGGCGGTTCCTGTCTCGGCATCCCAGAACCACATCCCCCCGCTGCCACCCCCACCGACTCCTAACAGGAACGAACTGGTCGGATGGAATTTTAGGGCCCAGACAGACCCTTGAAAGTTGGCCTTGGGATTCAGCAAGTGAATGCGTTGGCCGGTGACCCAGTCGAAAATCAGGACGGTAGGCTTTCCCACTCCGGCGAAGGCATTACTGACTTCACCGATGCCACCGACCGCCAGATACCGACCGTCCGGGCTGAAATCGATGGCCCGGATCCCGCCGCAATCGGCCTTAAAACCTTCGTCATATTTGTGCAGCGGCTTGGCGTCATAGTCTCGAACGAGCTGCCAGGTTTCGACCTCCCATTGCTTTAAGATCCCTAGCAGTTCGCCGGATACCAGATGTTTGCCATTGGGATGAAATGCCAAGTTGTAGACATGACTGGTGTGGCCGGCGAGTTCCTTCAGCAAGGCTCCGTCGCTGGCGCGCCAGATGCGAACTAACTTGTCGTTGCCCGCGGTGGCGATGTATTGCCCATCGCAGCTGAAGGTCAGGGCCCGGACTTGCCCCTTATGGGCTGCTATTGAACGCACCGAAGTCGGGGTGGCTAAGGCATCGTTCCACCACTGGACACGTCCTTCATAGGCGGCACTGACGAGCAAATTCGAACCCGGTTGGAAATCAAAATCGGCGACCCAGCTCTTGTGGCCGGTCATCAGGATTTTGGTTCCGAGAACCAGGTCCCAACGCTGAATGGTATTGTCCTGGCAGCCACCAAACACGAAATCACCCGTCGGATCAATCCGGCATGATTGGAACGGGCGAGTGTGCGTGAAGGTCTGAATCAACCGCGGCGCTTCCGGCTTGGCGACGGGTAATGCCGTGGCGTAGAAGGTTGCTTTATCCTGAGCGGCCTTGGCAATGACGGCGATTGCTGCGGTCTCTTTCTCGACGGCGGCCTTGGCTTCCTGGGCTGGTTTTAATGCGGCTTGAGCCACTTCCAGTTGTTTGTCGGCGAGCGGCTTGTTGGTCTCGGCCTGGGCCTTTTCCGCTTGTTTGGCTTTCACCAATTCGGCCGCGGCTGTGGCCGCTGTCTGGGCAGTGGTGGCAGTCTGTTGAGCCAAGTCCTTGGCCGCCTGATCTGCGGCGGCATCGTCTTTCACCTTCTGAGCATTGGCGAGAGCTTCTTGAGCGGCCTTGTCCGCCGCAACCTGAGCCGCCTCTGCCGCGACGTTTGCCGCGGTGGCATCAACCACGGCCTTGTCAGCGGCGGCTTTCGCGGCTTGGCTCTCGGCAACGTTTTTTTCTGCGGCTTGTAGTTTTGCGACTTCCGCTGCCAGGCGAGTGCTCGCGGCTTGTGCCGCTTCTGCCGCTCGCTGGGCATCTCGTTGTGCGTACTTCAAGCCCACATTGATTGGGGCGGGAGCGGGTTCAGCGGCGCAAATCGCCAAACATAGAAAAGCCACAATGGCGGAATGAGATCGTCGCATAGAATTTTTGAGCCATGTGTCTGTAGGTCAGACTGTGCCTGACGCCGCAACGTTGATGACGCCGATTCAGATTGGGGTCGGGCGTTCAAATTTCAAAATTGGCCAATCGATCAAGTTTCGGTCCACAGGTCGATATCGGGCCAATTTTGAAATTTGAACACCCGACCCCTGTTAGTCCTGGCCCCCACCGCCAGCGTGTGTCAGGCACAGCCTGACCTACTGGATTGCACTCTAGGCCAGGATTTCGGTGATGGCTGAGGTCTTCGGGTCGGCTTTTGCGACGGGGCGGCCTTCGTCGTAAAAACTCTTGGACGAATCGAGGCCCACGGCTTGATAGTACGTGTGGAACAGGTGGCCGCCATCCACTTCGCGATCCACGACGGCGGTGCCGTTATCGTTGGTTTTTCCGACGACAACACCCTTCTTGATGCCGGCGCCGCCCATGCAGATCGACCAAGCGGTGCCCCAGTGATCGCGGCCTGCCAGGGCGTTGATCCGCGGCGTGCGACCGAATTCGCTCATCACGATAATCAGCACGTTGTCCAGCATACTGCGTGCGGCCATGTCAGCCACGAATGCCGAGAAGGGACGATCAAACTCACCGAGTTGTTCGATGTGGAAGTTGAAGTTTTCCGAGTGTGTGTCGTAGTTCGTGTGAGTGACCTTCACGAAGCTGACGCCGCTTTCCAGCAGATTGCGGGCCATCAGACAGTGTCGGCCGAAGTCGTGTTTGCCGTAGCGTTCCAGGTCGAGATCGGTCATGCGGTTGAAGTTGAAGATTTCCTTCTTGGACATCAACTTCATCGCCTGATCATAGGACTGATTGTAGACCTCGGTCTCGGCCTGACGGCGTCCCGTGATAAACCGCTGGCTGAGTTTGCCGCGGAACTCTCGGCGTTTCTGGTCGGATTGCTCGGTCAACGAAGCGTGGCGACTCAAATTGGCCGGAGGATTGCCGTCGTTCAGTCCCAGAGGAGCATACTTGGGCCCCAGGAACGCGGCTTCGGCCTTGCTGCCGCCTCCACCCACGTGAATGTAACCAGGCAGGGGGCTGTCGGGGGGATTCAAATGCTTGGCCATCGCCGAGCCCAAATAGGGATAATCGAAACCGGGGGCTTGCCGCATCCCGGTTTGCATGATGTAGTCCCCCTTGGCGTGATCCCCTTCTTTGTGATTGATGCTGCGAACCAGCGACAGATGGTGCATCTGTTGTGCGGTCAACGGCAGCAATTCGGAAATCTCAATCCCCGGTGCGGAGGTCGAGATTTTATCGAACGGTCCCCCCGTGTCAGTCCCCGGCTTGGGATCCCAAGTCTCCAACTGGCTGACACCACCGGCCAGATAGAACACGACGACATGCTTTTGCGTGGTGGCGAGGGTCTGGGCGGCGGCTGAACCGACCATGCCTCCAAAGCCCACTGCCCCCGCAGCGCCTGCGGTGACTCCCTTCAGGAACGACCGGCGGCTGAGCGTATGATCGTTGGATTGGCAGGCGTATGAGCAATGCATGGCAGGACCTCTGTGGGAAATGTCGGGTGCCGAATTTCAATGAATGTTTTCGACGCGGCGAATGCTGAAGTTGGTGGCTCAGTTGCACTGCCGCGAGCAAAACGTCTCATCCCTAACTGTGCAGGATATGAAACGTCGTAAGTTCACTGTCGATTCGATGCTTCGATAAGGGTGTCCTAGTGGTTAAATCGGAACTCGGCGGAAGTCACCAAGGCCCAGATCAATTCCTGATAAGCGACCGAGCGAGTTTCGGCCCGATCCGCCATATAGGCGGTTACTTCCTGGACTTCTTCAGTAGTGGGTAAACGAGTCAGGCAGCTGAGATACAGATCGTCGGCCATGCCTTTAAATTCAGTGGGCGGCAACGTGAGCAGTCGTTGGCATAAGTTGGCCCCGGCGGGCGTCAGCCAGCCTTGGATCCCGGCATCGTTGGAAAGATACAGGGTTTGCTCGACGGTCGCTTCGAAATCTTTGACCGGCTTGCCAGGCTCGCCACCGAACAAATTGACAAAGTGTTGTTCGACGCCGAACAGCTGTTCGTAGCGTTTGGCTTCGGTGTAGTTGGCTCCCAGATTGACGCGATAGATCTCCGCAATTCCGGTGGCCTGCATCATCGACCAGCACAGTTGCTCGGCCGACATGGGCCGCAGAATGGCGACAGCAAACGTGGCGTCATCGGGTGCGGGAGTCGCTAGTTGTTCAGGAGTTCGCAAGCTGGACCGCTGGTACGTTTTCGTCAGCAGCAGGTCTCTTAAAAAACCTCGCGTGTCGTAATTTCTGGCGGCGATATTCTCGGCCAGCAGATCCAGCAATTCCGGGTGCGAAGCCAGGTTCTCGCTGTGGTCATACTCGAGAGGCTGCACCAGCCCCCGGCCCATCACGGTCGCCCATAGCCGGTTGGCAATGTTGCGGCGAAACTGGCGATTCGTCGACGAGACCACAAAATCTGCCAGCTGAGCCCGGCGGCTGTAGTGGGGAATCGGTCGCACGTCTTTGGCCGCAGGTCGAGCGTATTCTTGTCCGAAGTCGAATTTCGGTTCTTCGAGCAGTACTCCGTCAAACACTCGGGGCAGAGTGGTTTGTGGGCCTTTGGAAATCTTGTCGCGGATGTCGAACACCGACTCGAATTTCACTTCGCCGACGGCGTCTTCTTGAAAGACCTGTTTGCCTTGGTCATTGAACAGCGAGCTGCGGACCAGGAATGCGGAAATCCCGTAGTAGTGTGACTGCTTCCAATCCTCGACGTGCGGATGATTATGGCATTGGGCACATTCCAGATTCACGGCCAGGAAGATGCGGCCGATGTCGCGGGTGATCAAATTCACTTCACCTTGGCGATCGAGGTAAAAGCGAGCGGCGGCGCGTGTCTGCGGGTCCGTTCCGTCGGCTGACAGAATTTCAGAGACCAACTGATCCCAGGGACGATTTTCCATGCAGGCTTGATGCAGATACGCTTTCCATTCCGCCTGCGCGACATGCTGCGCGGGGCGGCGTTGCATCAACATCAAATCGAGGACCCGAGCCATCTGACGAGCAAACTCGGGATTGGCCAGGAGTTGATCGATCAACTTGGTCCGCTTATCCGGGGAGGCATCGGCCAGGAACTCATTGGCTTGCTTCGCCGTCGGAATGCTGCCCGTCAGATCAAGGAAGACGCGACGGCAGAATTCCAGATCTCCGGCCACGGGGGCCGCGATTTTGTCGTAATCGGGCAGCTTGGCTGCAACCAGGCGATCGATTTGAGTTGCTAAAGGCTCGACGGCGATCGGGGCTACGGTGGCCGCCGGGGCATCGCCCGCGCGGACCTCACCACTCCAGCTGAGCACCACCAGTAAGCTGGCTAGTGTTCCAACGCGCAAGTTCAAACGTGGTCTAAACATGGCTGTACCTTGTCGGCCAGGGCCAAGGCGTCAGGTGACGCGTGCAGGCAGGTGAAACGGGCGGCTAAGCAATTCGGCAGGACAATTGTGTGGGCTGCAGTAGCGGCTGCATCGTGCGAGCCCCACTAGGGTTAACTCGGAACGATTCAGGGCGGTGATCAACTTCGCGTCCAAACTTCATGTTAAGTAAGTTGGGACGGATTCATGTACTGTAACGATCATTTAAGCGAGCGTTCACGCGATCGTCAATAAGCAACGGCAAAAACTGCCGGTCATTCACCGTGCAGGTTTTCCTAAACTGCCAACTCGTGGGATTCGCGGCAAAAAACGATCGACTGCCTACCGCTGACATTGTGCCAGCTCGACGTAATCGGGTCGTTCTGACGAGCGGGTTCCTCGAAAAGCATTGACGATTTTGCCGTCTTGGATGAGGAACGCGCCGGGAAGTTGGAAGATGTCGGCGGTGGGAATTGCGGACAGGTTCCCCTTAAAGATCGATTCAAAGGCCCGGAAGACATTCACGGGGCCCATCACCTGCCACATGGATCCTCGTTGTAACTCGAAGGCTTGATAGAGTTTCTGCTCGGGATCGCTGATACGGGGAAGATCTCCCAGTTGATACCGGGTAAAGAGGGCCTGTGCTTCGGCTTCGGTCTGCATGTGAACGATCACGATACTCGCGCCGGCCGAGGTGATTGCGGCCTTTTGATGGGCGACATCGTCGAGGGCCTCGCGGGCAAAAGTGCAGCCGCAGTGGCGTAGAAAGACGACCAGCACCGGGGATTTGCGCGACAAATCCCCCAAAGATTCTCCGGTTTGAGTCCGGAAGGAATTGAGTAAGTCGGCGGGCAGCGTCGTGGAGCTCATGGTGAAAAATTCTCCTGATGAGCCGGATGCTCGTCACTGGTGAATCATCAGAGTGGTCTACAACTTGTCCGGCATCAATTACCGACTTGGCGATCCTCACCCCAGAGATTGGGGTGAGGATCGCTGCGCAATGCACTCAGTGATTGAGTCTCTCTATCTAAATTATAGACGGAGACCCCGCGGTACCCTTAGCGAAAAGCTTCCAGCAGACAGGCTTCGGCCTTGGGCCCGTTCGCCAGATCAATCAGGACGCTGATGCGGATTTCGCTCGTGCTGATCATCTGCACGTTGATGTCAGCTTCGGCGAGAGCTCGGAACATCTTGTCGCCGACACCCGTGTGGCTGCGCAGCCCAATTCCCGATACGGAAATCTTGGCGATGTTCGGATCGGACGACACTTGCGTGTGCGGCCAGTCGGCGAGAATTTGCGTTAACAGTTCTCGGCAGCGGTTCAATTGTTCGCGCGGTACGGTGAAGGACAGGCTGGCGATCCCGTCGTGGCCGGTGTTCTGCACGATAATGTCGACTACTACGCCCCCTTGGGCGATGGCTGTAAACAGCTTGGCCGAAACTCCCGGCTGATCCGGGATATTGCGAACCGTGACGCGGGCTTGATCGGGATCGAGCACCACTTCACTGACGACGATGTCTTCCATACTGCTGAGCTTCGCCACGACAGAACGTTCGAGTTCTTCGTGCGATACAGATTCGTCGGCGCGGTGCTCGCGCGAGACCGATCCCACGCTGGGAGCCGTGGACACCGATTGATCGAGTTTGAATCCCTGGTGCACGGCTTCGACCGCCGCCATCGCCTGATCGCGGTCGACCAAGACCGAAATCTTGATGTCACCGGTGGTGATCAGGCCAATGTTGACGCCGGCCGCAGCGAGCGATTGGAACATCTGAGCGGCGACACCGGAGTGGGTCTTCATGCCGCTGCCGACGACCGAGATTTTGGAGACGTTCGTTCCGTGCCGCACGATCCCCGCGTTCAATTCCTTGGCGGCTTCTTCCGCGGCTGTCAGAGTTTCCGCTAAATCGTCCTGCGGGACGGTAAAGGTCACTTCGGCCAAGCCTTCTGCGCCTACGTCCTGCACGACCATGTCGATGGGGATCTTCCGCTGGGCCAACTTGCCGAAGATCAACCGCATCACACCTGGACGATCGGGGATCGCGCACAGGGTCACGCGGACTTCGTTCTTTACCAAGGCGACGCCGGTCACCACGGCCGAGGGATCGTCCGATTCGGGGGCGATCAACGTGCCGGCACCGTCCGAGAATGACGGCTTCACCCACAGCGGAACGCGGTATTTCTTAGCGAATTCGATCGAGCGGGAGTGCATCACGCCCGCGCCCAAGCTCGCCATTTCCAGCATTTCGTCATAGGAAATCCGGCCAATTTTGCGAGCGGCCTTCACGATCCGCGGATCGGTCGAAAAGACCCCTTCGACGTCGGTATAGATCTCGCAGAAGTCGGCCTGCAAGACGGCGGCCAGGGCGACGGCGGTCGTATCGCTACCGCCACGGCCGAGTGTGGTAATGTTAAAATCGTCGTCCACACCCTGGAATCCAGCGGCAATCACGATCTTGCCCTGTTCCAAAGCGCGGTGCATGCGGTTGGTCGAGATGCTGCGGATACGAGCTTTGCCGTGAGTCGAATCGGTGACGATGCCAATCTGGGCACCCGTCATACTGATCGATTGATGGCCCAGTTCTTGAACAGCCATGGCCAGCAACGCGACCGATTCCTGCTCACCGGTGGAGAGGAGCATGTCCATCTCGCGGGCGGGCGGATTTTCGCTGATTTCTTTGGACAGGGCGATCAATTCGTCCGTTTTATCGCCGCGAGCACTCACGACAACCACCACTTGGTGCCCGACTCGCTGAGCCTGAATGGCGCGCCGCGCGGCAGCCAGAATCTTTTGAGCGGTAGCGACACTGGAGCCACCGAATTTCTGAACGATTAACGACACGTCTCGGTCCTATTCCTGCAAAACGAACATGTGAAGAAGGGCCGGTATTTTCAAGATTCGCCTCGCAGTCCGCAAGGGAGGGAGGGAAATGACGAATGTCGAATTTCCGAATGCCGAATGAATGACCAAATGACGAATGTTTAAATGTCGAAATGACGGGTTGGTGAGAGTTCACCTTAAGTGTGCGTTCAAGATGATTGGGTAGCCCAGATTCTTGAATCTGGGTGAGCGTCGCGAACAATGAGGTTGCCGTTTTTGAGAGTCGGCGACTTCGTACAAGCTCTGGGACGCGACTGGCGAATCGGTTCTTTGCTGGTTGTTTTCCATCTACGGACAGTTCCCAGTCGGGAAACCCGAGTGGGAGAATGACATTCGGGAATCGAAGGAGCCATAACCTCTTGTTCGCTCCGCTCACCCAGATTCGAGAATCGGGGCTACCCATCGACTACGTCGATGGAGGCATTCGCAGGGGGAGCGCGTCACCGTTATTCCGGCTTTCGACATTCGTCATTTAGGCATTGGTCATTCTTTCGTCATTCGGAAATTCGACATTCGTCATTCCCAATCCCCGCCCAACTTCATCTTTCCGGAATCCCTTCCCTCACGTATACTTCCCCGACCTCAGCTCACATGCTTTCCATGGATGGACATAGACCGCGCACGGTGCGATTGGGGCGTTGACCAGTTGAATTGCTGGTCCGCCTGATCAATCGCGCTGGCGACGTAACATTTGACTCGGAGCGGGAAAGGAATCCCCCATGCGCACGATTGCAGTCATGAATCAAAAAGGTGGCGTCGGCAAGACGACCACCAGCGTGAACCTCGCCGCAGGCCTGTCGAAAATGGGCAAGCGGGTGTGTGTCGTGGATCTCGATCCGCAGGCCCATGCTTCGTTGCATCTCGGTGTGGAAATTCTTGGCAACGAAACCACGATTTACAACGTCTTCACTGGTGAGAAGAAGATGGCCGATTCTCGTCGGCTGGTCGCTCCGAACCTGTGGCTGACTCCGTCGAGCCTCGATCTGGCCGGTACCGAACTGGAACTGGTGGATACCGTCGGTCGCGAACTGATTCTGCGAGACGCCATCAATGAAATGGTCGCCACGCACCCGTTCGACTATATGATCATGGACTGCCCGCCGTCGTTGGGCGTGTTGACGATCAATGCGTTGTCGGCGGCTGGTGAAGTTTTCATCCCGCTACAACCGCACTTCCTGGCGTTGCACGGTTTGTCCAAGTTGTTCGAAACGACGGCTCTGGTCACCCGTCGCTTGAATC
Source organism: Planctomycetota bacterium (assembly GCA_040386595.1). Lineage (GTDB taxonomy): Bacteria > Planctomycetota > Planctomycetia > Planctomycetales > Planctomycetaceae > JAKFVC01. The sequence goes on along the minus strand of JAZKFE010000376.1, from coordinate 23,458 downwards.
GCAATTTGCGAGTCAGCGGCATTGTGCTCTGTCTCTATGAGACGGGAACCCGCTTGGCCGAAGACGTGGCTCAGGATTTGTCGTTGTTCTTGAAACAAAGCGACCCCGAAGCCCCGTGGTATAACGCCCGGATCTTCCAGAGCCGCATTCGGCGTAATATCAAGCTGGCGGAAGCCCCCAGTTTTGGGCAGTCGATTTTCGACTATGCCTCGAAGTGCCCGGGTGCTCAGGACTACGGCATGCTGGCAGAAGAAGTCGAAGGCCTCGCCGCGACCCGGCAGGTTCCGCTGTCGAAAGCTGGCTGAGACACATCGCTCACACAAACTTTTCAAATACCCTCGGTCAGCAAATTGCGGCCGAGGGTTTTTTTATGCTTCGACAAACCCGGATTGTTGCGACGCGTTCACTGGTCCTCGCGCAAACTTTGAGGGCAGTCATTCGATACATCCCTAAGAATCGGTCCAGTTTACCGTCATTAGGTTATCAATGGATGAATGCGTCGCGCGGAAATGTGGCATTTTGTCCCTGATCGGTCTGTCACGATGGCTGGGAGTTGTCCTAAATTGAAACACTTCCATTTTCCCAATTCGACCAACTTGATATAAACTGCGCAGTTAACACAATCGGATTTGGCAACCGGACTTACGCTGTCTGATGGCAATCAGCGGCAATATAGTTAATGGACGCAATTCATTTCTCACAGGCCCGACCGCGCCCGAGGACCCATGAGGATTAGGGATAACATGCATTTTGACACGCTACGACTCGCCGCCTTGCGTTGGCTGGCGGGAGTTTGCCTGGTTCTCGCGATTCTGTTCGGCGGTGAAGTGGGGGCTCAAGATGCTCCCAAAAAAGACGAGAAGCCGACCGAGTGGGAACGGCTGATCTACTTACCCTACAAGAACTTGACATCAGTTCTTGAGCAGGAGAAGTCGACGGTCTTTATGCCCTACAGCCAATTCTTGAAGCTGTGGCGGAATGCTCAGCCCGCGGTCGTGGATCCGGCGGCACTTCCCGTGCATTCGGTGATTACTCAGGCCAGCTACGCCGGACGGATCGAAAATGATCTGGCCCGGTTGGAAGCGACATTCAAAGTGAAAGTACTCGATAAGCCGTGGGCCCGAGTTCCTCTCAAATTTGGTGACGCTGCGGTCGGAAAATTGACCGCCGAGAACGACCAGATTCTGCTGATCGGCACCGGTGAAGGGACGTACGATCTCCTGCTGCCGACAGTGGGCGAACATACCGTGAAGTTAGAACTGATCACGCGGGTGCATACTTCCACCGAAGGCAAAAGCTTCGATTTGGAAATTCCGCTGGTGGGGATCAGCAATCTCGAATTGACGATTCCCGCTGCCGATCAAACCGTCGACGTGGTCCCGCATCTGGTTTCCGCACCTTTGGAATCGGATCCGAAAAGCACCAAAATCACCGCCAATGTCGGGTCGACGAATAAGGTCACGGCCCGCTGGTTTCCTCGCGTCAGCAAGACTCCGGAAATGGAGCTCCTGACGAGCGTCACCAATCAGACCTACGTGCGAGTGGCCGATGGACTCGTGCAAACGGAAGCCACGCTGACTTACCAAGTCTTACGCGGCGAACTGAATCAAATCGTCGTGGCCATTCCGCTGGGACATCGCATTCTGGATGTGGCGACGCCGAATTTGAAAGGCTGGAAGGCCACGGATGAAGCGACTCGGCAGTTGGTGACGATCGATCTGCTGGATGGAAATACCAAGACGATTCCGGTCGAAATCCGCACCGAACGGCCTGCCATGGGAGACGTGCTGGAACTTGGCGGAACCACTGAAGACGGCAAGGTTGACGGCATTCACGCTGTCGGAGCCGTTCGTGAAAGCGGCATCATCGTCGCTGGGCATGGGCCCGAGCTGGCCTTGGCCGTTGAGCATCAGAGTGGCCTGATTCGGATCGAAGCCACGGAAGTCCCCGAAGCCTTGCGGCGTCCGGAGAATCTGTACTTTAAGTTCTACAACTCAAGGTTCCGGCTGGGCGTTTCCGCCAAGGCTGTCGAGCCGCGAGTGACCGTCAATCATGCCACCGTGGTGGAGTTCCACGACGATGAACTCAAACTGTTTGCCAATCTCGATTACACCGTGGAACGTGCGGGGGTGTTTGAGTTGCGGTATCAGATCCCCGAGGGCGTGAAAATTGACAGTGTTGACTGCGAGCAAAAGCAGGAATTTACCGTCACTCCAGACGGGAAGATGCTGACCTTAACCTTGAACCAAAAGACACAGGGCAACATCAAGGTGGCCGTGCGCGGACATCTGAGCTTCCCCGAAGGATTGCCCACCGCGGCTCTGCAGTTGCCGCTACTGGAACCGCAAGGGGTGGCTCGCGAACAGGGGACCGTGCAGATTTATGCTCCGGAAGCCTTGGAAATCGTGGCGGATGAAAAGAAGCTCGTCGCCGTTCAACCCGATCGCACGGCCGAGGCTCGGAATCGTGGCAATATGCGGTTGGCGTCGGCTTGGACTTTCAATCGCCGCCCGGTGGAAATCCCCGTGACGACCGTCCGCAAGCCGACCCGGCTGACGGCACAGATGGCGACGACTCTGAATGTGAATCGTGAGATCGTCGAAGTCGTCAGCAACGTGGTCTTTAACGTGCAATACGCCGGCATCGACACTTTCCGTCTGGCGGTGCCCGCGGCGGTGTCCGAACACATTCAGATCGAACCGGTCACCACAGCCGGGGCCGTTCCCGTCAAGCAAAAGAATCAGGCCGAAGCGAAGGATGGCTGGGTGACCTGGACCATCGTCACACAACGCGAAGTTGTGGGTGATCAGACTTTCCGCGTCAAATACGACCTGAAGCTGGTCAAGCAGGATCAGACTGCCAAGATCACCATTCAGCCGATTCGTCCGCTGGGTGTTCCCGGTGCCGGAGCTGAACCCGAACGAGTTCCCGTCACCAATCTGCTGGGAGAAATTGCCGTCACCAAGGATCGCATTTGGTCGCTGGCTGCCACTCCTAAGGAGTTGCAGGCGATCGATGTTCGCGAGCTGACTCTGTTGCCGCAGGGAGGGGCCTTGGCCTATCGCTATTCCCGGCCCGCGGTGGAAATTCAACTGACCGCGACCGAGCACGAGATTCAAGAAGTGGTGCAGACGGTCATTTCGCGAGCCCTGGTGGAGATCGTCCTCACACAGGATGACACCGTCACATATCGCTGCCGTTACCGCTTGAAAACCAGTGAACGGCAACGCCTGCAGTTGGAGTTGCCCGCCAAGGTGCAGCCGCTCGGTGTGATGGTCGCCGGCAAACAAGTGAGCCTCGAACGCAGCCCGCAGCCGAGCGCCACCGCGGGGACCGAAATGTACTATGTGAATGTGGCGCGGACGGGCCGTTCTGATGAGCAATTCGGTCTGACGCTGGTCTACCGCATCCCGGGCAAGGGGATGCCGGAAACTGGATTTGGCGGCCCGCTGCAGCTGCACATTCCGCAACTGGGAGCCACCACCAATCAACAGGCCGTGGCCGTACAACAATTGAAAACAGCCGTCTGGGTGCCGGAACAGCTGACTCTCGTGGGGGTGCCGAAGCACTTCACTCCCGAGCATCGCCTCAGTTTCGCCCGCGCCTTGGCGGGGCAGACGACTGCCGTCAAATCGACCGGGGATCTCGAATCGTGGATCGGTGATACGGGCAGCGGGCTGTTTGAATTCCCGACGGCCGGCCATGCGTTTGTCTACGACAATCTAGGAGGCACGGGGACGTTGCAGGTCACCTGGTGGCGAACCAGCTGGACGACCTGGGTCTGGAGTCTGGCCTTCTTGCTGGGGGCGTTTGTCCTGCGGGGCACCAGCTGGGAGAACAAGCTGGGGATGTTGCTGGTGGGTGGTTTTGTGGCGGCATTGTACGCCCTGAATAATGCCGATTTGGCCATGTTTATCGTCAGTTGCAGTCGTTACGGAGTGGTGGTGTTGCTCGCCGTGTGGGTTCTGCACGCCTTGCTGCATCAGCCGAAAGTGGTCCCCCCGCCGCCCGATCAAACGGTTGTCCTGGCGGCCGTCAGTCCTCCGCCTGGACTGTTTGAAGACCGGCGCGACGCCGCGAAGCCGTGAGCGAGGTCGAAGTCGTTTGGCCGGTGACATACTCGTCAACGTGAAAATACTTCGAACGGTACGCTCAAAAATTTGCAACACAGGTAAGCCGGGTGGCGTCAGTCCTCGGATCCTTCGATGGTGGTAACATGCCGATCAATCCAGTTCATACGGTGCCTTGCGGTGCCCGACTCAGCGGCGGATTTCCGTTTTGGAAAGCCGTGCGGCGGAAGTCCCGAGCCGTCATCAGAAGGCTGAGTGCGATTGTGAAAAATTCCTGCGCACGGCCCCGGCGGAAACTGGCTTCGTGTGCCCCGACACGATCGCGTATCTCGCCACTGAATGTGTGTGGGTTCTTCGCACGGATGTATGATCAACGCTCGGCATTCGAATTGCGGGCTACGGGATCGCTACTCGTACGCGTCGTGTGTTTGAGCTGGTTGGCGCTGTTGTCGTTCCCTCAGCTGGTAAGTGCCCAGCAGCCGGCTCCGGTCGCCCCCGTCGAGCCCCCCGGACGGCGCGTTTTCGTGCCGCTGGAAGAACTGCAGACCTTGATCCAGCGCGATCGGAACTGGGTCTTGTTGTCGCGGGATGAATTTCAAAAACTGTATGCCGAGGCCAAGAGCAATACGCTCGACAAGCCCGTCCCACCGCAAGCGGTCGGCGTGCGGGATGTGAAGTACACGGCGCGAATTGATGAAGACCAGTTGGTGATTTCGGCCAAGCTGCAGGTGACCAAGTTCGTCGCGGGCTGGCAGATGTTGCCGCTGGATTTTCGCGATCTGGCCCTCGAAAAGGCGACCTTGGGAGACCAGCCGGCGAAGCTGGGACGCGATCCGCAAGCCGGGGGCCAGTTGGTCCTGCTGCTGGATCAAGTTGGCACACAGACGCTTACTCTGGAGCTATCCCGTCCGCTGGCTGCTGTCGGTAGTGACAAGATGGCGACGTTTGGACTGGCTCCCTTGTGGGCCGCCGAGTTTACCCTGGAAGTCCCGCCGCAAAAGCATCTGCAATGGAATGGAGTCGCTGTCGAACGCCCCGCCGCGAACGATCAGCCGGCGACATTCAATCTGGCATTTGGGGGCCAGAAACAAGTGGTGTTACGGATCACCGATCGGCCCACGGAACAGTCCTCGGAAGGTTTAGTTTTCGCTCACACCACGATGGGCTTGCGGGCGTCGCCGGAAGAAGTCACCTGGCAGGCAGTCACGTCATTGCAAGTTTTTGGAAAACCGCTGGATCGCGTGCAGCTGCGCGTGCCGGTCGGACTACAGATTATCTCGATTACTTCCCCGGGGCTGGAGAGCTGGGAGTTTGGTCCCAAAACACCAGACGCTCCCGAAACCATTCTCGACCTGCGGTATCGGCAACCCTTTCAAGAGCCGCGAGACGTCACCTTACGGGGTGTGCTGGCGACAAAATCAGGGGAGAGCTGGCAGGTTCCGAACCTGAAGCTGGCGGGTGTGGCCTCACATGTGACGCAAGTTCTCGTGACCAATGCGCCGGGGATCCGACTGCAGCTCGATGAGATCGTCGGAGCCCAGAGAACGGCTGCGGAAGAACCCAAAGAGGCCCCCGCGGCAGCCGTGGTTGCCGGGTTGCAATTTAGTGCGTGGCGGGAAGATTTTGCGTTGCGCTTTACGACTCTGCCCAAGGCACGCGAAGTTTCGGCCGCGCTGGTGACGTTGCTCGATATCAATTCGAGCGGTCTCGATCTGCAATGTCGAGCTACCATCGAAGCCAAGTTCGCACCGTTGTTCGATGTGTCCTTGGCGTTGCCAGCCGAATGGACCGTGAACGACGTTCTGGTGAATCAACAACGTGTGGCCTGGGAATCGGTGCCGCAAGAGGCGGGCACTCATCTGCTGCGCGTTGCGTTTGAAAACCCGCTGCCCGCGAATCAACCGGCCATCATTCAGCTGTCGGCCCATCTCGATCCCAAGGACTGGCCGCTGGAAGACGGTTCGGTGACGTTCCCTCTGCCCGAGGTCCGCGTGTTGCACACCAACGCCGTCGAGGGCACCGTGGTTGTCGCGGCGGAGCGGGATCTGGACGTCCAGCCGCAAGAGCTGAAGGGCCTGGCTCCGATGTTGTTGGATCAGTCGCTGTCGGCCCGATTGAGCTACGAATACCAAGACACGCACTACAGCGGGAAAGTCCTCGTGCTGCGCCGTCCGTCCCGGGTTTCGGCGCGCACGTTGGCCTTCCATCGACTGGACCAAGAGACTTTTCTGAGCCACTTGGAAGCCCGCCTGACGATTGAAGGGGGCGGCCCTCGCAAGTTGCAGGTTTCGCTGCCGGAAAGTGCGGGGACCAGCCTGCGGTTTGAACTGGCGGCCGGCAAGGCCCGGATCGTCGAGCAAACTTCGGCGGTCCCGGAAAATGGACGTCGGTTGTGGACGCTTTCACTGGATCAGCGGGCCTTTGGCGATGTGCTGTTGCTGGTAGATGTGGCGCAGCCGCGAAAAGAAGCCAAAGAGTTTGTGCCTCCGTCATTGCAGGTGATCGGTGCCGAGCGGGAAACGGGGCAGATTGCTTTCGAAGCCGAATCCGATCAACAGCTCGACATTGTGGCAACCGCTGTCGGGGGCGTGCCACTGACGGACGTGGATGCGACCGATTTGACGGTGCCTACGGCATATTCGGCCAAGGAGCGAATCATCGCGGCATATGGATATGTGCTGCCGGGTTATCAAACCAAACTGACCGAGCGCCGGTTCTCGCGGATGCCGGTTCCGACTGCCATTTGTGATCAGCTGACGTTGGTCAGTATTCTCGGTGAGACCGGGGAATTGCAGCACGAGGCGACGTTCCAGATTCGTGCGGTCGGTGTGCAGAGCCTGCAGATCACCTTGCCGGAACGAGCCCAGTTGTGGGCCACGTTGATCGACGGCGAACCGATTGAAGTGCGGCGAACGAAGACGGCGTATTTGGTGCCTTTGAAAACGTCGGCCGCGACGGATACGGAAGCGGTGGAAGATCCCAGCCGCGTGCGGACATTGAAGCTGTTTTATCGCACCGAAGTCGGACCGTTAACCGCCGCCAGCACCTTCCGTCAAACGCCGCCAGGGATCACCGTTCTGAATGGTGATGGTTCTGAACAACCACTGGAGATCCTGCAACAAGCCTGGACCGTGCATCATCCTGTGCAGACCGAATTTGTCGCCGATCCCGGTAACTTCCTCGCGGATCACCCCGCGTTGCGGTCCGGTTTTCTGGGCGATTTGCTAAGAAGCTTTCAGGTCGATTCACCGCGCAATCTGTTTTGGAAAGCGGTCACGTTATTGATTGCGGGCGGGGTCATTTGGCTTCTCGGTTTATTGTGGCGCAAATCAGGAGCCCAGGGACTTGCCAGCTTGGCGATCGCGCTGTTTGTTGGCGGTATGCTCGTTTCCTTGTTTCTACCGGCCGTTCAGAGTGCTCGCGAGTCTTCCCCTACTGCTAAGAGAAATCGCCAGTTAACGGCGGCACCCGAGACATCCGAGGCGATTGCCGAAGACGAATTCAAATCGGTTGGAGGTGTCGACAGGCCCGCTGCCGCACCGCTTTCTTCAAAAGACGGTTTTCGTTTGAACAAAGAACACGGGAATCTCAATTCGCAATTTGGTGACTTTCTGCCGTCATTTGGCGGTAATCGAAATTTTGGTGTGGATCAAAACAAGAGTGTGCCCGCTGCCGCCACGCCGGCGGCTGAGGCACCTGTCGTTGGCGGGTTCGAAGTGGCGATGCAACCCAAATCAGCCAAAAAGCCAGGGGATGAACAGCCAGGGAAAGCGATGCCAGAAAACGCGCCCAATGGGGAAGGTGTCCCACAGACGCAAGAAAAAGGCCCAGCTGGGCCGAAGGATTCCAACGGAAATAAAGCCGGGAATCCGTCTTCCGAGTCGGATGAGAAATCAGGACAACCCCAAGTGGACAGGCCTGTTCGGGAGCCGGAAGCGCTCGGCGTCGATATGGGGCAGCCAGTACGGAGACGGGCCGCCGGTCAAGATCTGGCGCAAGCTCCTCAGCCAGCGAAACCGAATGAAAACAGAAAGGCCGTCGCTGATGGTGTTGATCCATTTGCGCCTCCCGTGGCTCAGGCTGCGCCTCCCTTCCCGATTGCCCCAAATCGCAAAGATCTGAACGGCTTGGCTTCAGGGAAAGCGGTGCTGTCGCTGGCTTTGACCCTCGAACCGCCCGCAGGAACGGAACCTGCCACTTACACGTATCGTGGTCGCCTCCAGAAAACACCGCCGGAGCTGGTTATTGGCTATCAGAATCGGGCTCGCTTGTCCTTCGTCGTGATGGTGTTCGAGTTGGCCATGATTCTGCTGTGCTGGTGGACTCGTCGCTGGTCGTTTGCCGTGCGCGGTTTGATTTTGGCCCTGGGGATCGGAATGCCGTTCGCCTTGATGACTGTGATCCCTGCAACCTGGTTGCCGTTTCTGGACGGAATCCTGGCCGGGACCGTGTTGGGGACGCTGCTGTGGATCATTTATGCCGTCTGTCAGTGGTCCACTTCCGAGAACTGGTGGAAGTTGATGAATCAACCTCTCAGCACTTCCGCGTCAATTCTGTTGGCCGTGACGTTGGCGATGGGCAGTTCGACGGTACAAGCCGACGAGAAGCCGGCACAGGTCGTGACGAAGCCCGCTGTGATTGCGCCGCACACCCCAGTGATTGATGCCGACACGCTGGTGATTCCTTTCGACGGTGCGACTGATCCGCTGAAGTCGAATCGGGTGCTGCTGCCCCACGCAAAGTTTGTCGAACTGTGGCGGCAGGCTCATCCTGAAGACCCGGAAATTAAGAATTCTCCCGTCGCCGCGACGATCGCTGAAGCCCTCTATGCTGCGGAACTCGTTCCTGCGGTGGCCGGAGGCAAGGCCGCTGTCAAAGTTGTCGGTCGGTTTGCTTGCTACAGCTTTCGCGATTCCCAGGTGACGCTCCCTTTGCCCTTGGGCAAGGTTGCCGTGACTGGGGCTCAGTTGGATGGTGCTGCGGCACCGTTGGTGGCGGGGACCGAACAGAATCCGCTGGCCGTGTTGATCTCGAAACCGGGGCTGCATGTTGTTGATTTGCAGTTCACCGTTCCCGCCCAATTGACCGGGCCGGCCGGGTTGTTTTCACTTCCGTTGACGGACGTGACGTCGGGCTTGCTGCGATTCAAAGCCCCGGCAGGAGACTTCAATTTCCGAGTGAATGGCAGCAGTGGCGCCTTTCGACGCATCGGCGCAGATGCCGCAGCAGAGTTGCTGATTCCGGTGGGCGCTGGCGGTGCCTTCCAGGTCAGCTGGCAGCCGCGGCAGAATCGGGCTGATGTGGCCGGAGTCGTCCATGTGGAATCGACGTCCGCAGTCTTGTTGAGCCAGGAAGGGCCGCGGCTGTTGTCGCATTGGATCTATCAAGTCCGTCAGGGCTCGTTATCGGAAATCGTGTTCTCGCTGCCGGACGGTTTGGCTGTCCGCAAGATTGCCGGGCAGGATGTCGGAGGCTGGGAAGTCGGAGGCGAAGGCGAGGCGCGGCAGTTAAAAATCTTCCTACGTCGCAAGGTGGAAGACTCCACGCAGTTGGAGTTCGATCTGTTCCTGAAACAGCCTGCCGACGATTTGGAAACGACCTATCAGATTCCGCAGTTCGCCCCGCAAAACATCACCCGGGAAACGGGAACGTTGGCCGTATTGGCCGAGAAGCAGTTTGCGGTTCGGGTGGGGAATATCTCGGGTCTGGCCCAGATCGAGCCGCAACAGGTGCCGCTGCAACGCCTGAAAACCGAGCAAACTCTCTCGCCTTCACTGGCCTATCGATTTGCGAATCGTCCCTACCAACTGGATCTCATCGTCAATCGTCGGCAGCCGCAATTAAAGGTGGCTGGACGACATTATGGCAACGTTGATCCGCGGAAGGTGCAGCAGCAGAATCGCTTTCAGTTCCGTTTGCTGGGAGCTCCCCGAGCCGGGGTTTCGCTGCTGTTGCCACAAGGTTATCTGTTGCAAGATGTGCAGGCTCCCGAGATCGCCGACTGGCATATTTCCGGCCGCGACGATTCCGCCGATATGGCGGCCGAGGCCCTGTTGCATCTGGAATTCGCTGCACCACGTACGGGGAATTTTGAGGTCGTACTCATTGGAAAAACGCTGCGGCAACCCGAGGAACTGAAGGCCGAGATCTCGCTGCCCTATCCGTTGGAAACGGACGAGCTCGATACGCAATTGTTGACGACGCTGGACCCGATTTATACTGGCAGTCCCGCGATGCTCGATAATTGGAAATCGATTGATCCGGCCGAGTTGGCGCGGCAGTTCGGACTATCGCCGCTGTTGCCGAACCAGCTGGGTTTCAGTAGTCAAACCCCAGCTCCAGCGCCGGTGCAGTTTGAATTGCGACAGGCTCAACCGCGACTCAGCGGACAGGTGTTGACGTTGCTGTCGGTCGGTGAAGATTCGTTGGATTATTTGTTTGCCTTACGGTGGAACATCAGCACGGCTGGGGCCGATACGTTCGTCTTCACGACCCCCGAGTGGTTGGCCGGGAAGCTCGATTTTCCGGAAGGCAATGGGCCACGGCGACGTGGCGTCACGCACGAACCGACCGGTGATGGCCGCACACGCTGGACCATTTCCCTGGAAGATCCGCAGCGCGAGAATTATTTCATTGTCGCTCGTACGGTTCTCCCGCCATCGGCAAAGGGGGAAGTGTCAGCGCCGGGAGTTGTGCTGGAACAAGTCATTCCGGGACAAGATCCGCCGCAGATCAATCCGCTGGAAACTCAGACGCAATACGTCGTGCTGGTGAATCAGTCGCAAACGCAGCTGACCTCCTTGGTACCCGATGCCGTGGAAACGATTCCGGCCGATGATTTGGTCCGAGTGATTAAGATCCGGCAGGACTTGATTGACCAGGCTGCCGAGATTGTTCGCGTACGCACTACGGGAGCGGGTGTGACCTGGAAACAGCAACGGTTCCAGGCCGAACAGTTATTGCCGGCAGCCGTGAACCTGGCACATCACGTGACGGTCTTGGCCCCGGATGGCAGTTGGCGCGAGCAAGTGACTTATCGTTTGCGAAATCGCAAACGACAGTTCCTGGCCGTGAACCTACCGGACAATTCACAGGTGTTGTCGTTGTTCGTAAAAGGTCAACCGGCGCGTCCAGTGCTGCCTACCAAGGGAACCGGATTCACCCTGATTCCGCTGCCTAAAACGGTGGAAGGGGATGTCTCGTTTGAAGTGCAATTGGTCCTGGCGGGCCAGCTAAGCTCGGGTCCATTGCCACGCGGTTGGGGACTGTCGCGCCAGCAAATTGACGTTCCCATTCCGTCAGTGGTCGCGCCTGAAGAAAGTGCCGAGTATGGCATTCCCGTGTCGCAGACCACTTGGACGGTCTATGCCCCGCGGGATCTCGATCTGGACATTTTGAAGCGTTCCAGTCTGACCAATGTGCATGAAGTCACGGAAACCCTGCAACTGTTTGATCAGTCGGCTTCCGTTTTAAGTGATGTCTCAGAACTGATCGCGATCAACGGCAGTACCTACAACCGTCGTGCGAAAGCCCAGTCGCTGACCAATCTGAAGCAGCTGAAGGGGCAACTGTCGAATCTAGCGAACAATCAGTCGGTCCAGAGTGCCGCCGAAGCCGCGAAGCAGCAGGAATTGCGGCAGCGAGCCGACCAATTGCAACAATCGATCGACAAGCTGGTCATCACGAACAGCGAACAGGGGTTAACCGTTCAAGACGACGGCGCGGGGAATTCCATTGTGCTTGATCAGCAAGCACAGCAGGGGAATGCCCCGTCTCGAGTCAGCGAGTTTTATGCGGACAATACCAGCAAGCCCACGCTGCAGAACAGTGACGGCGGGCTGCAACAGCCGCTGATGGCGGGCGACGGCAAGAACCGGTCCGGCAACAAGGGGAACCTCGATCGCGGCAATTTACGCGGTCAGAATCTCTCACAAATTCGAGAGCTGGCCGTCGAGCGGCAGCAGAAGGTTGTGCCACAACGGGCACGGGAAAACGAAATTCGCAACGAAGTCGAATCCAAACTGCGGTCGTATCAGTTCCGCCAATCCGGATCAGACAAACCGTTCGCAGGAATGGGTGACCGATTCTCCCTCCCGGAACAGCTTGCGGGCGCGGCCCAAGCTCGCCAGCGGGGTACCCGGACGGAATCCCAGATTGAACAGGAAATCACAAATCTCACACAGCAGTTCAACGATCTGCTGAAGGAACGTCGACATGCGGAAGCCGGTCTTCTTTTTAAGAAGGCTCGGGCACTTTATCCTGAGAATCCGCTTGTCGAAGTCATGAAATGGAAAATGAAGTTTGCGCAGCGAAATGCTGGTAAGCCTGGGCAGGCGAATGACAAGGCAGCCGAATCTCTTGGTGAGCTGGATGCGGTGGACTGGTCTGCGGTTCCGTTCGATGATCGAACTCCGCTTGCCTCTGTAAAAAACCGGCGAAAACTGAGAGGCTTGGCGGTGTTCGATGGTGGAAATGCCGCCCCCCCCACATGGACCACCAGCGGCGGGCTCTCCTTGTTGATCGATATTCCGACCGACGGTCAGGTCTACAATTTTTCCAAGCTCAGCGGCGGGGCCCGTCTGGCGGTGGGAGTCCGGCCGCATCAGACCTGGCAATTTGCCTTGGGGCTGGTTTGGACCGTGATGTGGCTGGTGATCCTGATCGTCGTGGCCTGGACGCTCAGCCGGCCGCGAGCGTTGGCCGCGCTGTATCAGAAAACCCCCTGGATGCTGACCGCCTTGGGCATCGTGACATTCTTCCTGATCCGCTCGGAATCAGGGGGAGCCATGTTCTTGTCGATGGCGGTATTTGCCGTAGGGGCGTTCTGGATTGCCTTCCAGAAGTCAGTGAAGGCGTAGAATACGCCGAACGCCGCGAAGGATTCTGGGGATTCTGACGCTCCGTGTACACCGACTGGCGTTGCTGCTTGTGTTCCGGGATGCGGTATGTTGCAATAATGTCTGGCGCGAACGGATCGTACGATCTGTTCTCCCTTTCCGCTCTGTTGGGCCAGACACATCGTGCCGGGCCTGGCCGTGGAATCGATGTCGAATTTCTACACCCGAGCCCCCCTCGGATTCAGGTCTGAAACGGAACAGCTTTATGCGGATTGCAGCGGTGTTGGGAAGCGTGTTGCTGGTCATCTGGACTGCCACCACAACCGTGCGGGCAGATGTGGTGGTCTTTAAAGTCCCCACGACGAATCTTAAATTCATCCTCCAGGGGAAGGCGATCACCAGCCGGACCCAGCCCACGATTTACTTTACTCACACCCCCTCCAAGCTGATCTTCGATCTGCCGCAAACTCCAGATACCGATGTCATCGTCTTGCCGACGCTGAATCAGATTGCCTCGAAACGGCTGAGTAAGATGAAGGGGGACGAGGCTGGCTCGCGTGAGGTGGCAGCGTGGGCCCTGGATCATGGTCTGCTGGCCGAGTTCCATCGCGCTGTCGATCAAATTGCTGCGGCCAATGCCGCTGATCCGTTTGTCGTGGAGGCCAAACGACTGAAGGCCGATCTGGCCAAGCCGATCGCTGAAGATTCTCCGGAAGCCATTAAGAGCGTTTCGGGCTCGGGTTCGAAGATCGTCAAGAGTGCCCACTTCCTGATGGGGTACCCCGAAAATGACAAGCCCGCCGATAAGAGCGAAATCAAGAAAAAGAAACCGGAAGCACGCTTAGAGCAGCTCGAACAATTGTTCGAGATCTTTGTGATGAAATGTGCCGAGCGTGGCTTGCCCGTCCAGATTCCGACCACGCGGATGCTGGTCATGGTCTCTTCCGGCGCAGCACCGTCAACAGCCTTGCCGGGGGCTCGTACTGCGCCCCTGCTGCCCCGAATTCTGTGGGCTCAAGGCAGCAATATTCTGTATATTTCGCAGATCAATGCGCAGATGATCGAACTCGACAGCCTCAGAAAACTGCAGTCGGCAGTGACCAAAGTCCAGTCGCAGCCACGGCCGCGGCGGAATCCTAACGGTCAACCGGGGGGCGGGGCAGCGCCGGGAGGCGGGATGGCTGATGCGGCCACGGTTGGTGGTATCGATCTGAGCAAGCTGTCCTTGGGGCAAGTCGCGAAACTGGTCGTGACCGTGCAGTCGTTGATGGCGATTGGCACCGATAATCTGGAACTCGAAGGACTGAGCCGCGAGGCGGCTTACTTGTTTATCGCCAATTGCAATGTGGTCCCACCGCAAGCCCCCAGCTGGGTGCGTGATGGGTTGGCCGCTTACTTTGAGTATCCCGCCGAGATGGGCTTTTTAAAGATCGGCGACGTGGGGCAGGTGCGGAGTGCCTGGTATCAAGCCTCGTTGCAGGATCCCGACCGCTTCACCCTGACGGACATCGTTACGGGCCGCTGCCATGACAATCCGGTGTCCTTCGCCGAATCGATGCGAGCCAGCAACATGTCGTGGGCGTTGATGCACTTTTTGCTAGAAAACAACGCGGAAGGCTTAGGAAAATACCTCACTAGCTTTCGGGCGATTCCCCCCGATCTGGCGCTCGACGATGATGTGCTCAGCAGCATGTTCGATGACGCCTTCGGCGAAGAACAATCCAAGCTGGAAGAAACCTGGCGGGAGCACATGACGGGATTGAAGGCTGAGTATTCGATCCTGAAGGACTCTGAAGAGGGTGGCACCACGTCAGACAATTAGTGGGGGCCACGCAAGTTCTTCTACGTTCCTATTTGACCGCGTTAAGTTGAACCTGGACTAAGGAGCTCGCAACATGTCGCACCAAGTTGTCTGGTTGGATATTCCGGTCATCAATCTGGATCGGGCTATCAAATTTTACTCGGCCGTGCTGGGGCAAACCGTGCACAAGGATGAGTCGCACGGGACGGCGGTCGGCGTGCTGCCCCATGGGGACGGTGATGTCGGGGGCTGTTTGTTTCATGATCCCGCACGACCGCCGTCACGCGAAGGGGCGCTGGCCTATCTGAATGCCGATGGTCGGCTGGAAGCCGCTGAGGCGGCCATCAGTTCCAACGGTGGTCAGGTGCTGGAGTCGAAACATGCGATTGGTCCCTACGGATTCCGTACGGTGTTTCTCGACTCCGAGGGAAACCGCTTAGCGTTGCATTCGAAGTAAACCGTAGGTGGTATTTTCTACGCGGCACACGGTGGTTCTTATCGCCAATCGGGCACTCCCACGAGCAAAACGTCTCATTTCTCACCGTGTATGGTCTCGCAGGCGGAAGATTTCATGAGTTCAGATTCGCGATTCTGGGTGATCGTGGCCGCGGGGCTGTGCGTGGCTGCTGGGGGATGTGGTGGCGGCAGTCCGCCGCCAGCGGGAAATCCTGCAGCAGGGCAAGGCGCCCCCGTTGTGAATCGCCCCCCACCCAGCCCGAATCCACTTCCGGCACAGGCCCCGCCAGCTCAGGGGCAGCCGGCAGCTGGTGGTCGGACGAACGGCGGTGCTCAGGCCGCGGCTGACGATGAAAGTGAAGCAACTGCACCGGGGCCGGATGATTTCGAGATCAATCCGGATCAAACGGTCCTCGAGCTGGCCGGAACTTTTCAAGCCCCGCCACAGCCCAAGACAGAAGCCATTGCGTTGCCCGCCGGTCAGAATTCGACGACGCTGCAAATCGTCAGTGCCGAGAACTCGGACACGCCGAATCCGGCCGTGAACATTCCGCCTGCAGCTGCTAGTACGGCGACTGCCACCAAGAATAAGGGAGCGACTAAGTCGGGCCGTGCGGGTGCCAAAGAGGCCAAGGAAGTTCAGGAAAGCACTGCTGCCGGTTGGCGTCTGCCAGTCGGTGCGACGGCCGTTGCCGGTAGCGGGATCGATCCTGAAACGGGTCTGCCGTTGAAGATTCGACTGGAACATGATGCGGTGGATATGGTGCTCATCCCCCCCGGAGTGTTTCTCGAAGGCGTTGATGGCCGTGATCCGCAGGCCGGCCCGCAGCATTCGGTGTTGCTGGAAACGCCGTACTACATTGATGTCGTCGAGGTGACGGTTGCCCGTTACGACGCATTTCGCGAATTCTACCGGAAGTCCGAAGGCCGCCGGATGGAGCCGAGCGTCAATCACGATGGCAGCCCTGAAGCTCCGGCGGTGGGGATCAAGTTTCTCGACGCCAAGTTCTACGCGAAGTGGGCCGGCAAAGAGTTGCCTACGGAGGCTCAGTGGGAGCGAGCGGCTCGTGGCAGCCAGGGCTTCGACTATCCCTGGGGCAACGGCCGACCAATCTGGCAGCGGTCGCGGCGGCCCGGTCAATTGGATCCAGTGGGAACCTTCGTCGGAGATTTCAGCCCGTACGGAATCTATGACATGGCGGGCAATGCGCGCGAATGGTGCTTAGATCTGTATGTCCCGGACATCTATCAAAAGGATGTCGCGATGGGAGCCAGCACCGTTCGGAATCCGGCCGGTCCCAAGACCATTCAAGGCCCCAAACAGCAAGTCGTCCGAGGCAGCAAAACCGATTGGGCGGTCTGGCAGAGGGCCGGCCAATTGCAGGCCGAAGCCGCACCGGACCTGGGTTTTCGCTGTGTCGTGAATGTGACCGGCGACTCGAAAGAGCCGGAGAAATCGACCCCCAAAGGCAACGACAAGAAAAAGAAGTCAACAGCCTTTTGAAGCCGGTCTGGGCGAAAACACAACACAGAGAGTGCTGAGAAAAAAACAGCCACCGTGGGGACGGAAAACCCGCCCCACGGTGGCCAGTCTCAAATACGGTCAGTCTCAAGTACTATTTACCGAGTTTCTGCAGCAAGTGAGCTTTACCGTCCGCAATGGCTTGCGGCAGGTTCTCAGGAGTCTTACCGCCAGCTTGAGCGATATCGGGACGGCCACCGCCACCGCCACCGACCGCCTTCGCAGCGGCTTTCACCCAGTCTGAGGCACTGATCTTCTTCTCGACAAGATCGGCCGTCACACCGGCGATCAACACAACCTTACCGTCGCTGATCGAACCCAGCAGTACGGCGGCCGACGGGGATTTGCGGCGAATCTGATCGATCAATCCACGAATCGTGTCGGCGTCGGCGTTGTCGACCAATGTCGTCACCACCGTGGTATCGCCGACCTTGGAGGACTCGGCCAACAGAGTGTCGACCAACCCCGCCGCTGTCTGCGACGATTGCTTCTGGAGTTCTCGTTTCAGCTCCCGAAGTTCTTCCAGCAGGGCACTGACCCGTTGCGGAGCATCTTCGACACGCGGCACCTTCAACGCGATGGCGACATCACGCAGCAATTGCTCGTCGTCACGCACTTTTTGTAAGGCCTTCGGACCGGTGTAGGCGGTGATACGTCGCACCCCCTTGGCCACCGATTCCTCAGCGATCACTTTGCACAGACCGACCTGGCCGGTGCTCGAAAGATGCGTGCCGCCACACAGTTCCTTACTGAAGTCCCCCATCGTGACGACGCGAACGCGGTCAGGATACTTCTCGCCGAACAGGGCGGTGGCTCCGGCCTTCTTCGCGGCTTCCTGATCCATTACTTCGCACGTGACGGTCGCACCCGATGCCACCTTGGCATTGATGATGTTTTCGATCTCCGTCAATTGGTCGGCAGTGATCGGCTTGGGTTGTGTGAAGTCAAACCGCAGCGTGTCTTCTTCCACCTTGGAACCACGTTGCATGGCGTGACTGCCCAGCACCGTCTGCAAGGCATGGTGCAGCAAGTGTGTCGCCGAGTGAGCGCGGCGAATTCCCGAGCGACGGCTTTCTTTGACTGTGGCTGTCAGGGAAGCTCCCACGGCGATCTGTCCGCTGATCACCCGGCCGATATGCAGATACAAGCCTGCATCCTTCTGGGTGTCTTGGACCTCAAATTCGAAGCCCTCGGCGGTCAGCGTTCCGGTATCGCCAACCTGGCCGCCAGCCTCGGCATAGAAGGGGGTCTGGTCGAGAACAATCGCGACCGTCTCGTGTCCCTTGCTGATGCTTTTGACTACTTGTTTGTCGGCGATCAACCCGGCGACTTTGGCCGGTGACTGAATGGCGTCGTAACCGACGAATTCGGTCGATTTCAGGCTCTTTTGCAATTCAGATAACGGACCGGCTGACATCACCGAGTCCAGGAACGCACCGCGACCGCTGATGTCGCGATGTTTATCCTGCAGGATTTCAAACTGTGAACGATCAACCTTCAAGCCGTTCTTTTCGGCCAGCGATTGAGTCAATTCGATCAAGAACCCGTCGGTCGAATGCAACTCCCAGGCGGCATCGCCGGAGATCGAGGCCGATCCTTGGCTCTTGGCCTCTTCGACAAACTTATCGAATTTACGGACACCCTTTTCCACCGTTCCAATGAACTGTTCTTCTTCGGTGCGGATTCCGGCAATCACCTGCTCAACCGTTTGGGTGATTTCGGGGTAAGCGGTTTTCATCGCGTCCACCACAGCCGGCACGACCTTATGCAGGAACGGATCGTGCTGCCCCAGCAGGTAACCTTCCAGGAAGGCCCGGCGCAACAGCAGACGAACGATGTAACCCTGCTTCTCAGGGCCGGGATCGACCCCTTCGTGCAAGCAGAAGGTACAGGCGCGAACGTGGTCGGCAATGCGACGCAGAGCGCGGCCTTGCGGAGCGTGGTAATCGTATTTCACGCCGACAGCGTCGCCGGCGGCGATACACAAGGGCTTCAGCAAATCGATTTCGAAGTTGCTTAAAACACCTTGCAGGACCGAGGCACAGCGTTCCAGGCCCATGCCCGTATCGATGTTCTTCTTGGGCAGCGGGCGCAGGTTGTTGGGGGGCTCGCCGACGCGGTTGAACTGGGTGAAGACCAGATTCCAGATCTCGACGTCCTTGGTGGCGCCGGGGGGCAGGAAGTAGATTTCGCTACACGGTCCGCAGACGCCGTCCGGCCCCAGCGACGGTGATGACGCTGGCCAGAAGTTTTCCTGTTCGTTCTCGCGGCTGATCCGATTGGCCGGCACTTTGATTTCGTTGTGCCAGATGTTGTAGGCTTCGTCGTCGTCCAGATAGACGGTGATCCGCAAGCGGGATCCATCCAACCCCAGCCATTTCTTGTCGGTCAGGAATTCCCAGGCCCAGTGAATGGCTTCCTTCTTGAAGTAATCGCCGAACGAAAAATTCCCCAGCATTTCGAAGAACGTGTGGTGATAAGCCGTGTTGCCGACGTTATCGATGTCACCCGTTCGCAGGCACTTCTGGCTGGTGGTGGCCTTGGTGAATTCCAGCGGCCCAATTCCCAGGAACTGGTTTTTGAACTGATTCATGCCGGCCGGCGTGAACAGAATGGTCTTGTCATCGCGTGGGACAAGCACATCGGAAGGACGACGTACGCAGCCCTTCGAGACAAAGAAATCGAGATATTTTTCGCGTAGTTCGTCGGTCTTCATGGATGTGGTGCTGAATTTCAGAGGGCAAGACGGGGGCGAGGGGCGATGCGGCGGTCAATCCGTTTGACCACAACGAAGGCACTACCCAGGATGACTCGTGATTTGGCTTATGGGTTCATGTTCGGCGAGGAAAAGACTGTTAGTCATTGCTTCTGCCGCGATCAATGTGTCTCAATTATCGTCGCTTCGGGGACCACGCTATTCATGCAATGTGATTTTCTTGCCATTGTCGAGCTCCAGGATGACATCACCCCGCAGATCTTTGACGGCCTCGGTGAATTCGCCGGGGGTCGAAATGGGTCGCTGATTGACCTTCACAATTCGATTTCCCTCAATGAGCTCCGTTTGAGTCGCATCGAGAGGGGGCAAAATCTTCAGTACTAATACCCCTTGAGGGAATTGTTTGAATTCTCCGTTATGTTTATCCCGGGCTGTGGAATAGTCAATCACCAGCCCTCGCCACGGCGGATAGCGGTGATGTGAGGCCACAATTCCGTCTTCATCGAAGGCCCCCCATTTGGCGAGCGGAACCTCCAAGGTCAAGGTGCCACCGCCACCAACTGTGGAAGTTCGCCACACGGTAATCCTGGCCTTGGTCTCGGGGCCTACTTTATTGATTTCCCGCATGAGATCGTCTTCTGTGAAGACCCGTTCTCCGTTGACATTGGTGATCACATCGCCGTCGTGAATACCACCCCGCTCGGCGGGCCCTCCCGCAACTACGCCTGCGACGTAAGTTCCTTCGGGCGCAGTCGATTGCGGGAATTCATCGCGCTGCAGATTCATCAGCGCTGTGGGATGCGGAAAGATCACGCCGAGAAAGCCGTATTCAACTTCCTTGCCCTCACGCAACGTATTGATCACGCGCAGTGTCGAGCTATCGATTGGAATCGCAAAACCAGACGATTTTTCGAAGCCTGCGAGGGCCGCTAGAGATGTCGTCAGCCCGACAAGTTCACCCTTCAGATTAATGAGTGCCCCGCCGCTGGTTCCCAAGCTCAAACGGGTGTCGACCTGGATTAAATCGCCTAAGTCGTGCAGTGTGTAGCGTTTGCGTTTCTCAATGTCGGTCCGATCCCGAGGGACTCCGGGGCGACGATGCAGATTGCTGACCATTCCCCAACTGGCGCTGACAGATCCGTCACGTGCCGTGGCATATGGATTACCGAGTGCAATGACGAGCTGGCCTTTTTTGAGCTTGGAGCCGTCTCCCAATTTGATGGGCTTCAGGTCGGAATCTGAAACGACCAATACGGCCAGATCGCTACGGGGGTCGGCGGCATAGATTGACGCGACCATTCCGTGACGATTTGAGCTGCGGACCCAGAGTTGATATTCATCAGGACGAGTATCATCAGGCACCGTTCGGGTGCCTCCTTTGACCACATGATAGTTGGTGAGGATGAAGACTCGATGCAGAT
Source organism: Planctomycetota bacterium (assembly GCA_040386595.1). Taxonomy (GTDB): domain Bacteria; phylum Planctomycetota; class Planctomycetia; order Planctomycetales; family Planctomycetaceae; genus JAKFVC01. The sequence continues at coordinate 2,635 of JAZKFE010000376.1, read as the reverse complement.
TTGAAGTGGGCGGATCGACACCGATCACGACACCGGAACCGAAGTCGGTCGGGATAAAATCGGGATTCGAAGGATCGTCCGGATCAGAATCCGAGGACATTTTGAAGTTTTGGGGGAGTTGGTCGTTCAACCCGATATAGGGGGCCAAACGTTTGATCCGGGCGATGCTGACTACCGATTGTTCGGCGCGCGCGATGGCTGTTACCAAGGTCTGTTCAATCGCCGCAACTGCAGCCAGACCGTCAACCTCCTGCGCCGGCACACTCGGTGCCGCGCTGATCAGAGCGCCTATGACGCCCCCGAACATCCAGAAACAGGTCCAAACCCGTCGCATCCTGTGTCCCGTGCCTCCCACCCTCCAAATGATCAATTCTCTCTTGCAGTGTTTCGCAAACAGCGAGCCCCGGCGGAGATACCACAGTATAGCAGCATTGAGGAGTTCAACACGAGAGCAGCTGCCAATTGCGCGATTTCGACGCCCCGAGGCTCCGTCCGGAACAAGGCACCCGACTCGGAGAGTCAGGCTACGGAGGACCGGCGATGAATCAGGCTACGGGCTGGCGTCCGACGAGATGGCTTACCCGTTGGTGGTGTCTGCCGTTGCTGGGCTGCGGACCGTGAGGACCGGGCAGGCGGCGTGTCGGACGACTTTTTCGGCGACGCTGCCCAGGATGGCCTGAGAAATCAGACTGCGACCATGAGTCCCCATCACGATCAGATCCATACGATGGTCGGCGGCGAATTCAATGATGCGGGAGAAGGGGTGGCCGTGCAGCCAATGCAATTCCAGACGGAGATCGTCCCGGTCGTCATCGGGAATCCAGTTCTCCAACCGGTCTTGAGCGTAGGTCTCAAACGACTGCCGCGGCGGCAGCGGAACACTCTCGAAGATCGGGGCCAGCATCAGGGGATCTTCAATGACGTGCAAGAGATGCAGCGTGGCATTAAAACGCTTGGCGAGCATGACGGCGTAACGCGTCGCAGCCAGCGTGGGCTCGCTGAAATCGGTCGGTAGCACAATGTTCTTTAGCGGCGGCATTGCGGGCGACTCACGTGGAAGGCGGGAGGGGACACGGCGGGTCGAACACGCGAGGGGCAGTCATCAGCTATACCGATCAAAAGCCGGGGAGTCTGTCAGGTAAGTTGTCAAATATTTGCTGCGGGTTGCCAACAACATACCACCGCGCCCGGCTGCCCGCCAGAGTCAAACAGGGTGCCAAATGGTCGACGATCGATTTCGTCGACAGCCTTCCCAAACGCTGCCGGAACAAGCACTGTTCGTACGCTAAGTACCCGAGGCCCGTCGTGATTCGTTCTCCGTAGTGGTCTTCTGGAGAAGTTGTTCTATATCCTTCAGAGACAAGGCGTAAAAGATGTCTGATAATCAACTATGGCCGGTGGGTTGGCGACTTCGGGCTAATGATTTCTCAATAGATATCATCCAGGGATTGGGGATTATTTGGCTGTGCGATTGCCGGGATGGGAAACCTCTTGTGGAGCCTCCTGATCTTTGGATTCACCAGACTTAACGGTCTGACCAGGATCTCTTTCGTCAAGGAGTGCAGGTTGCTTTACGGCACCCGGATTCGACGGGGTTCGCTATGCTGGCTCACTGCTGTCGATCGCATTATGATGGCCGCAAGCCCCTGCCACGGATCGCTCGTTCGAACATCATGGTAGGGACCAATAAACTGCATCTAGCCCCGCCTGCCGTCTGAGGAGTTTTCAAAATGGAAAAGTGGCCGATTGGTGTATTTGCTTCTGTGGATGCCGGTTTAGGAGTCCATCTGGATGTCGCCCAGGAATTGGGAATTCCAACCGTCCAAGTCCATGCTCCGCATCAGCAGACACGAACTCCCGAGGCTGCCAAGAATTTCGTCGCTCGTTGCCAGGCTGCGGGGATTTCGATCTCCTGCGTCTTCGGTGGATTCGACGGTGAAAGCTACGCCGATATCCCGACGACGATCCGCACCGTGGGTTTAGTTCCCGAAGCCACTCGCGCCGCACGTATCGCCGAGATGACAGAGATCTCGGACTTTGCCCAACAACTGGGGTGCGGTGCTGTTGGTTTGCACATCGGGTTCGTCCCGGCAGACCGCACGAGCACCAACTATCGCAATTTGATTGCCGCCACGCAGGATCTGTTGGACCATGTGAATGGCAATGGCCAGAATCTGCACCTGGAGACGGGACAAGAATCTGCCGACCATCTGCTGGAGTTCATTCACGACGTCGAACGAGACAACCTGTTCATCAACTTCGACCCGGCCAACATGATTCTGTACGGATCAGGCGAACCGATCGAAGCATTGAAGAAGGTTGGGCACCTCGTCCGCAGCGTCCATTGTAAAGACGCGAAGTGGGCGGCACTGGACCAACGGGGCAAATCCTGGGGTTCGGAAGTCGCGCTGGGAGACGGCGATGTCGGGATGGAAACCTACCTGCGAACGCTGCTCGACTTGGGCTACACCGGTCCGCTGACGATTGAACGCGAAATTGCTCATGATCGAGACCGTCAAAAGGCCGACATCGGCAAGGCGGTCAACCTGTTGAATTCGCTGAAGACCAAGATTCTGGGGTAGTCTGTATCACGGCTAAGAATTCGGATTGCGTGCCACTGCTTTGCGACCGTACT
>JAZKFE010000375.1:0-10856 GCA_040386595.1 Planctomycetota bacterium | reverse complement strand
TGATTGGCAGTACGGCGATGGAGGAAAACCACTCGCGGTCTAGGATTCTTCGGGCTCGGAGAGGCGCAGAAGGTATTTGGCCAAAGTCATTTCCAGCTGCAGAAGGCGTTGCCATGTGTGCTGGGGGACTTCAATCCACTGTTCCTGCTCTTGCTTGACCTCGGAGGATTGTTCGATCACTTTGCCCAATTGTGCGTGCAGGTAGGACAGTACATCCGAGACTTGGGCGGCCTGAACGGGGCGTAGCCGAGGGGGCAGTTCAGGGGGGCCATTGGGGAAGAACTCGGGGTCTTCGCCCAGCGGATCCGAGTCCGCTTCGAGTTCAAAAAATTGCCCGCGTCGCGTCGGGGCGTCGAGCTCTTTGTTGCCATTGGCGACCGCTCGCAGGCGGGCGACGACTTGTTCGGGGCTGCCGTAAACCAGGATCGAACGGCCGACAGAGACGTGATCGCCGACTTGTAGCACACGCATTTGCACTGGCAGGCCATTGACCCGAGTGCCATTGGTGCTGTCCAAATCGGTCAGGACGATGCTGCCCGAATCCTCTTGAATCTTGGCATGAAACCGGCTGACACGGTCATCGTTCAAGCGGAGGCTATTTTCTTCCTCACGGCCAATGGTAACCGGGGTCGCCAGATCGAGCGTCCGCCCTTGCTCCATTCCGCTGATGATTTGAAACGTGACGTGACTCATCCCATCCTCTGGAGGCGAAGTGACTCCGCAGTGCGAAGCATTCCTTTGACCAGTCGTCATCAGTTTCACGGCGGAACAGACGCCACATCGGCAATCGAAACGGAAACTCCCGTTCCGATCACCGCAAAACCCATGTTCCGTCGATCAGTTAAAACACTCAATGCACTTGAAGCATTTGATTATGGGTGAAGTGCGAAGTCGCGTCCAGTCCTTAAGGCATCGTCTGCGGGGGAATCCGCAGCGCCGTGCAGTTCATGACAGGCTGGATACTTAGGTGAGGTTGCGGGTGCGACTCAGCCCTGTCATATTGAAAACTGCCAATACGTGACAGATTGCCTGCGCTGAAAACCTGACGAGCCGACCGGAAGTTCTCAATCCTGGTCCGAATCCGCGTACGCGGCCAGCAGTGCAGTGGAGACGGTGGAGACCAATTCCTGGCGGGTCACCGGTTTTTTCAGCACGGAATACGCTTCTGCCGATTGAGCATCTCGGCGCAGTTCGTCCGTGGCGTCGGCGGTAATGAGGATGCAGGGGAGTTTGGCTTGGAACCGCTTGACGATGCGCACCGTTTCCAGGCCAGTCAGAACGTGCATATGCATGTCCACGAGTACGATATCGACTCGCCGCTGGTGGACGATATCAATCGCTTCTTCGCCCGAGCAGGCCTCAACCGTTCTTAAAAACGGGGCCAGAACTAAACGCAGCGTTTCACGAAAATCAGGGTCATCGTCCGCAATCAATGCGGAAAATGCCTTAAATCGGGGGGCAACCATCTCCACCTCGAAGCTCACTCAAGACGGAACATCCGGCGCAGAACTGACGTCATCCACTTTACGCACAGCACTGGGCCAACCGCATTCCTCCATTAAATGCGGCACTCGGGAGCATTTTCTATAGCAAAATATTGATGAATGCAAGCCGTTCGGTATCAATCAGTTGTGGCGTGATAGAAAAAATGGCTGATGAAGACTGTTAGAAAAACGAAAAAGGCTCCGGCAAAACATCAGAATTTGTTGATGTTTTGCCGGAGCCCAGTACTCAACTTAGCTGGTCTTGATCAATTCCTTGACCACGCGGCAGGCGTTGCCGTTGGTCAGTTTTTGTTCCTGGCCGTTGTGGTGGTACACCAACTTGTTGTGTTCTAAGCCAAACAGGTGCAGCACCGTGGCCTGGTAGTCGTTGGCGTTGACGACGTCGACCGTCGCCTTGTGGCCGAATTCATCGGTTTGACCGTAAACCTGCCCACCTTTAATTCCGCCGCCGGCCAGCCAAGTGCTGAATCCCTGGCCGTTGTGGTCACGTCCGCCACTCGCAAAATCTCCCTCGGTCACCGGCAAGCGGCCAATTTCACCGCCCCAATGCACCAAGGTCGAATCGAGCAATCCGCGTTGCTTCAAATCCTTGACCAGCGCCGCACATGGCTTGTCGGTTTGCTTGCAGATCCCGGGCAGGCCGGTACGCAGATTGGTGTGAGTATCCCAGGGCTGCCCCGCCAGGAAGAGCTGCACGAATCGCACGCCCCGCTCGACGAGGCGGCGGGCGATCAGGCAGCGAGTGCCATATTCCTGGGTTTCCGGAACATCCAGGCCATACATCTTCTGAGTGGCTTCGGTTTCCTGGGTGATGTCCAACGCTTCCTTTGCCGCCGTCTGCATGCGGGCTGCCATTTCATAGCTGGCAATGCGTGCTTCCAGATCGGAATCTCCCGAGTTCCGCGTCAGGTGCTGTTGATTCAGGACTCGTAGCAGCTCCAGATTTTCCTTCTGATAGTCCCCCTTGAGATTGGGGGGAGGATCCAGATTGAGGATCCGCGGCTCACGAGCCCGCACGACTGATCCCTGATAGATACTGGGCAGCCAGCCATTCGTCCAGTTGTGCACGCCGTCGACGGGATGTCCACCCGGATCGGACAGAACTACATAAGCGGGCAGATTCTGCGTTTCAGAGCCCAAGCCGTACAGCAGCCACGAGGCGATATTCGGCCGGCCCAGTGCCGCAGGAATTCCGTTGTGGAAGTAGCGGATCGAGACCTCATGCCCGTTGTAACCGGTATGCATCGAACGAATCAGCGAAATGTCGTCGACGATCTCCGCCAGATTCGGCAGCAGCTCGGAGATTTCCGTCCCGCATTGGCCTCGTTTCTCAAACTTCCAGGGGCTACCCAGCAGCTTTTTGCTGGCGCGATTGACGAAACTGAATTCGATTGCGCCCTGATAGTCTTCGCCGCTGTGCTTCGTCAATTCGGGCTTGGGATCGAAGAGATCCACATGGCTGGGGCCACCGTGCATGAAGAGCGAAATCATCGCCTTCGCCGTGGGGGCATGGTGCGGTTTCTTGGGCGACAGGTCCATTGTATTCTTGGCGCGGGGCACGTGCGGTGCGGCCAGCAGGCCGTCACCTTGCAGCATCGTCGCGAGCGCGACCGAACCAATTCCCAAGGCATTATGAGCCAGGAAATTTCGACGTGTCAAACCGTTGTCTAGGAAACTCATCGGGCACTCCTCACCAGCGTGGCGTTCGATTGACCGTTCACCTGCTGGGTGTCTCTGGTGCTGCTGTATAAAGAACAGGGCGTTACGACTTGGTGGAGATCGCGGCTCTATTCCACGTACAAAAACTCGTTTGAACTCAACAAGATCTGACACAAACTGACAAACGGATTCAGCGATGCTTCAGGATCAGGCGGGGTCTGAGCCTTCAACTTGGCCGTGCGTTGATTGATGAAATCAGTAGCTTGTTGCAGCTCCAGTGCGGTCGGCTCACGCAAGAATGCCAGTTGCCAGGCACGTTGCACCTGGGCCACGACGTCTTCGCCCCGTTCGCGACGCAGGCGATAGGCGAAGTATTGTGATTGCTTGAGCACAAAATCACTGTTCATCAGCATCAGGGCCTGCGTGGGAACCGTCGAGGCGATGCGTTTATCGCAATTGGTTTCCATCACGGGGGAATCAAATGACTGCAAGAACGCGAGCGGTTGCGAACGTCGTACTTGAACATACACGCTGCGGCGGAAGGCTTCGCTGGAGGGAGACAGTTGGATCGACGGCGCCGGGGGATCCACGGCCACGACGACTTGTCCGACGTCATCTTCCTTGACGGGAATTGCCGGACCGAATTGCTTGTCGAACAGCACTCCGGTGGCAAACAGCATGCGATCCCGCAGGGTTTCTGCATCCAGGCGTCGTAACGGCCAGTGCGACAGGAGCTGTCCCTCAGAATCGAGTTCCGTACGTTTGGCGTCGCGAACGGCCGATTGCCGATAGGCTGTTGATGTGACGATCTGGCGATGCAGTCGTTTCAAATCCCAGCCGTGGGTGCGGAAGTCATGGGCCAACCAGTCGAGCAATTCCGGGTTGGTTGGCTTCTCGCCGAGTGCCCCGAAGTCGGACGGGGTATTGACCAGGCCACGGCCGAAGTGTCCCAGCCAAATGCGATTCACCAGCACCCGAGCGGTGACGGGATTCTGATCCCCTACCAGCCACTTGGCAAACGCCAGGCGTCGGCCGGTGGTCGGCAACTGCTCGTTCTTTTTCGCGATTTCCAGACGCTGGCCCGGTGTCGACAGAATGGTCAGTCCACCCGGAGCAATCTCTTGCTGCGGCTGGCGCTGATCACCACGATAGAAAAGGAACGTCGCCGGAACCTGTCCGGGAACTTCGGTCAACGCAGCGACGAATTCTTCCACCGGCTTCTTGGCCTGGACCTGTCCGATACGTTCGTCGAACTTCTTCAACTCTTCGGCCGCTGCCGCATCGTACTGATAGAGCACGCCAGCGTTGATGTTGAGGCTGGGGTTCTCGGCAACGAGTTTTTTCTGCTCAAGAGAGCGTTTGTCGTCCGCCAACATGAAGGCGGTCCGCAAGGCTTCACGCTGTTCGGCTGGGAATTTTTCCAGCTCTTTGGTGAAGGTGGCGGCGATGTATTCTTCTTGCTTCTTGTTCTTTTCCTGCACGATGACGGCGGCTTCGGCATCGATGACGGCCACTTTTTGGCGGTCTTCCGCGGTCATCAACGAAATCCGGCGACTCGACGGTGCCCGCCAGCTCTTCCAGTCGTAGGCTGGTTCGAAGACGGCTCGCAGCCGGAAATAGTCAGCCTGAGGAATCGGATCGTAGCGATGGTCGTGGCACTGACAGCAGCCCACGGATAAACCGAGCATCGAAGTCGACACAATCTTAATCGTGTCTGACACGACCTGGTTTCGCGCCACATCCTGATCGACCGCGCCGGAATTGGTCCCGTCGGGACCCATTCGCAGGAAACCGGTTGCCGTTAGCAATTCGATCTCTTCGGGGCGATAGTCGCCTGGGTGTGCCTGGAGTAGTTCATCACCAGCAAACTGTTCGATCAAGAACTGATCAACCGGCTTGTTGGCATTCAGCGACCGAATGACGTAGTCGCGGTACTTGTAGGCCTCGGGGCGTACAAAATCTTCAGCAGAATAGCCGTCTGAATCGGCGTAGCCGGCGGCGTCGAGCCAATGTCGAGCCCAACGTTCGCCGTAGCGATGGGACATCAGCAGTCGCTCGACCAGTCGCTCATAGGCATCGGGAGCCGTATCGGCCGCGAACTCCGCGACTTCTTCCGGTGAGGGAGGCAGCCCATGCAGGTCGAGCATCAAACGCTTCAGTAACGTGACTTTATCAGCCTCGGAGTTGAATGCCAGCCCCTTACCCTTCAGAGCGGGCAGCAGCAGGGCATCAATTTCAGTCCGGGCTCCGTCCGCGGCGGCAGTGGCCGGCACGGCGGGATTTTGAATGGGCTGGAAGCTCCAGAAGGCGCGTTCTTCAGGAGTGATATCGACTCCCGAATTCAGCTGTTCGGGCTCTTCTCGCAGCGTGGGGGCACCACCATCGATCCACTTGCCGATGATTTCCACCTGCTCGGGAGCCAGGTGCTTCCCACCAGGAGGCATCTCTCCCTTGGAAATGCGTTCAAACAGCAGACTGTCGTCACGCTTACCCGGCTCGACCGACGGTCCCTGATCGCCCCCCTTGACGATGAAGCGCCGCAGACGCAGGTCGAGATTCGCCTTGGCCTCGCCCTCACCGCCATGACAATGAAAGCAGTTGGCTTTCAGGATGGGGCGCACGTCGCGTTCATAGCTGACCGCAGGATCGGCTGCCCATGCCCAATGCGGCAAACAAGTCAACGTGACGGCGGCAAGCGCGGAATAACGCAGCATGGTGGGATGCTCACGAGGCAGGCAGGTTGGGGCAGGCACGGCACGCAAGATGCCGTTGGACAACGTCTTGACCGCAGCAAATCGCAATTTCCCGATTGCCGAGGCACACCAGCAGTAATTTTGATTATCAGCTAAACCAGGACGGCTGGCAAGTAGGTAAAGGTTTGTTGATTCATTCCTCTTACCGGTTGTCGCCTAGCATTATTGTCTTAAGTGCTGGAAGCCGAGTCAACAGAATAGCTTACGGTGAAGGTGTGAGCCCATTTGCCATTCGGAGTATGCCGCAAGTAAGGCCTTTGAAAACGTCTGCTGCAGTACTTTGGACGAAGAGCTCCCTAACTGACGCGTTCTTATGCTTTTATGTCTTGGTGGCCGTGTGGTTGAGATTCCCATCCTTTTTGACGGGATGGGGGCGCCTTAAAACAACCTCAATTGTCCCGACTTGGGGCGAGGGACTTCGAAATTGCTGTAATCTAATGCCGGCAGTTGTTCGGCATACCCGAACTTGCGGCGGAAGACGCGAAATGTTTGCTGAATTTGGTCGGCGATAGCTCCCGTCCCACGCATTCTCTCGCCGAATTTTGACGAATACAGGCCTCCGTCACGCGTGTTCTGAATCAGGTGCTCGATCCGCTCACGCTGCGTCGGATGGGTTCTTTCGAGCCACTCTTGGAATACCGGAGCGACCGTCAGCGGAAGACGTAACAGCACGTAGGTGGCGGCCTGTGCTCCCGCTTCCCGAGCTGCTTCAAGCACCGCCGGGATACTGCTGTCGTTCAACCCAGGAATGATTGGTGACACCATTACTCGGACGGGAACACCGGCATCGGTCAGCGCCCGGATCGCCCGGAGTTTTGCCGTTGGCGAGCTGGTTCGAGGCTCAAGGGATCGAGTCAGTTCCTGATCCAAACTCGTCAGGCTGATATTCACTTCAATCAGCTTCTGGCTGGCCATCAGCGCGAGCAGATCGAGATCCCGCACGATGAGCGCGTTCTTCGTGATGATTTCCATCGGCTGTCGGAATTCCAGCGCCACTTCCAGGCAACCGCGTGTCAGCCGGTACTTCCGTTCGGCCGGCTGGTAACAGTCGGTCACCCCCGACATCACAATCAGTTCCGACTGATAATTAGGCCGCGACAGGAACTCACGAAAGAGCTCCGGAGCCCGTTCTTTGACGAAGATCTTCGATTCGAAATCAATCCCGGCGTTCAAGCCAAGGTATTCGTGCGTGGGCCTCGCATAACAATAGGCGCAGCCATGAGAGCAGCCCCTGTAAGGATTTAAACCGTAGCGAAAAAAGACGTCGGGGCTGTCGTTTTCGCTGATGATTGATTTTGAGCTGTCGGGAAAATACTGGGTTGTTGTTCGGCTGACTTCGTCGAGAAACTCTTCATCGCCATCGAAGTGTTCCCAATCTTCCTCGACATGCACTTTCTCAAATCGATTGGCCGGACTGAGATGCGATCCACGACCTTTGGGGGAATGTTTTTCACCACTCATTGATCCTGTCTCCTCCGAGCAAATCATCCTCTCTACCCTCGAGTAGGATGCCTGTTGCGGACTTTAGTGGTGCTTCTCTAGCAAGATGACTGGCGGCATTCCGACGACAAACCACTCAAATGCGATGTAGCAATACGCTCCCGGGAATGATTCAATGAAGAATCCTTTGACCGCTTCGGTGGGCTCAACAATTCGAGATTTGACTTCTTTCTTCCAGAAGTCATTGCACTCACCGAGCGGAGTCCAGACTATTGAATGCCCGCCGTCAGCAACGACGAACTGAATCTTGCTCTCCCGCAATTTTGCGGCAACATCATTGACGCCGAGCATACGAATTTTAACGGCAGAGATCGTTCCGTTCTCATCCCAAAGTTCCGTCAACGGCAAGCGAGTCACAATTCGAGCGGCGTTGTCCATCGGTTTTTTAATTCTTGAGTTGTTCGAAGAATTCTTCGTCTCCTTCAACTTGTTCGAAGTCGCCCTCCATATGGACTTTGTCGAATTTGTTGATCCGATTCAGCTGGCTTCCCCAGCCTGGAATATGCGGTCTCTTGTCCGACATCTGTTGCTCGATCCGTCTAGGAGTCGAATCTGTCGAGTTCCGTTTCGATGACTTTCAAGAGTTTGATGTGTGCCATTCCCGAGGGCCATTTCGCAGGCTCTTCTTGCAGAAAAGCTCTCGCCTCGATTTCATCTGGGAAATCGAAAGTCAGCCTGTCTCCATTGCCGACCGCCGTTTTGAATTCGATCACGACTGTGTATTTTGTCTGGTCCATACACTGGCTTTCAATGTCGTGAACTCTGCTAGCGGTCGAAGGCGAATCCTGGATACAGCCGGTGGTGTTCGCAACTGCGTTAACTAAACAGTCAGGCTGTTGTGCTGCGAGATGACGGATTTAGAAGAATCGACCCGAAACTCGGTCTTGAGGTTCGCTTGCTCGGCCCAGAAGTCGTCGTCGAACTCCAGGTGCTCAGGGGCGAGTTCCGCCTGGGGCACTTGAAATCGATTCGGCGGATTCCATTCTGAACCACGGCCAGCGGGCATGATACGGCGCCATCCCTGTGTCTCGTTGACCCTGGAATTGCAGGGTTGTTTTAGCCACGGATTGAACACAGACCGAATATCTCAATATTGAGTTTAAGTCGGGCCGATTCTGTGTTCAATCCGTGTTTCGTCCGTGGCTAAAAGATCTTTACTAATGCTGATACCAACACTGTGGCTTAGTGCCGGAAATGTCGGCGACCGGTAAAGACTAGCGCGATTCCGTGTTCGTTACAAGCGGCAATCACTTCATCGTCACGCTTGGAACCACCCGGCTCGATGGCTGCCGTAATGCCCGCTTTCGCCGCTTCGTCGATTCCGTCGCGGAACGGGAAGAAGGCGTCCGAGGCCACGCTGCCGCCACGGCTGCGTTCGCCCGCTTTGTAGGCGGCCATGTGGCAGGAATCGAGACGGCTCATCTGGCCGGCACCGACGCCCACAACCATCCCACCCTTTACGAAGACGATTGCATTGGACTTCACGTGCTTGCCCACGCGCCAGCCAAATTTCAGATCGATCCACTCGGCGGCGGTCGGCTGTCGTTGCGAGACGACCTTCCAGTCACTCTCGACGGAGGGCACTTCATCCCGTTCTTGAACCAGCAGCCCACCCGTGACGCGGCGATAGTCGAACTCGATCCCGCGGGATGAATTCAGCGTGGGGCAATGCAACAGGCGAACGTTGGCCTTCCACTTGGGCTTCGTGGTGAGGATTTGAAACGCTTCGGCCGAGAAGCCCGGGGCGATGATGGCTTCCACAAATCGGTCGGGGACACACAACTCTTCGGCGGTTGCGGCATCGACTTCTCGATTGAAGCCCAGAATCGAACCGAACGCACTGACCGGGTCACCGGCGTACGCATTGCGGAATGCTTCAGCGAGTGAACTCGCGACCGCGGCACCGCAGGGATTGTTGTGTTTCAGGACCACGGCGGCGGGGTCCGAGAACTCGCGGACCAGGGACAATGCCGAGTCCAGGTCGAGCAAATTGTTGTATGACAATTCCTTGCCATGCAACTGCTGCGACGCAGCCAGTGTGGCCACAGGGGCGGGCGATTCCACGTAAAACGCGGCGGCCTGGTGCGGGTTCTCGCCGTAGCGCAGCTCTTGCTGACGATGCAACCGGATCGAGAATTCGGCGGGCAATCGCGGTGCAGTCTCGACTGCGGCGGGGGCGTTGACCTTATCGAAGTAGTCGGCGATGGCTCGGTCGTACTGGGCCGTCATTTCAAACGCGGCGCCCGCCAATTTTCGACGGAGTTCCAGCGTCAGCTTGCCGGCATCCAACTCGGCCAAGACCGGTTCGAACTGGCTGTGGTGTGTGATGACACCAACATAAGCGTGGTTCTTCGATGCCGAGCGGATCATGCTGGGGCCGCCGATATCGATGTTCTCGATGGCTTCGGCCAGAGTGACACCGGGCTTGGCGACTGTTTGTTGAAACGGATAGAGATTCACCACGACCAGTTCAAAGGGGATGATCCCATGAGCTTGGATGGCGGCGGCATCTTCGGGCAGATCGGGGCGGCCGAGCAGGCCTCCGTGGACCTTCGGGTGAAGTGTTTTGACCCGTCCGTCCATGATTTCCGGAAAACCGGTGTAGTCGGCGACGTCCAGCACGGGGATGCCGTTATCGGCGAGATGCCGCTTGGTGCCTCCCGTCGAGACAATCTCAAACTTCAATTCAACCAAGCGTTTAACGAAAGGCACAAGGCCCGTTTTATCGCTCACGCTTACAAGCGCCCGGCGCGGAAAGCCCGACATGAACTTACTTCTTCCGAAATCGATGTCTACTGATGGGAAATCTCGCGGCACACGCCCACGAAACGGATCTCTGGGGAGATGCTAACGCCGCAGCCGTTGTGGCGTCAAATAAGTTGTGCCGCCGCAACCTGTGTCATTCAATTCCGAACCCCTAACGAAACCGCGGAATGCCACGGACCTGTTGAGCTTGTCGTCCCTGTCAACTTTGGGGGGCCTGAATTCAGAAGAAGTTGCACCACGGAGACACGGAGAACACGGAGTTTTGAAAGAACTTTTCGGGGGCGTGGTGATTAAAAGAAGAGGTTTTTAGCCACGGATTAACACGGAAAAACACGGATTGGGTCAACGTTTGTTGGTGTTTTCAGGCAAGCCATTCAGTCCCGATAGGGACGGCAGAACCTAGCCGTGGGTGTAAACCCACGGTCCATGCTTCAAACGGACTCCAAGCCCCAAAGGGGCGACACTCCGCAGTCTCGTAGGTGTCGCCCCGTTGTGGCTTGCTTTCATCTGTGGCATACGTACCGTGGGTTTGCATCCACGGCTAAGTTGTTTCGTCCCTGTCGGGACTACGGAAAAACGCAGACCCGCAACCACGTCGTTCCATCCCAAATCTCTGTGAACTCCGTGTCTTGTATGTTGGCAAAACAGAAGAAACAGAGTGTACTGGGGACCG
>JAZKFE010000374.1:0-2719 GCA_040386595.1 Planctomycetota bacterium | reverse complement strand
GACGAAGACGTTCAGTTCGCGGAGCGAACAACGACTATGGGTTCAGGGCGGGCGGCAGAAGTTCCGCGCCTTCGAGTCCCTGACCAGTTCCCCCGGGCGGAATGGGCAGCGGAGCTGCGCCCGCGGGGGGACGATTGGCCGGCCGCTCGCGCAATGCGGGGCTGTTTCGCAATGAGGCCGTGGACCGCGCCTGTAGTCGATCTGCGATTAGGACAATGGCCTGCTCGACCGTCGGCGGGATATTCCACTTCAGCTCATTCATGGCATCTCCGAACGTGCCGGCCCCTAAAGGCATCGAATGAGACTGAGCCTGTAGATCGAAGACTTCTCGGCGATCCTCCGACCAATGCATCTGGACATGCATTTCGATCTCACAGATCACCCCGGGTTCCGCATGGTTCCACGACGCCCGGTGGTTTTCCAATTCTTTGCGCTTGTTGGCGGCCATAGCGGCCACCATCAGCCCAGACCCCACGCCGCCGACAATGCCTCCCACACTTCCATCCACCATCCCGGCGCCGAGCCCCACGACCGGTGCGATCTCTTCGGCCATCAACTGTTCGTCGTACGCGGTGGCCAAAATTTCTCGCCGATCCACGGAGACGCGAAACTTTGTGACTTCAATGTCGGCCCATGTGGGAACTGGAGAGAGCGTGGAAATCCGCTGAGCGATCGCTTGCTTCAGCAGATCGGTCAGCTGCGGCTCGAAATTGTCGAGCGTCAGGGTCTCAACCCCTTGTTGGTAGTCCGCCGGAGTCACCGCTCCCGCGCGATACTGCCGCTCGTTGGTGGGCCGCTTATCGGTGATACTGACTGCCACCGGTGCCGCCAGCGCCTGCTCTTCGGGCGCCTTTAACTTATAGACGGGTCCCGTATTGGACGTGGTTTTACAACCCGTTAAGACAATCGTCCAGACAGGCAACAGCAACCAACACCAGCTCATTCGAGAGGAGCAGCAATTAGCCAGCATGGGACACCTGTTCGAGACCGGGGCAGGTGATAGTCGTAATGGGGAGGTCGCTACGGGCAGAACTGCCCTGGGGAAGCCAGCATGGGACGCGGATTATGTGAGGAACCCAGGATTCGTACAAGATAGGTATACGGGAAATAACGAATGTCGAAATCCGAATGACGAAAGAATGACCAATGACGAAGCCCCAATGCCTCAATTGGCCAAGGAAGATTGGGGTTTAGTGGACCGCCACGAGGGACTTCAGACTCTGCCACATTCGAGTTGACGATTGGTCATTCGACATTCTGATTTTGTCATTCTTTCGTCATTCGGATTTCGACATTCGTCATTTCCCTCCCCCACTCATCCCAGCATTCCCGGCTGGCCACCAAAAGCCCCCGTTATCGGCATTTAAAAAACTTCACTTGACCCAAAATTCGGAATCCGAATATAACCCCGGCCCCTCGATAACGGGATCTTCGCGACTAGACTTTTGCCAGGGAGGCAATGATGAGTGAACGGATTCAGGACGCGAGCATGCCCGGCAGCATGCCACAACGATCAACTTCCAAGAGTATGTTTCTGGTGCTAGGTGGCACGGCCGCTATCGCCTTCATCGCAGGTTTCATGGCGCAGTTTGTGCGTCCTGCAGCCGGCCAGGCACAGGAGAAACCCGCAGCCGCGGCTCCTGGTAAAGCGACTGTGACCGGAACCAAGGCCGAAGCGGCTCGTTACCTGGCACGTATTACCAACGGTAAGCACGTCGTCATGGTTTCCTATGACGAAGTGGCTCACGAATGCATGCTCCGCCATGGTGCGGAAGTCCTGGACAATATCGTCAATCGTAAGATCATCGAAACCGCTTGCGAGAACGCCAATATCCAGATCAGCGAGAACGAAGTTGATCAGGAAATCGTGAAGATCGCCAAGAAATTCAACATGTCGGTTGCCGAATGGTACAACATGCTGCAAGCCGAACGCAGTGTGACCAAGGCCCAGTATCGCCGTGACATCATCTGGCCGATGCTGTCGCTCCGTAAGCTGGCTGGCGAAGACATCAAGATCTCCAACATCGAACTGCAACAAGCCTTCCAGAAGAACTACGGTCCTCGCGTGAAGGCCCGCATCATTGTCCAGGACAACCAACGCCGCGCCGCCGAGGCCTGGGAAATGGTTAACAAGAATCCGGACAACTTTGACGCCGCAGTCAAGAAGTATTCCATCGACGCCGGCAGCCGGGCTTTGGGCGGTGCGATTCCCCCGATCCCGCAATTCTCTGGCAATCCGCTCAGCGAGCCCATCGAATTGGCCGCCTTTAAGTTGAAGGCCGGAGAAGTTTCGTCCGTCATTCAATCAGGTCAGCAGTTCGTGATTCTGAAGGCTGAAGGCCGGACCGATCAAGTCGTGCAATCGGTTGAAGAAGTTAAGGAAGAACTGATCGCAGCGTTGAAGGAAGAGAAGACTCAACGTGCCGTGACGGAAACGTTTGACCGGATCCGCGAAGACGCCCGGATCGACAACTTCCTGAAGAACGAGACCACCGGTGGCCAACGCCGCCCCGCCGCAGGGAGTGCCGCTCAGGCTCCCACCCGTCCGACGGGTGCCCCGGGCACAGCCAAGCCCGCCCTGACGAATCGTCCTGTGAACAATGCGAAGGGTTAATCACCCACGTCGAATTGCCCTATGATTTAAACAATCAGCCCGCGTTCCGATGGAACGCGGGCTGATGTCGTTTTCGGTTCAGAGGGCCCGTCGTCAGTAGGATTT
>JAZKFE010000373.1:0-4250 GCA_040386595.1 Planctomycetota bacterium | reverse complement strand
TCGCCAGAGACCAGATTGCTTTCGATAAGGCGTTTAAAAGTTCTGTAAGTCATTTCCTCAAGGCAGACGCTCAGGACGTGCCCAATGTCTGCCTCTGGATTGCGCGCCATCCGTCGATCATTTGGCTCATTGCCGAGCGAAACGGGCTGCGGTTTCCATTGCTGCCCGACGAACTCGACGCGGCAGTCATCCGGCGTCAGACGATCGGATTCGCCTGAAATTCCACGTCATACAATGCTGAGAATGAACTCCGATGATTCTTCTTAAACAATGGACCGTTGTGAAATTAACCGCAATGCTCGTTTTTATTGTGGTTGCAATAACTGCAATCTCTTCATTCAGTTGGCAACCGACAAAAACAGAAAAGAACGGCTCTGATCGAGTGTTCTTTGAATCAGATCATAACAACACGATCGAGAACGTCGTTGTTACCGAGGCCAATCAAACCACGACCATCGCTGGTCGCCTTCTTATTCGTGAAGTGAAGCAGACTGTCCCGACCGCGTTGTTTGTTAGGATCGAGCCACCCGAGGACAGCCGGGAGACCAAACAGTTCCGCGTTAACATCAAAGCGACATCTTCCAAGCCGGTGGTTGGTAACGTGTTGGTTACCGCGTTGCGGCATCCTGGTGAGAATTCCTATCTGGCCATTGGGCGTGATTTCGATGATGGTCGGGTCATCTATAACGATTCCAGCCCTCTACAAAGCGCGGCCCTAGAGATGACAGGTCAGACGGACACAATCGAACTCACGTCGGCAATTGCATGTGTCGAACTGAGATTGGATTTTTCGCACGACGCCTCTGACGTTGTCATTGCGATTGAAGGAATTGAAGTGACGTTTTACTGATCACGAACTCGAGAAAAGATGTCTGGAACGAATCGTCCTGCGGCTTGTGTCGCGCGGAGATTTCTCCTTCTTCGAAGAATGGAGAGTGCCCAAAACCAGCTTCCGGGAATTTTTCGAGTACAATCAGTTCTGACAGTTTGTTCCACGCCCCAGGTTTAAGCCCCCTGGAACACCCCATCAGGACAGGCGGCATGATTCATGCTTGAAACTGACACGAAGCGCTACAACTTTGCCGGCTTTCAAGTGGTGTTCGGTCTGATCGCGTCGCTGGCCTATCTTCAAACCCTGATCTCCTGGCTGGGGTACAACCGCGGCCCGGCAATTATCGCCCTTCCTGCAGCGGCCTTTATCGTTTTAGCCTGGGTCTCTGTGATAAAAAATCAGCACGGATTTCGAGTCAGTTGGTTGGGCCTCTGGTCTGCAGCAATTGTCGGGTATCTCGGTCTCGGAATCACGGCACTGGTCATCATCATTGTCACATCCAGGCCGTACGAGGGGGGCGGGGCGAATATCGGTCTGGGTCTGCTCGCGTTGGGAACTCCGTCCTTGCTGCCGATTTTCATGCTCATCGGGCTGAGCCTCTCTTTGATCACCAGAAGAGACTAAATTTGTCAGGATGGCTTAAAGTCGCGGCTTGTGTGCTGCGGAATCGAGAGCCCTCGCCCAGGCTTTCATGGCACGGCGGGAGGCCTCCGGAGTGTAGGCTGCATATCCCAGGATGAGGCCCGAGGCCGGAGGGGTTGCGGCGCTGTACCAGGCGATCGGGTGATAAGCAATTCCCGACTTCACGGCTGCGGCGATGACGGCCTCCTGGGAGACACCCGTCGCGCGGGCCACGAGGTGCATCCCGGCCTCCACCGGGGAGACCGTGATGGCTGCGGCCAGCTCTGCTCGTGCCGCGTCGATTACGGCTTCTTGACGTTCCGCATAGAGGATTCGCATTTGGCGGATATGTCTGGAAAAATGCCCGCCATCGATGAAGTCGGCGAGGACCGCCTGTTCCAGCGGGGGAGAGTGTCGATCGGCCAACCAGCGGGCGACTCCGAAAGCCTCGGCCAGTCCCGGGGGAGCGACCAGGTAACCGAGCCGCAATGCAGGGAACAAAACTTTACTAAACGTCCCCATGTAGATGACTCGACCGGAGCGGTCCAGCCCCTGCAATGCGGGGAGCGGGCGCCCGCCGTAGCGGAACTCACCGGTGTAGTCATCTTCGAGAATCCAGGCCCCCGAACGCTCGCCCCAGGCCAGTAACTCCAGCCTGCGGGTCAGGGGCATCGTGATGCCAGTCGGCCATTGGCAGCTGGGACTGACATAGATCAGGCGGGGGCGGGGCAGTGTTCGCTCGCAGGTTGCCACGTCGAGACCGTGGATGTCCAAAGGAGCGGGAAGGACCTCGGCCCCGACCATTTCGAAGACCGGACGCGCGACCAGATAGCCCGGTTCTTCCAGCCAAATCTTGTCGCCGGGATCGACCAGCAGGCGTGAGATGAGATCAATCCCCTGCTGCACTCCGGCAGTGATTACGATGTCGTCGGCCGTGCAACGAACTCCGCGCGATGCTCCCAAATATCCCGCCACCGCCTCCCGCAGGGGCCGATAACCCAGCGGATCGACACTCGCGAACGACGTACGCGGCAGCCGCTTCTGTCGCCGGGTGGTCAGTCGCTCCCAGATCTCACGCGGGAAGACGTCCAGCGCGGGGACGTGCGGGCGAAACGGCACGGGACGGCCGCTGTCGGAGCTGATCAAACGCCCAAAGCCGGCGATCTCTCGTCCCCGGGCAGACAGGTTCGCGATTCCGCTACTAGCGGGTGCCGATCCCTGCGGCTTCGGGGCGTTCAGAAAACGCTCGGGGAGTGTCTGCGAGACCCGAGTGCCTGAGCCCACGACCGCCACCAGGTACCCTTCGGAGGTCAGCTGATCATAGGCTGTCGCCACGGTGATCCGCCCTACCCCGAGCGACTCCGCGAACCCCCGCGTCGAAGGCACTCGCTCCCCCGGACGCAGACGCCCCTCGAGAATTGCCCGCCGGAGTTGGTCCCGAAGTTGGCCGTGGAGTGAACCGGGCCCGTCGGGGGCGAGGACAATCGAATCCAGATCGAACCGTCGAGGACGGCCGTTTGTGGGCATGAAAAGTGGCTCCATAACAAGTGCAGCAAGTGGCTCTTTTCATGGTACCACAACGTCATACAATTCGAGCAGCAAGTTACAGTTTGTCTGCCAACTCGACAACTTTCACTTTGAAGGAAACACCATGCCAACCCGACTCGACTACACAAAGGCATCCCCCGGAACAATTCGCTCGTTGTTCGGACTGGAAGTTTATCTTCACGGTTGCGGACTGGAGCATGGGCTCCTGCACTTGGTGAAGCTGCGGGCTTCGCAGGTGAATGGTTGCGCTTACTGCATTGATATGCATTCCAAAGATGCTCGCGCGGCGGGCGAAACCGAACAACGACTCTATCTGCTCGACGCCTGGCGTGAGGCTCCCTTCTACACCGACCGCGAGCGGGCAGCGCTCGGTTGGACCGAGGCAGTCACCAAGGTCACGGAGGGACACGTTCCCGACGCCGCCTTTAATGAAGTTCGTGCTCAGTTCAATGACAAAGAACTGGCCGACCTCACCATGGCGATTGCCTCAATCAACGCCTGGAATCGGATGGCGATCAGCTTTCGCGCGGAACCGGGAGACTACAAGGCGGGGCAGTTTAATCACCTGTTAGACAAGCAGGCTCATTAATGGTGATGAGCTCCAACAACGCCATGCATACCGGCAATGTTCCACCACTTTTCAGAAAGACAGGCTCACTCATGCGTACCGTAATTGCGATCGTTCTGGGGGCAGTACTGGGGGCTGGCGGTTTAGCGCTCGCTCAGCACGACAAACATGACAAGCACGGCACGGGCTCCAAGGTCAAGCCGTTGCTCGAGCAGGATGTCATCGAGAAAATCGACGGCAAAGAGGCGCGCGTTTCGATGGTCGAGGTCAGCTGGGAGCCAGGCGCATCAAGTCCGCCACACCGCCATCCCGGCGCGATCTTCGGATATGTTTTGGAAGGGGAATTCGAGACGCAACTCGGGGGCCAACCGTTGCAAAAACTCAAGGCCGGCGACACGTTCTACGAACCGACCATGGCACTCCATGCGGTCTCGCGGAACCCCAGCAAAACCGGGAACACCCGCGTCCTGGCGGTCATCCTGCATCCGCGGGACGTCAAGGATTTGGTGATTCCCGAGAAGCCGAAGCAGTAAGCGGGGGGCTGGGAATGGGCGTTGTCCCGGCCTCGCTGCGGGGGCGAGTTGGGCTGGGACATCAAGCTACGCAGTGAAAGATTTTTGAACGCAAATTCTCAAGGGATCTTGAATTCTTGGTGATTCGAATCATTGGGAGGGTGAGGCT
>JAZKFE010000372.1:0-6489 GCA_040386595.1 Planctomycetota bacterium | reverse complement strand
CACACCCGTTCCAGGCGAGCCCGGCGGCGTCAGCCCCGGGATTCTTCTCTGGTTGGCGTCGCCTTGCTAATGAACAGCGGCGAGAGGTATCAGCCGTATCCAGCGTGGCCACCAACTAGCCGCCACGCTCAGACTGAAGCTTCAGTGGGCTTCCCCCTCTCGTGAAATTTGCTGGTCGCCTATAATGCCGTTATCCGAACGAGCATCTCTTCGTGCGGCACTGGGGCAGTAGGACGGCTGCGAGGCAGGTTCCGTCGAGTATTCACTGGGGACGAAATGCCGTTTTTTGCAGGTTTAGGACGCGCTCTCGCCCATCGCAATTACCGTCTCTTTATTGTGGGACAGGCGATCTCGCTGATCGGGACCTGGATGCAACAGATCGGCCTGTCGTGGCTGGTCTATGAATTGACCAAATCCCCGTACTGGCTGGGAGTGGTCAGTTTTTCCACTCAATTGCCGACTTTGTTCGCGGCTCCGCTCGCCGGTGTGCTGTCCGATCGCTGGAACCGGCACCGCACGCTGTTGGTGACCCAAAGCGTGGCCATGTTGCAGGCGGTGATTCTGGTCGTGCTGATGTGGAATTCCGAGATTCAGATCTGGCACATCATTGCTCTGGGAGTGTTGCTGGGGATCGTCAATGGCTTCGACATGCCAACCCGCCAAGCCTTTCTGACCGACATGGTGCCCAATCGCGACGATCTCCCGAACGCCATCGCCGTCAATTCCTCGATCGTCAATTCGGCTCGGTTGATTGGCCCGTTTGTGGCGGGATTGTTGATTGCCGCGGGCGGGGCCATTTCTTGTTTCTTGTTCAATGCCGTCAGCTACATTCCCGTGTTGTACGCCTTGGTGGCGATGCGCAATCTGCCCGTTCGTCCCCCGGCCCCTCCCAGTACCATTCGTGAAGGGCTGGTCGAAGGCTTTCGCTATGGTTTCGGCTTTCGTCCGATCCGTGTGCTGCTGTTGATGATGTCGCTGGTCAGCCTGGCCGGCATTTCGCTTTCAGTGCTGCTGCCGGTCTTTGCCAACGAGATTCTAAAAGGTGGCCCGATGCTGTTTGGGATGCTGACGGGAGCCTCCGGCTGCGGAGCACTGACCAGTGCGTTGTATCTGGCTTCACGCAAGAGTGTGCTCGGCCTGGGGGGCCGCATGTGCGGGGCTACGGCAACATTCGGCGTGGCGATTATCGCGTTTGGTTTCTCGCGCAGCATCCCCCTCTCTCTGGCTCTGCTGTACATCAGCGGTTTTTCGATGATGTTGCAGATGGCCGCCTGCAATACGCTGCTGCAAACGATTGCGGAAGAGAGCAAGCGGGGGCGGGTCATGAGCCTCTACACAATGGCCTTCATGGGGACGGCACCGCTGGGCAGTCTACTGGCCGGGGCCATTGCCAGCCGCTACGGAGCTCCTATGGCATTGTTGTTGGGAGGCCTCAGCTGCATCGCGGGAGCCATTGTCTTCGCGCGTCAGCTACCGCAATTGCGGGCTCAAATCCGCCCCATCTACGAGCAAGCCGGAATCCTGGCGCCGGTTGCCGTGGCCGTCGCGGCAGTGACGCAACTGGAAATTCCACCAGAAGATCCGGCGTAGTCGCCATAGTCGTTGTTCGCTCCGCGAACACAACGCGACCGCAGTGGCCGGGTGGAATCAGAGTTGAAGTGAGCAGTGAATTCAGGCTCGCTACTGCGAACACGTTCAGTTCGCGGAGCGAACAACGACTCTGGATTGTCGACAATCCGGTCTGTTTCGACTACACTGCGAGCCTTACTTTCGGATCCTGAATCCGAGTTCCTCACCGCTTTTCCAAAGAGCTTCTCTGATGTCGCGCGTGATTGCCCGCCCTCCCCAGCTTGATCTCGACTCTCCCGGCCGTCGCGACTATTGGGTCGCGTTAGAGCATGACAGCATTTGGGGCGATCACTTGATCCCCTTGACCGTCTGGGTGGGGCCGGAAGCTACTCCTGCCGAGGGGCTCGTCGCATTCGGTTCGAATCATGGTAATGAGTACGAAGGCCCGTGTGCTCTGAAGGGTTTGATGGGCGAAATCAAGTTGGAAGATGTGCGCGGTCGCATCATCCTGATCCCCGTGCTGAACCCCTCCGCCTTCCGTGCCGGAACGCGTGAAAGCAAGCCGGACGACGGCGTGAACTTGAACCGTGCGTTCGTGGAAGGTGCCGGCGTGAACCCCGCCTTGGCCGGGATTACCCATCGTATCGCCAACTTTGTGCGGCAATACATTTGGCCGCGAGTCCACGTCGTGATTGATCTGCACTCGGGGGGGGATGTCGCGCGGTTTTCACCGTGTGCCAGTTTCCACCCGGTCGAAGATGCCGAACTCTCGGCCAAGATCGAACAGACGGCTCGCTGGTTTGGCACGCCGAGCTTGATGATTTACCAGAACGCCACCCCCGGCCTGTTGCCGAGCGAAGCGGAACGACTGGGAAAAATCACGGTCGGCACCGAGCTGGGCTGGGGCAAGTCGGTCAATCCCGAGGGGGTGAAGTACGGTCGCCACGGAGTCCTCGCCGCCGCCATTCATCAAGGCCAACTGCGTGGGACGATTGAGCCGATCGCGTACCACCAGGCCGGGACGCAGCGGAAGCTGGAGATGGTCGATCGCGAATGCTTCACGGTGGCCCCCTTCGACGGGCACTACGAACCGTTGCTCGAATGCGGCACCGCCGTGAAGAAGGGCGACGTTGTGGGCTTGCTGCACGACTTTGATCACATCGACATGCCCGCCTGGCAGGCCGTGGCAGGTGTTGACGGCGTGGTCCTCGCTCAGGCTTGGGTCGCCCCCGTTCCCCGCGGCCAGCACATCGTCGTCGTGGGTCGAGTGATTCCCTAATTGATCCCGTTGCGGTCCCCAGGTCGTCTGTACAAATGGGTAGACCAGATTCTCGAATCTGGGTGAGCGCAGCGAACAAGAGGTTGCGGCTCCTTCGAATCGCCAGCGAGAGTTTCAGTGAGCCCCGGATCTTTTTCAACAAGAATCCGGGGCTCACGCCGTTTTACCCCGCACAAATCGGTACTTTTCGCGAAGACGTTTTATTGTCGTTTTGCCGCCAGAATCTCTGTCCCGCGTTCCAGTGCTTCGCGAACCAGATGCCCCATCTTGGGGTGTGAGGGTTCCAGATCGGGGGGCAGACCTTCCGCCATCAGATGCTCGGTGGCGGTGGGCCCGATGGAGGCGATCACACACTTCTTCGCGGCCGCACGCCATTCCGCCTGCAACCCGAGCGACTCGGCCACCGTGAGGACGCTTGTCAGCTGGAATGAGCTGGTCCACATCAGGATGTCGAACTCGCCGGCAATGGTCCCGCGGACGGCGGCCTGCAAAGGGCCCGTATCCTCGGGCAAATCCCAGCGATACACGGGGACGGCGGTGACTTCCGCCTGACGTTCCTTTAATCCGGCATAAAGTTCCGGGTTCGGCTGGCCATACTCCTGGATGGCGATTCGCGTTCCGGCCACCGGGATCTGCGTGTCGAGAAGTTCCAGCAGTTCGCGCCAGGTATTGGGTTCGCGGACTTGATGATCAAATTTCAGCTGCCATTCACGCAGCACGGCGGCCGGCTTGGGACCGCGGACGATCAACGTCGTCTTGGCTAATGCCGCGAACAATGCTTCCCGCGGATATCGAGTTTCCAGGACCTCGAGCAATCCTTTCGCCCCGACTCCCGTTAAGAACACGACGACCGAGAATCGGTCCTGCAGCAGCTCTTCGGCAAACGCAAACGCCTGAGGATTCTCATCCAGAGCGATTTCTCGCATCGACGGAGCGATTGTGGCCACCCCTCCCTGGCGGACGATCAGCGAGCGAATGTCGTCACCCCGGCGACTCTCAAATGCACAGACACGCAACGGAGATGGGGCAGGATTTGAGTCTGACATGATAAGGTCGTCCAGTGCCGTTCGATGGGGGCTGAAGGTGGGCCCGTTTCCAGGCCGCTCACCCCATTTTAGCAGACACCAGGCAGCTTCGTCGTAGCCTGACTCTCCGAGTCGGGTTCTTTTTCATGACGAAGAGGCAGCCCCGACTCAGAGAGTCAGGTTACGGGGCAAAGAATGAAAAAAGAGTAGTCGGCCGGAAGTGTAGGCGCTCGCCCGGATCGGACTCACAGTCGTCTCCGGCTACACCCCCAGCCGAACTACCCTTGGTGAAGCAGTTCGAATCAGTCGCAGAACTAACTAGTTACTCGCTTGAGGCTTGCATCTGTCGTTTGCGTCTGACGTAAGGGGATATAGCAACGGCCGTGCCGGGAGTCGGAAACAATTTTGGAATTTGACGTAACTGGTTGTTGTTTAAGGGAATGAAAAATATTCGAGTTGTCTGAGGGGGCTCAGGTGAGTCGTTTGTGAGCATAGGGACCGGGCAAACGATGCCCTCGACCTGCGCAGAGAGTAAGCACACCGCAGAATTCCGCCCCGGAACCGAGTCCTATGACCCTGTCCAAAAACTGTCTGTCAGATTCTGCGGAGATTTTTTTCGGGTTCGGAGGTCGTCCGGCGAAATGGTTCGTTGTCTGTGGGATTGCAGAGTTGGCCCGACATCGAATTTTTGCGAAACAAAGTAACTTATTAATAGACAATAAATTACGTTCAAAAGATCTCTCTTAAGTGGGTTCTGAAAAGGTCTGTGGAACCAAACAACGTGGAGTTGATCTCGAAAAAAAACCGATTTTTTCTTAAAACCCGTGAACCTGTGCGACTCCTTTTGCGTCTTCGCGGGTAATAATCTGCAGGTCTCGTCTCAAACACTCCGGTTCATGGCCGGTCGAGGCGAAGACAAGCTTGGTCCCGAAAATTTGCATCCGGTAAATCGATAGTTCGGTACTATCTAATACAGAGAGATGCCAATCACTGGATCAGGTGTGTTTTGGGTGAACACTTGAAATCACCTATTGTTTGTGTCCGTTTTTGTTCGGTCCTTTGAGTTCTGCCCCGGACTCGCTTTCTTTTTGTTAAATCGGGGTCAACCGTTTCATTCGCTCTGCGAGCTTCGCAGGAGGTGCTGTCATGTTGCAAAACCGCCAAAATCAAGTCGCTTCTGTCCAGATTGCCGCTCGTCGGGATCTTGATAACGCCTTGGTAGCCGGTCGCGCGCACCTCCCATTTGGATCGAAGCATCGCCCGTATGGGAAACGGCTAACCAGTACGTGGCTGCCTCAACCAGTACAACCTGTAGTACCAACGCAAGGTGTAGTGGTAGTAGGCCCGGGTACCGGCAACTCGCTGGGTTATCGTTCGAGACTGTCATCAACAGCCTCGATGTCCAGCATGTGTCGGTACGAGTCGGAACGTGAACGTCAGATGTCCATGCAAAGCATGGCGATATCGACGTTGCAAATTCCGGCACCGGCGTGGGCAGCTTTCGCAATTCAGCGTGCATTACAAGGTTAATGCTCAGACTGAGTTAACTGGTTCGCTCAGCAGGTTCGAGGCCGGATGACCGCCATCGGTGCCGGGGAATGTTTCCCTGGTGTTGGCAGTCTTGCCGCTCCCTGCTGCTCTACGACTTACCGCGTAGAGGATCGTGCGTGCTTTCTGGCTATTTCGTGCATTTTCAGCTCTCGGCACCACTGCCGCTACTGATTGTTCGCGGGACACCGGATGGCCCCATTCCCTAATAATTTCACGGCTGCAGCCTCCCTTTCAGAAAGACCTCGGGGGCGTCCACAGTCCGTGTTTTTCCTACAGCCCGGTTGTTTGAACCGGGGGAGTGAATTACACCATGGAAGAGTTTCAGTTGATTGAATTGGTTCGGTCTGCTCAGTGCGGCGACCGGTATGCGTTTGGCGAGTTGATCACTCAGTTTGAGCCGGTGGTGTTCGCCATCGTGCTCCGCCGGTTGCGAAACCGGGCTGAGGCTTGCGAAGTGACCCAGGATGTCTTCATCCAGGTGATGCGCAAGTTGCCCCAGTTGCGAGAAGTCGAACGCTTCTCTGGCTGGTTGAAGCAAATCGCCGTTCGGATGGCCATTAACCGCGCTGTGCGACGTCCCAACGAGACGACTCAAAGCCCCGACACTTTCTCTGGTGTGACCGGAACTCCCAACAACCCGTTGGATAGCCTGTTGCGGACGGAGGAAGTCGGTCAGTTGCGAGAAGGTCTCGAACGTTTGCGGGATCTGGATCGTCGGACCTTGGTCGCGTTCTACATCGAAGGCCAGTCCTTGAAGCAGATGAGCGACGAGTTCACCTGCCCGATCGGAACGATCAAGCGACGGTTGCACACCGCTCGGAACCGCTTGCGGGATGAGTTGGTCGGCTTGCAAACCGTCGGTTGAGACGGGTGGTGAATGACGACCGTACCAATTCCATTCCAACATCTAATCACCAAGGCAGATTCGGCATATAGCCGAGTCTGCCTTGGTGCATTTCTGGACATAGTCGTTGTTCGCTCCGCGAACTGAACGTCTTCGTCTCCTCGTAGGCGAGCGTCCGGCGTGAGCCCAATACCGTTGAATTAGGTGGAAGTTGCAGCTCC
>JAZKFE010000371.1:0-18362 GCA_040386595.1 Planctomycetota bacterium | reverse complement strand
ATTCTCTCGGATGCGGCCGGTGATGTGAATGTGCAGGTGGAAGACACGCTGACCTTAAACGGCACGATTGCCCTGACCAACGCCGGTACGATTTACCTCGACGCCGAAGACATGCTGATCAATACCGCGACGGCGGTGATTGATGCGCAACCGACGGGGGTGGTCTGGTTACGCAACCGCACGGCGGGCCGCACGATTGATCTGGGGCAGACGGGCCTGGGGCAATTACAACTTTCCAATGCCGAATTGAACCGGATTGCTCCGGCGTCGGTGGTGCGAATTGGCCGCAACGATGGTCAAGGGGCGGGCCGGTTGACAGTGAGTGCCGCGAATATCAATCTGAGCCAGAACACGACGTTACATCTCATCACCAGTGCCGACATTGTGGATGATGGGGTGTCAGGAGACGGCACGATTACCGAAACCAACCTGGCCCTGGAAGCGGGGACGGGGATCGATCTGGATAATGTGGCCGCAATCCCGGGCGTCAGCGGCAACGACGTCGATAATCTGTCGATCCGCATCACCGGAGTCGGGGCGGCGAATGATGCCGCGTTCAAGGATGTCGATGACGTGAATCTGACCGTCGTCGACGGGCTGGCGTCGCCGTTTGCGGTGAATGTCGCCAGTGATGTGACGTTGATTGTCGGCGGCGCGTTGACCCAGACGTCCCCCATTCTGGCGGGAGGTTTGGAGCTGATCGATCTGTTCAACGATCCCAATCCGCCCCTGACGTTCCTGGCCACTCCGACCTACTATCTGCCCGATTCGGGCAATCAGATCAGTCGGCTGGAAGCCTACTCGCAACGCAGTGTCAACATTACCAACTCGATCCCGATTGCGGTCGATACGGTGGCCAACACCTTCCGCACGTTCCCGGCTTCCGGGGGCTCGGGAGTCTGGGCCCAAAGCCTGCAGTTGACGGCTCCGACGGTGATCGTCAACAGCCCAATTGAAACTAACGATGAGTTGGGCTTTGTGACGTTCGACGTCACCACGTTGCTCGACATCAACAACAATATTTACTCCCGCGGCAAGATCGAACAGATCGGCACGGGGGTGGTCACGATCGCCGATGTGGAACTGCGAACGACCGATGACAACATTACGTTCCTGGGAGGCGTAACGCTCGACGGAGGTTCGCTGGTCACGCCGACCACCCTGTCGACCGATGCCAACTGGACGACCCCCTTCACGGGGATTCCGCTGGCGGCCAATGCC
Organism: Planctomycetota bacterium; assembly: GCA_040386595.1. Taxonomy (GTDB): domain Bacteria; phylum Planctomycetota; class Planctomycetia; order Planctomycetales; family Planctomycetaceae; genus JAKFVC01. The sequence continues at coordinate 17,141 of JAZKFE010000371.1, read as the reverse complement.
CCGGTGCAAACCGGCGCTGGAAACATCATTTTCGGCAGCACGCTCCGCAGCAACCCGTCGGGGGATACTTCGGCGGCCTACCGTGGGAATGACCTCAACCTGGAGGCCGGGACGGGAAATATCCAATTCAACGGTCAGGTGGGCGGCGCCGCGGGGCTCGCCGGCCGGTTGGGGGTGGTCACGATTGTGGACGCTCATGACGTGACGGCGGCGACGGGATTCTCGGCCAATGCCTTGTACCAACAGGCGGGCGACGGTGAGACCCGGTTCAACGGATTTTTGCAGACCAATGGTCGTCGCGACGCCTTGGCTCCCGCCGCGGGCACCAACTTTGGCGTGGACCTCACCACCAAAATGATCACGCTGAATGCCGGGCTGACGACGACCTCGGCTCCGGGATCGGGGGCGGCGGCCGCCGTGCGGTTCAATAACAGCGGCACCCTGTCGATCGTGGCGGGGGCCGGTTCGATCAACAGTGACGGAGCCGTGTCGCAAGTCGGCACCGGGAACAATTTGATTGGCGGCGACATCGTCACCACCAGCGACAACATTTCGTTTGCCAGCGACACCTATCTGTCGGGGACGCCGCTGCAGATCAATGCGGGTAACGCCGACGTCAGTTTTGCCCAGCGCTTCCAGATTAACAACAAGACGGTCACCATCCGCGACAAGGATTTTGTGGACCTGGGCACGGTGACGGCGATTGCCGGGGGCGTGCTGAATGTGTTCGTGGGCAACACGGCGACTCGCGGCAGCATTCAAGCGGGCAGCGGTGAAACGATCACCGGGGCCGGGACCTTGAACACGGACGTGAATGTCCTGACCGGCGGCACGCTGGCTCCGGCCATGGACGCCAGCGGACTGGGGACGGGGATCCTCTATATCAACGGCAATACGGTGCTGGGAACCAATGCCGTGTATGCGGTCGATTTGAACGGGGTGGTGGCCGGTTCCAGCTTCGATCAAGTCATCTCCGGAGCCACCTTCACGTTCACCGCCACCGGAGCCATTCTGTCGGCCAACCGGCCGGTGACATTCAACCCGGCGACGGGCGTGGTGCTAAAGGTGATTGATGGAGCGGTCGATGTCGTGGGGAATTTTGCCAACGCCACGAACGCCTCCTACATCTACATCAATGGTTTGTACTTCAAAGCTGACTACGACGTGACGGCGGGTGATTTGACATTGACCCGGCAAGATCCTCCGGGGGCGGCCGTGTTCATCATTGATGACAACGGCAGCTCACCCAGTACGCCGGTCACCGGGTTCACGCTGACGCCGAACAACACCACTGCCTGGTCGCCGAATTCGGTGACGGGACGCGGCTACGGGAACGATCTGCGGTTTGCCGCGGCCGGTACGGGGACTTCCACCGCACTCTATACGTTTACGGGACTGATTGCCGGGCACACGTATCGGGTTTCGACGACTTGGTTCCCACACGTCAATCGAGCGACTGACTCGCCGTTCACGATCGATGACGGTGCGGGTGGCACCGCCGCCTTCACGACCACCTTGAATCAACGGAATTCTCCCGATGACTTCACCAGTGCCGGCTCGGCCTGGGAAGATCTGGTCGCGGGGGGCTACACCATCAGCGGCACAACGCTGACCGTGCTGTTGACCAACGCCACGTCGACGGGCTTTGTCATCGCTGACGCCGTGCGGATTGAAGATATCACCGGGACGGCCCCGGAGATCGTGGTGCTGGACGGCACGACTGATGTGGCCGACGGGACGGGGATCGTCGACCTGGGGACGACCTCCACCAGCGGGGCCGACATTACGAAAACCATCACGATCAAGAACACGGGACTCAGTCCGCTGGTGCTGAGCAGTGCCACGATCACCCCGCCGCCGGGCTTTACGATCAGCGGCTATGTGCCGCAGACGATTGCCCCGGGGGCCTCGACGACGTTCAATGTCACCTTGTCGCACTTGGTGGCCGGCAACTTCAGCGGTCAGATTTCGTTCAACACCAACGATTTTGACGAGAGCCCGTTCAACTTCACCATCCAGGGGGGCGTGACGACCACCGCCACCCAGATCGCCGACAACTTGTCGGCGGGCGGCGGCTATAACACGATCAGCAGCACGGCCAACAACGCCGGCACCAACCTGATGTATGGTGAGTCGGGGTTGTGGCACAACAATGACGACAATCTGGTGGGCTACCAACAAGACTTGCGGTATGCCGACGCCAACTCGAATTCCCAAGCCACCTGGACGTTCTCCGGTTTGGCAGCGGGGACGTATCGCGTGTCGGTGACGTTCCGAGCCGAATCGAATCGGGCCAGCAATGCGGCGTTCACGGTCTCTGGCACGGGAGTCGCCAGTCCCACGACGGTGACCCTCAACCAGCGGGTCGCCCCGAATCAGTTCCAGGATGCGAATGTCTGGTGGATTGATCTGGCCGCGGCCTTCGGCACGGTTTCGGCCGGCGGCAGCATCACGGTGACCTTGGATGCCCTGGGCACCAACGGGTTCGTGATTGCGGACGCCGTCCGGGTCGAGTTCCTGCATCCATTACAAGCCGCCGCCGGCCCCGCAACCGACCCCACGGCCACGTTGTTGACGACGGCCGACCTGAACGCCACCGCAGCCGCAGCCATTGCCCGCTGGCAGCAGGCCAGTCTGACGGCCACACAGCAGTTGGCGTTGAACGGCATCGTGTTCGCCATCGCCGACCTGCCTGACGCCTATTTGGGCAGCGAGACGTTCGCCACGATTTTTGTGGACTCGAACGCCGCGGGCTACGGCTGGTATGTCGACCCGACCCCCGCGGACGATGCCGAGTTTGGCTGGACGATCACCGACACCGAACTGGCCGCGACCGACTCGGCCGCCGCGTCACACATGGATCTGTTAACCGTCCTGATGCACGAAATCGGGCATCGCATCGGTCTGGATGACGTCGCTCTGGAAGACAACGCTCATGGCCTGATGACCGAATCCCTGGCCGTCGGCACCCGCCGCCTGCCGGTCGCCGTCGCTGCCACACCCAATGCCGACGAATCGGGGCCGGTGGCGGATGACGTGCACGACGCGTTGTTCCTCACGCTGCCCCACGGGGACGATGTTACCCCCGTCACGGCTGCTCCTCCGATCCTGTACGACGGCGGGACCGAAGCGGCCTCCGAGACGTTCTTGGGAACCGGCTCCACGACTACCGGCACAGCACCTCGGCCAGCGGGGCAGTCGCGTCCTGGTGGCAAGCCGCAGGACGACACTCCGGGGACGCGGTCGTTCCTGGGTTCGCTGTTCAACTTGGTTCGGAACCGTCAGAAGTGATTTGACGTCGGATGGGCATTCCTGCCCGTCTCTGCGTAGGAAATACCAATACCGACGGGCAGGAATGCCCATCCAACATAGGTCTGTGCGTATTTTCTGGACGTGAGCCATAGTCGTTATTCGCTCCGATAACTGAACGTATTTTCAGTAATTGGCTGAAATTCGCATTGAATCTGAGTGTGGATTCCACCTCGCTACTGCGAGCGCGTTATGTTCGCGGAGCGAACAACGACTATGATTCCTCCTTCTGCCGTTTGCGTTGTTTACAATGGAGGCTGACTTCGCAGTTTCTTACTCTGCTAGCCCCGATACGCCGCACCATGCAAACGATAGCCGACTTGCTTAAAAGTCATCCTCAGCTGGGCCGGGTGGAATGGATTGGAGCCAGTCCGGCACGGCGGGCTCCCGTTCAAGCTTTGCCGAGCACCACGATTCATGCTGGCACCGGGCTGGCCGAAGATCATCACGCGCGGAGTGGTCGATCCAAACGCCAGGTCACGCTGATTCAGTGGGAGCATCTGGCTGTGGTGGCCTCGATCTTGGCCCGCGAGTCTCTGCCCCCGGAGCTCATCCGACGCAACATTGCCATTTCTGGAATCAACGTTGCCGCGCTGAAAGATCAGCGATTTCGCCTGGGGAATGTGCTACTGGAAGGGACCGGCTATTGCCACCCCTGCTCCCGGATGGAAGAAGTTTTGGGGCCCGGTGGGTATCAGGCCATGCGCGGCCATGGAGGGATTACGGCCCGCGTTCTGGAAGGAGCCGAAGTGACGTGCGGCGATGTGGTGCAGTGGATCGAAAAACCGTTGTCGGCAGAGTGAGGTTTCTGCCGGACGGCTTGGTTTACCGAGAGTCGAAAGACCTAGCGGTTCGGCAGGAGCCTCACCCTCCCAGAATCCCTGGCGACTTTGGGTTCAGTCGCCTTCCAAGCTCATTAGCGCTTCTTCGCGCGAGTCGTAGATCGGCCACAAGGTGTCGAGCGAGGTGACTCGCAGCAGTTCGCGAGCCATGCCGTTGGCTCCGCACAGGACGAACTCGCCCCCGCGGCTTTTGACCAGCTTGTAGCAGCGGAGCATCAGCGACAGGAACACTGAGCCGACAAATTTCAGCTTGCTGAGATCGAACAGCACATTGGGCAATTTGACCGTTTTGATGGGCTGCATGACAATCGTCGCAGCCTGCTCGATCAAATCCCAACTGAGTTCTTCGACATGACCCGTCGGTGACACAATCAACGTGTCGCCGCGCCATTTTAATTGAAAGCTATTCTGCAATTCAGCCATCGACTCAATTCCGTTGCTGGCAGAGACCTCGACCCGAAGGAGCAACTCGATGGTTCTCAGTGTGGCTTGCGGGACCTGTCGCGTCCAGAGATGGGGGCGATTTTTCACGAATGGCTGAAAATTGTACACGTCCCCGTCAATCTGGGCTGTTTTGAGCGAATCCTCGGGGAAATCTGGGCAAAATGGCCGTAAATATCGAACGAGAAATCGAGCAGACGAGGTCTGTTCTACAACTCAAGGGGCCAGCGAGTGCAGAAGATTTCACGCACAGGCGCGAAGACGCCAAGATGCAGTACGTTGTGTTCGGTTGAATTCCAGACTTTGCGCCTTTGCGACTTGGCGTGAGATCATTCCTGCTGTTCTGGTACCAACTCGGTGCAACTTCAAACGGGCACATCGCGCTTGTCTGGCGGTCATGTGATAAGATAAATCGTTCACCATCAATCGTGTTTCTCAGAGATTCAGGCACGGAAAGTCGTCCCTATGGCGCAGCAACCGATAGAGGGGCCGTTGTTGTCGGGCGTACTGGCCGTCCAGCGAGGTTTGATCGGCTCGGAACAATTCACGGCTGTGTTCACGGAAACCCTCTCGGGGCCGCATCGCAGTTGGGTTGAAATCGCCGTGGAGCAGCGTTTTCTTTCGCTCGCGTCCGCTCAGGCATTACAACAAGCCCTCGACGAACAACTCCGGCAACATGCGGGTGATTTATCGCTCTGCTTGCAATTGTGCGGGCTGCCTGACGATCTGCGGCTGAAGTTAGAGCGTTTACAGCGTCCCGAGATTGATGCCCTGCTCCGGCTGATGAATTCTAGTTCGTCCCCCAGGACTTCAGATACGGAAGTTGCCGACAACGATCATTTCGGGACGATCGACTCACGCCATTTTTCTGAACGTTCCGAGCCGTTCGACCCTTACTCGACGGGAACATTTCCCCCATTGAGTGGTACCGAAGCGAGTTCCCCCGCCCCCACTGCGGGAATTTTTCCTGCTGCTGCACTGACCGGCGTTGATCTTGTCGGGTCCACCGGCGTGTTGCTATCAGGCCCAGTGAGTCAGGCGAGCGCTGCAGATACGGCCGTGGGGTCCGGGGCAGCGCCGACCGGTTCACTGACACCGGCACAGCCGGCAACGGCGGCCGCCGATTTTCCCACGCACATTCCGGACAGCGCGCCCGTTTCGTCGGCGCATCTGCCCACTTTGATTCCCGACCCGGACTACGCGACGCTGCACTCCAAGGCGACCGAATCGGGAGCGTCGCCCACGGAAATGTTGCGTGCGTCCGAACGGACTTTCCCCCAGGGGTTAAGGTTCAAAGTCTTGCGCGAGCATGCCAAGGGGGGCTTGGGCAAGGTTTCCGTGGCGGAAGATCTGGAACTCCACCGTGAAGTGGCGTTCAAGGAAATCCAGCACCGCTTTGCTGATGACACCGAAGCCCGCTCGCGGTTTCTGTTGGAAGCCGAGATCACTGGCAGCCTGGAACATCCGGGAATTGTGCCGGTCTACGGCTTGGGAACGCATTTGGATGGCCGGCCGTACTATGCGATGCGGTTCATCCGCGGCAACAGCTTGCAGCAGGCAATCGATGCTTACTTTGCAGCGGCGCCGGGGGTGGTTGATCCCAGTGCCAAGCAGGTTGAACTCCGGCAGTTGTTGCGACGTTTTATCGACCTGTGCAATGCGATGGACTATGCCCACAGCCGTGGCATCATCCATCGTGATTTGAAGCCGGGCAACGTCATGTTGGGGGACTATGGCGAGACGTTGGTTGTCGATTGGGGGATCGCCAAATCGGTGAAGGTTCGCGGTTCGGTGTTTCGCAGTGCGCTGGAACGCTTGCCGCAATTGACCGCAGGGGGCGGTTCACAAACGATGATGGGGGCCGCCATCGGCACGCCCCAATTCATGAGTCCCGAACAAGCCGAAGGGAAGCTGGATGAACTGGGCCCGCCGAGTGACATCTACAGCCTGGGGGCTACGCTGTATTGTTTGCTCACGGGTTCGCCGGCTTTTACGTCGCACAAATTGTTGGAGATCTTGCGAGATGTGAAGAGCGGCACGTTTCCTCCCCCGATTGAAATCAATCCCCGCACGCCCAAACCTTTGAATGCGATCTGCTTGAAGGCGATGCATCTGGAGCCGGGATTGCGCTATGAATCGGCCAAGGCCTTAGCCAGTGATATCGAGAACTGGATTGCCGATGAGCCGGTTGTGGCGTATTCCGAGAGTCGCTGGGAACGTCTGAGTCGCTGGGTGCGGCGGCATCAGGCTCGGGCCCAGGCGGCAGGTTTTGCGGGAGTGGCGATTGCGCTAGTGGCCATCGTGGCCACGATTCTGATCGATCAAAGCCGCCGGGCTGAAGCCGAGGCCCTCCGTAGGCTGTCGATTGCCAATACTCAGGAGGTTGCCGCGCGGAAGCAAGAAACCCTGGCCAAGCAAGAAGCATTGCGGCGTTCCCGTCAGACGCGTGAGGCGGTCGACACGCTGCTGTCCGGAATGAGCGATGCGCTGGATGCCTTTCCCGGGATGAACAATGTCCGTCGCCGCCTGCTGGAACGTGCTGCGGAGGACTACGCTCGTTTGGCGCAGGAGAAGAATCAAGACGCCGAACTGCAGTCTGAAGCGGCATCGAGCTTGGTGCGGCTGGCTGATGTGCAAATGAAGCTCAACTCGCTTGAGAAGGCCCGAACGACGTTGGCGCAGGCGAGCGACATCTTCCGGGAACAGGCGAAAATCTCTGGGCAAAAGGTGGATTATCAGTTTGGACAGGCGGACGTGGATACCAAGCGGGGATTGTTAGAAACGGCGGCAGGTCGCTTTACTCAGGCACTCCCTTTCTTTCACGATGCGATTACGTCGTTGGAAGACATCGTTAAGGCACATCCAGACCAGATTGAGTATCAGGATGCTTTGGGCACGGCGTTGATCGGGCTGGGGCAGGCCGAACAGCGTGCGGGCCGGCTGCAGGATGCGGGCCGTAACTTGCTGCGTGCGTTAACGCTGTTTCAAGTGCTACGGACTGACCATTCGGAGAATGTCCATGTCTTGACGGCGGCAGCAGCTTCCGAGAGCGCCTATGCCCTGTTTCTGCTGGATACCGGGCGCGCGGCTGAGGCGGCTCAAATATTCGAGCAGGCCATCGAACTGCATGACGCGTTGGTTGATGAATTTCCCGAGGAACCCGAATACTTTGCACAGCGGGCCACCGCGCGTCTCAAATTGGCCGAAGCGTTGCGTGGTTTGGGACGTTGGGCGACCGTCGTCCGCAACTATGAATCGTGTGTCTCGGACCTGCAAGAGGTTGTCCGAGCTCGGCCGGATGTGCCGCGGTACCGAGAGAATCTGGCCAAAGCCCGGACCAACCTGGGCCAGTCGTTCAGAAAACTGGGCAGCAATACCGATTCGGTTCCGGTGTTAGAAAAGGCCTTGGAGAACTTTGACGAACTGTCCGCCAGCTACCCGTTGCCGGAGTATGTCGAAGGGATCGGGAATACGCGTGTCAGCCTGGCTCAGGTGCTGAGTGAACTCGGCCAGCAAGATCGGGCCATGATCTTGATCGATCTGGCAATCACTGATTATCGCGAGCTACTCGACTTGCAACCTGATTTAGCCGCCTATCAGGAGGGCTTAGGAATCGCGCAAAGCAACCGCGGTCGCATTCTGGCGCGACGTGGCGATCTGCCGGGCGGGGTGCAGTCGTTTGAAGCAGCCATTGCGTCGTTGAAAGCGGCCGCAGACAAAGAACCGCAGGCGGCACGGATCACCGACCAATTGGCGGGGGCCTGGACACAGTTGGGACTGGTTCAGCTGGCGGCGGGCCAGATGCAGCCGGCGCGCGACGCCTTCCAATCGGCTGTCACTATTCGTCAGTCGCTGGCGAAGAAATTCCCCAAGTCGACCGTGTACCAGGATTCTCTAGCCTGGTTGCTTGCGACATGCCCGGTGGTCGAACTACGTGACGGAAAGCGCGCCGTCGAACTGGCCGTGAAGGCCACCGCGGCGACCCCGGAGAGCCCGCAGTACTGGCTGTCGGAAGGGGCTGCGTATCTCCAGCAAGGCGATCACGCGACCGCGCTGAAGGCCATCGAAACATCGCGCAAACTCCGCGGCCAGGCTGAGGGTTTGACCCTCTGTTTGCTCGCAATCGCTGAAGCCAAAACGAACCAGCTGGAGGTGGCCCAGAAAACTCTGGCGGCCGCGAAGGCCTGGCAGACGGCCCAAAAGCCGGTTGACGAAGAGTTGTCATTCTGGATGAAGCGGGCGGAAGAGGCCGTAGGGATGCCCTAAAGATTTTTTCGGACACAGGGGGTGAGGCTCGAATTGCTCTCGTGAATTTGTCCCAAATAGCCCCAACGCCGCGTTTTGTCCCAGTTTGACTGACTTTCATGAATCCCCTGTCCTCCAACACGGGCTAGCAGCAACTGGCCCGGTCGCTTAAAATCTGATCTGTCGGTCATTTCATTGTGAATTGGCCGATCGTGGCCGGGGGGCTGCGGAAGGGTTCAAGGACGATTATGAAATCGCGAATCGGTCTCTCATTGGGATTGCTGTTGGTGGCTGGCTGCCAGGCGCCCTGGATTCAGGTTCCGTCGATCGTTCCGGGTAATCCTGCGTCCGAGCGTGCCTCGTACACACTGCATGATCCGTTGCCCGACAGTTCGCTGGGACCCAATGTGGGGGGACGCCCTCGGGAGTCTCTCGTTCAACGCAGCGAACCACGACGGACCATTGAGGCAGCGATTCCTGGGATGACGAACCAGCAACCACCGGGCCTCGGTGGACCGCAAATGATGCCGCCACCGCAGAGTGCTTATCCGAATGCTGTGGCGCCGTAAAACCGCAGGAGAATTCCGTGCGCCGGCAACTTGTCGCAGGATGTGGGTCGATTGGATTGCTGCTGCTCGCGAGTGTCCTGCTGCAACCCGGCGTGTCGCCTGCTGCTCCCAAGATTCCGCGGACCATCGAGACCAGCGGAATTGATTTCATCACTCCGGGGGCTCAGCAAGGGATTGACCGCGGGTTGGCGTTTCTGGCGTCTCAGCAGAACGATGACGGCTCGTTTGGGTCGGGCACCGTTTTCAGTCACAACATTGCCGTGACGGCCCTTTCAGGGATCGCATTTGTTTCGGCGGGGAATACGCCCGACCGTGGCAAGTATGGCAAACCGGTTGCCCGAGCTCTGCAGTACATTCTGGATCATGTGGGCCCCAACGGATTCATTACCGCTCGCGATACCAGCCCCCATGGTCCGATGTACGATCACGGGTTTGCGACGCTGTTTCTCGCGGAAGTCTATGGGATGTCTCCGACCCCTGACCTGCGGGAAAAGCTGGCTCTGGCAATTAAGCTGATCATCAATACCCAGAACCGCGAAGGGGGCTGGCGGTATCTACCCGTTCGTGGTGAGGCCGATATTTCGGCGACCGTGTGTCAGATCATGGCGTTGCGAGCGGCTCGTAATAGTGGCCTGTTTGTCCCCAAGGATACCGTCGACGCCTGCATCACCTATGTGCAAAAATGTCAGAATGCCGATGGAGGGTTTCGCTACCAGTTGGTGAGCGGTTCTGCCAGTGCCTTCCCGCGTTCTTCGGCGGCGTTGGTTTCGTTGTATAGCGCGGGGGTTTATGAAGGCCGGTCGATTGAACGTGGCCTGAAGTACGTGGAAGCGTATCGGCCCGCGGGGGATGTTTTCCGGCAGGAAAGTAACTATTTCTATGGGCATTACTACGCGGCTCAGGCGATGTGGCACGCCGGCGGCGAGCACTGGAACCAGTGGTTTCCAGCCATTCGCGACGAGCTCCTGCTGCGTCAAATGCCCGACGGCAGCTGGCCCGATTCGATCTGCAACGAATACGGCACGGCGATGGCCTGCATCGTGTTGCAGATGCCGAACCAGTATGTGCCGATTTTCCAGCGGTAGCCTGCCGTATTGTGAACCAGTGACCGTTGGCCACTGTCCTGGCTAGGCTTGGTTGACCAGCAATCGCTGGCCGTAGGCTCGCAGGGTTTCCAGCAGTTGATCGAGATCCTCTGGTGTCGTGAGCGGGTTCATGAGAGTCACTCGCAACGCGGGAACGCCGTCCATCACGTTGTGAACGAGGTAGAATTCGCCTGATTCAATCACCGCGCGTCGCAGACGTAATTGGAACGTCCCCTGCTCTTCCGCTGAGGCGTTTTTCAGGGCGTCAGGGATGTGGCGGAAGACGACGATGTTGCATTGCGGTTCATGGAGCGGTTCAAAGTCAGGAGCGGCAGCTAAGCGGGCGTGAAGCTGGCTGCCCAGATCAAACGTGACGTCGACCAGGTCGGCGAACAACTGCGGCCCGAACATCGACCACAACCCCCACAGGCCATATGCGGCCGTTCGCTTGGTGCATTCCAGGGTGCGTACGCCGCCATCGAACTCTCGCAGATCGGGGGCCGAGGCGTCGAACAAATACGGAGCCTCCTGGCTGAAGGCTCGAAAACTATGCTCACGATTGCGATACAACACGAAGGCACAGAGTGCGGGGACGAACAGCATTTTATGTGCATCCCAGACGACGCTGTCGGCGCGTTCGATCCCGGCACACAGATGTTTGTAGCGGGGACTCAGCAGGGCCGAACCACCGTGAGCGGCATCGACGTGGAACCACACGCCGTGCTTCTCGCAAACATCGGCGATGGCGGACAACGGATCAAAGGCTCCGACGGGTGTGGCACACGCACATCCCACCACAGCAATGACGGGATGCCCTTCCGCTTTGAGGCGATGCAGCGTGGCGTCCAGCCGTATGGGGTCCAATCGGTGCCGGGCATCGACTTCGGCCTTCACGATCTGGCGTGTTCCCAGTCCCATGATGCCGGCTGCCCGGCCCATGCTGTAATGCGCTTCTTCCTGGACCACCAGCACGGGGGCCGGCCCGCTGCGAGCGACTCCGGCTTCCCACGCGTCGCCCAGCGAAACGTTGCGTGCGGCGAGCAATGCGGTCAGGTTTGCTGCAGCCCCGCCGTGCGTCACGATCCCGGCGGACCGCGTTGAATCCCAGCCGATAGCTGTGGTCAAACGGCTGACCAAAGCTTGTTCGACGGCAACGCCCCACGGGCCCATTTCGTAGATGGCCATCACCTGATTGGTGACGGAACCCAAGGCATCGAACAGTCCCGACAACGGCACTGACGGAGGGACCTGATGTCCCACGTAATGGGGATGATGCAGATTGTGCCCGCGAGACAACATCGTCTGCAGGAGTTCGCGGAAGCGGGCGACTCGCTGGTCGTTGGTGGCCGAATCGGCGGCCTGATCGAGGACCTTCCGGGCCAACTGGATGTTGGGAAGAGGCTCGTTCCAGTTAAGCACGGGGGTCTCACCCGCCTGGACTTGAGCCATATGCTGGCTGAGGATTTCGGCCCAGTTTCCCGCGGCTGTGGCGAAGAGTTCGGGCGAGTATGCCGCGCGAATTCGGTCTCGCGCGGCAAGGTTCGACGGCAGATCAATCTGCAGCATGTTGAAAAGACCTGGGCTCTCGTAGCCCGACTTGATGAGTCAGGCTACGAGAGTGAATGCGAACTAATCCTGGCCAGGAACCCACAACTTACCGCCCGAGGCCGAAGCCGCAGCGGATTCGGGGGTCCACAGTCCGCCATCGCCGATTCCGGCGCCCACCGTTTGCAGGTCGGTGCCGTTCATGATGCCCTGAATGCGGGGACTGTCGAGCTTCTCCAGCGTCAACAACTGCTGGATTTGCGGTTTGAGCTGCGGGAGCTTGAGGAAGTATTCACGGGCACACTTCCGCAGAATCTCGACAACCTTCTCTTCGTTGTTGGCCAGAGCCGCGACTTCGAGATCGTTCAGATCCCAATCGGCTCGGGCCATCAAATCGGCACCCACACGCTGGCTGGCGGCACGACCTCGGTCACACCACATCTGGGCTGCGTCCAGGTCGAGAACGCGGATCGCCAAGCTGCAGGCCATGCGGCACACGGCGGCGACATCGAACTCGGGAATCGTCACTTCGCGGTCGTAAATCGCGGTCAGCAAGCGTCGCAACGGGTGAATGGCCCGTGTGCTGGCAAGCATCGGGAAGGCTTCTCGCAGAACTTCCGGCGGTACTTCGGTAAACGACAGCCGCAGACAATCCTGGATGCTGCTCTTCTTCAGCTCTTCGACGCTGTTGCAGACCAGCGGCTGGACCGCCGGCAGCGCCAGTCGCTGACGCAGATCGTCCACGTCGAGGGCATAGTTGGCGGTTTCGGTGACCGAAGCCAGCACGTTGATCGCCGCACAGACGGGCAAGTGCAGCTCGGGGTCACGTGCTGCGGCTGCGGGAGTCAGTCCGTCCAGCGAAGCCAGCGGCAACTGCGTCCACTGATCGTAGACCACATGTTTCGCATAGGCACTGATCAGCTTCAGAATTTCCGAGCGACGCAGTCCCTTGGGCGGAACGACATTGAAATTGAGGCTGGCGATATCACCGGGAAGTCCGTCATCGGACTTCAGCAGTCCCCAACCTTCGGCCGGGGTGACATCGATTTGCTCGCCGGCAGCACGGACTAGTAGTTCGTGTTCGGCATCGGAGAACGTGGGGCTCAGGCTGCGCAGATAGAGCTCGCCGGGAGCGCTGGGGTCACGGACCTCATCCAGGATCATGACCGTGCCGATGGTCAGCGGCAGGCTATCCAGCTCGTCGGGAGTGCCCGAGTCACGCGGTCGGTCGAGCAGCACATAAATGGCTGCCGGCGGCCGATCGGTATCGGGACGCGACGGGGGCAACGGCTGGCGGTGCAGACGCGGTTCTTGGTCGAGTTGCGACAACAGGCGGCTGACCGTCTGCACGCGATAACGATAGGTTCGCAGCGGAACTTGTTCCTCGGGCAACTGCTGATCGTGCAATTGAGCGAGCGTTTCCAGTTCGACGGCGGCTTCGAAATCGGGCAGATCGTCACCGGCACGGCCGAGCAATTCGGCGGCGGCGGCGAGGTCACCCGACCAGGCGTAGCACAGGCCGGCATTGAAGGACAGCACCGGTTGGTGCGGGTCCTTCTCGGACAGGGCTTCGAACAACTGAGCCGATTTGTTCCAGTTGCGAGTGGATGCCAGTTGCATCGCTTCGACGAATTCGGCCTGGTTCGGCTGGTTCTCGGGCAGCGCACGGAGCTGGTAGAGATTTCGGAACGGCAACGGAATGTCGTTCGATTTGTTCAATTCGTGGAAGGCCGACATCACATAGCGGGCATCTTCTTCGTTCCGGGCCCACAACAGGGCGTCGAACAAATAGCGCCAGACAGCCATGAAATAGCCGTTGTTCAGCAAGTCGTCGACGATTTCAATCGCCAGCTGATAGGCGAGTCCGGGATTCTTTTCTCCGATGAACGACAGATGGCCTTCGACCAACGGGCGCGTGCTCTCCCAGCTGGAGAAGTACAAGTGCCAGCGAATGTCGAAGTAATAGCCGTACGGGTCCTGCGGATTGGCCTGCTGGCATTGCAGAATGAGCGTGTGGGCTTCTTCATGACGCTCTAACATCAAGAGTGCCATGATCTTATTGCGGAGCAATAAGGGATTCATTGAATGCTCAGGCTCGAGCTTTTCGGCGGCCAGCAAGGCTTGCTTGGGCTGCTTTTCGGCAATCAGGCGTTCGACAGCCTTGAGCTCTTCGATGATCGGTTGACAGCAAAACTTGAATTTCTTGCCGTTACCGCACGGGCACGGATCATAGGGTTCCAGCGCCATCTCGCCATCCTTTTTTCTTCGTCAGTGCTATGTTTTTAAAAGCACCATGGCTCCGGCGGCGGGATTCAAAAGGGTCCCACGTGCCGGTGCGGCGGTGCATGATGAACTATCAACATGCAATCAAAATCGCGCGTCTGCTAAAGGTAGCCGCAGACCGCAATCTGCATGCTATCAGAGTCGGTCGAATTTCCCAAGTTGTCGATTGAAATTGGAAGTCGGCCCAACCGCTTTCAGAACCGGCAGTTTGAGGCCGGCCGATTTGCAGTAACTCCAATAGCAGATTCAGGATTCGAGATCCGATATGGATCGGTTGGCGATGGGAGATTCTCCGCGAGGTCATCCAGAAGACATTTATGGATAAACCACGCGGTATGAGGCCGTGCCATGGAGTTTTTTGAACGCTGAAGCTCCAGGGAGCGGAGATTCGTCGCGTTCGAGCCCTTGGGAGGGTGAGGCTCCTGCCGAACCGCTTAGTTTACTGAGTGCCGAAAGACTGAGCGGCTCGGCAGGAGCCTCGCCCTACCAGGAAGTCGACACAATCCTTCACGATGTGACCCGTGGTGCCGCCTGATGCTGGTAGAGATTACTTCGTGTCCGAAGGTTTTTCCGGGGCGGGCTCAATCTTTTGAGGCTCCACTTTGGGAGCGGATTGCTCACTGTCCTCGGGACGTTTCAGTCGACGCGAGGGACCGGGTGGGTCATGCGGTTGTCGCTCGCCATGTCCACTGGGACCGTGGTCGCGATGTCCATCACGACCGGGACCGCCTCGACCAGGGCCACCCGATGGCGGACCACCGCGGCGACGGTTCTTCATCCGATCGAGTTGTTCCTTGTAGCGTGTCCATTGTGCCGGTTCGAGCACCGACTGCATTTCGCTTTGGAGCTGCGCCATCTCTTTCTCGAAGAGAGGCTGAGTTTTCAGACGCAGATCGTTGAACGCCTTGTGGTGGCGAACAATGATCTTTTCGACTTCCGGATACTGGGCGTCAGTGAGGCTCAGATCCTTCTTCAGTTGGCCCAGGAGATACTCGGTAAACCTTTCGGGGCGGTTCCAGACACCGGTGGTCGGTGTTTCCGGCTGCAATAAGCGTGCAGTCCCGACACTATATCCGGCAACTCCGCCGGCCATGAAAATGACCAGCATGGCTCCCCAGCGGGCTAATCGCGCCCGCAAAGGGCGTCGCGACCGCTTGATGTCCAAAGGGGGAGTGTCCATTTTTGAGCCCGGGTTCAACACCTGTGAAACGCCATGTCCAGGTTGATCCACCGCGAACCCTCCGGAAACAGCCACGAAACAATCCCCAACAGGAAATCAGAGAGAGATCAGGATATCGGTTACTGCAGTTGCTGCAACATCGCGGCCAAGGGGTGCCAGACGCTCAACGATTCCGGCCAGGAAGGACTCCACAGCGGCATCGCCAGCCACAAGCAACAGGCGGCAACGAGAGTCGAGGCCCCCGCGCCGATCCACTCGGACATTTCGATCTCGGGCATAATCACGGGAGATTGTCCCGGAAGGCGGGCCAGAACCCGATCTACGACATCAACTCGCGGCGCCAATTCACGCCGTGCGGCAGCAAACAACTGCTCTAACTTGTCAGGAGTGCTCATGCCCCCCTCCTTTGCCACAAATCACGTAACTTTTTCCGGGCCCGAAACGCTTGGACTTTCACCATGACCTGGCTCCAGCCCACCAACTGAGCAGTCTCCGCAACACTTCGTTCTTCAATATGCAGCAACGTCAGCACTAGACGATCCCGCGGTGGCAATCGATTCAGCAGCACATGTAACAGAGCCACTTCATCTTGCTGTTCCGAGGCATCTGATTCGGGTGAGACCATTGCCGGATCAATTTCCAGCGACTGGACATTACGTCTTCGCTGACGAGCTTGAACCTGCCAATGATGGTAACCGACTCGCGTGGCGATCTTCCGCAACCAATGCAGGAAGGGCGCTTCACGTCGGAATCGGGCTAGGTGCAGATAGGCTTCTACGAAAACCGACTGCACCAGTTCTTCCCACACAGTCCGATCACGACTGAAACGCCACAACCATTGACCAATTTCACCCTGGTAGCGAGCTACCAGCCGGGCGTAGGCGTCGCCCTGCCCTTGTAAGGTTTGTTCAATATCTTCTATATCGGCAGCCAGAACAGACTTCCGTCGTTCTGCTTCCCCCGTGGCCGCCTCTTGGGCCAGCAGTACGCTCCCCCACAGCTGCAGATTGTGTTCAATCTGCAGCCAAATCTTGGAAGCCTCCGGAAACAAATTCCCGGCGGGACCGTTTAAGCGGGTGCAATCTTGACTCATGAGGATTTCACGCTGCTGCCGGGCGGAATACCCGCGATGGCCTGATGAGCCAACTGCCGTCCATCCTAGCAGGAGCCAGCTCTATCCAGCGTGTCGGGTATGCCGCTTTATCGCTTTCCGAGTCAGACGGTGCCGCTTCGCGAATTGCGGTGCCATCAACATCGGCTCAATTTTCAGACTTTTAGCTTATAGAGATTCGATACGCGTCGGGGAGTCCAATCACGTAGGGAATCGGTGATTTTCCAAAACGCCGACGGAGTCTCTTTTGAAGATACAGACTCGGCATCTGAAAATCACCAATAATTAAGTGCGGGGAACCTGTACCGTGGTTACAAGCCGTGGCGTATTCATCGCCAGGAAGCCGGATTTCCCACCAAAGTCGTTGTTCGCTCCGCGAACTGAACGCAATCGCAGTGGCGAGTTTGAATTTGCTTCGGAGTTCCACGCAGATTCTCAATGGATCATAAATTCCTTGGTATTTCGAGCCCCTGGGAGGGTGAGGCTCCCGCCGAACCGATTGGTCTACTCGGTTCGCAAGACGAAGCGGTT
>JAZKFE010000370.1:0-2105 GCA_040386595.1 Planctomycetota bacterium | reverse complement strand
GCCACAAGCATTGCACGGGGTCACGGCACAAGCCGGGGCGGCGTTGCAGCAGGGCTTGGCGTGGCAACGATTGCGAGTCTGGCAGCAGTTGCTGGCAGTCTGGCAGGGAGCGGCAGCTTGGCAAGGAGCAGCAGCCACTTGGCAGCCGGTGTTGCAACCAGTATTGCAAGTGTTGCAGGTCGGTGCCTTGTTGCAGCAGTTCGAAACTTGCTTGCAGCAGCGGGTACGGGTCCGGCCACAGCACTTACGAGCGTAAGCGTCGGTGGCAGTCATCGTCATGGCCGCAGCCACAACACACAAACAAATCAAATTCTTCATTAGAGACGTCTCCGGTACGTTATTAACATCCATGTTGCTGAATCCCAGAAGCATCCTACTTCGAGGGATCAGTGGAAATCCGCTTTCCCACCGATCAGCGATATGTCGTTTGTCGAGCGTGGTCCCACATCCACCGCACGGCCGTTAGACTGCGAGCACGATATCCTGAAACGACAGCCGTCTCGGCTCGGGTATCTTCTAAGGTGGAAAATGGAGAATCAAGTCAAAACGGACCTGATAAGCCGAAGATTAGGAAATTCATGCCTGGGTGGGATTTAATAAGTGTAGCGGCTGAAATGTCTTAAATTCGCCAGCCGCAATCATCCCAGGCTATTCATCATCGCCAGAGCCCTCATTTTCAACCACCGCAACGGGGCTCTCTTCAACCAGCGCGACGAACTCTTCTTCGGTTACCACACGTACCCCCAGCTTCTGAGCTTTTTCCAACTTACTGCCCGCTTTCTCACCCGCCACCACAAGATCTGTCTTCTTGGAGATGCTGTCGGTGGGCTTGCCTCCGTGCAAGGTGATGAAGTCTTTAATGCTGTCCCGGGTGAAACGACTCAGCGAACCAGTGACGACAATCGTTTTCCCCCCTAAGGGGCCAGTAGCCACAGGCAAGGCGGCACTCGGCTCGCGGGCCTCACCCCAGTTCAATCCGAACTCTTTCAACTCCGCCAGCAACTTGATGACCGGTTCCGTACGGAAGAAGGCGTGCACCGAATGAGCGATCACCGGGCCGATCTCGTTGACTTCCGCCAAATCTTCTTCCGTCTGCGCCATAATGACATCCAGGGATCCGAACTGGTTCGCCAGCGCCTGCGAAACCGTTCGCCCCACATGACGAATGTTCAAACCCGTCAACAACCGCCAGAGGGGCTGTTTGCGGGAATCCTCGATGCCCTTCAAGAGACAGTCGACTGACTTTTCCCCCATGCGTTCCAGCTTGATCAACTCCTCGCGCCGCTCGCGCAGGCGATAGATATCCGACAGACTGGTCAACAAGCCTTGCTCAACGAGCTGCTCGATTAGCTTGATTCCCAAGCCATCAATGTTCATCGCCGCCCGCGACGCATAAAATCGCAACGTTTCCCGCAGCTGAGCCGGGCAGGCCGGGTTGGGACAGCGGATATACACGCCCCCTTCATCCTGGACGACAGCCGTTCCGCATTCAGGACAGGTGACGGGAAAAACGAAATCGACTTCGTCGCCGGTCCGCAAATGTTCTTCCACGCGGACCAGATGTGGGATGATCTTTCCCGCCTTTTCGACAACAACCCAATCGCCAATCTTGACCCCCAGCCGCTCTAGCTCATCGCGATTGTGAACGCTGGCCCGCGAGACCGTCGTTCCCGCGATTTCGACAGGCTTGAGATGCGACACGGGAGTCAACGTCCCCGATTTCCCGACCTGGACGCTGATATCCAGGACTTGAGTCGTCCCTTCGTACTTCTCCCATTTGTAGGCCACCACCCAACGAGGAGATTTACTCGTCGATCCCAAGCGTGCTCGCTGATCACGACTGTTAACCTTCAGAACTAGACCATCAACCTCAAAATCCAACGAATGCAGTTGCTCCATCATTCGGTGGCATTGCTCGATGGTGGCCTCCCATGTGGGCCAGGCGTCAACGTTGGGAGTAACCGGCACTCCCAGACGACGCACGGCCTGCAGGAACGCCATATGAGTGGGCAAATCGATCCCCTCGCAAAAGCCCACGCTGTGTGCAAAGAAGCGAATCTTGCGTGCGGCACTCTGCTTCGGATCGAGTAACTTCAATGCTCCCG
>JAZKFE010000369.1:0-5456 GCA_040386595.1 Planctomycetota bacterium | reverse complement strand
CTAATTTACTAAGCCCTCCTAGAATGCGCTAGTCTAATACACAACGCGCTCTAAACACCTGAGAACATCGAAAAATTGCCCACGTTTAGACGATGCTTGATTAAGGATAAAAAAGAGTTTTAAAACCACGAATAGCACGAATCACACGAATGAAGAACGGCCCAAAGCAATTATCGGAATTGGCGGGGTGTTCGAAACCTATTCCTGTTTTCAACCATTACCTGAGAATCGATCGGCCTTTGATTGATTCGTGTCATTGGTGTCATTCGTGGTAAAAATCTTCTGCATCGTTTCCGTGCGTTCGTTCAACACCGAAGGTCTTGTTAGGGCCTCTAAAAACGTTAACGTGGGCGTCGAAGTTCATACGAACTCCGCACCTCATCAGTCATCCCAGAAATTTCCGCAGCACGTTCGCCGTGATCTGCGAAACCGGTTCATCGACCAATAGAGAACTAATCCAGGTAATCGACCCGCTGGAAAAGACCGCTCCACCCGATGCGGAATCATAGATTGTCATGTCGGCCCCACCCCGATCGGGGTTCAAACCATGAGCCAGTTTGACCACGTTCGCGGGTGAATGGGGCGAGACCTTATCGGTCTCATGCCCGGAAGCACCGCCGGGGCAGCGCTTGTGCAAACTTTTGTGACCGAAGGTCTGCGAATTCCGCAGCCCGGTCCCCTGAAACGCCCAATGATCGGATGCCAGGACCTCGTAAGGAGCCGAGGTCATAATCCCATCATAGGTGAAGACGACTCCCAACAAATTCGCCTCAGACTCGACCCGGGTATGAAAGCGACTTTCCAGTCCCCGTTCGATCCGGACGCGCTCATCGCCATTCCGCACGGCAATCCGGTATTCATCGAGAAACTCAACTTCACAATTCAGGCCATTCCCGCCTAAATACAGCAACTTGCCGCCGCGATTGTGAACCCAATCCTTGAGCTTGTAGTACATCGTCCGCGACCAGTACTCCGGATGCGGCCCCAGAATCAGCACCTTGTATTGATCCAGATCCAAAGTGCCATCGTGCAGCTGAGTCTCGGCATAGACATCGTGAGCGAACTTCTCGCGTTCCAACCACCCCAGCAGCCGCCATTCGGCCGGAGCCAGATGACAGGCGGTTCGCCCCTCAATCGGATTCGTCACAACTTCATTTTCAGGAACCAGGTTGATCGTCTCTGGCCGCTCAAATGACAGCGGATCGTAATGATCGGTGTTGTAGTTGATGTATTCCGCGTCGGTATAGCGATGCAATTCCTGTCGCGCATTCACCGTCGGAACGGCCGGCAAGCGATCGGCCTGAATGTAATTGCTGCGGCCTCCGAATGCGTTGTACGCGTTCCAGTTGATGTTGCTCATCAAGACCGCCGTCGGCGCGGTCGGCTGTTGGGGAGCGACCACCCAGGGGAACGAATAGAACAGCCCCGAATTGGTCTTTGCGTGGAAGTAATACAGGCCGCTGCGGTCCGGCGCGATGATGTATTGCAGCAAAGCGGGATTGGCATAGCCGTACTTGTTCCACTCGACACCGGTCTGCGTGTAATCGCCATCCGGAGTGATCTGCACGGTTGCTCGAGGCCCATGTTCATCGAACCAACCGACTTCGCGCACCAGTTCCTTCTGCCAACCGTAACGCCACAGCGTCAGGTGATACGCCTCGGGAGAATGGACGCGGAACTCGCTCCGGTCGCCACCACGAACCCACTTCGGCCAGGCATATCCCAGCAGGCAATCGGTCAGCAACCGAAACTGATACGGCCGATCGGACCGCACCTCCATCTGCACCCGCTTGGCACCAAATCCCGGTTTATTGAGAGTAACTCGGTAGGCTCCGGGGGGCAGATCAGCATGAATGGCTCCAGACGCCCGCGAGTGTGTCGCCCAAGTTCCCTGCGGAGACTCTAGCTCCACAGCGACGTCCGGAATGGCCAAGTACCGTTCGTCGCTCACATAACCGATCAGCATAAATTTTTAATCCTAAGATTGAGCGGCACTCGCCAGGACGACCATGAATTGGGGCAAGCAACCACAAAGGTAGGCGAGCCCAGCGGCGTCAGCCCTGGGATTCTTCGTCCGTAGCCTGACTCTCCGAGTCGGGTCCTCTTTCCGATGACGAAGAACCCGACTCAGAGAGTCAGGCTACGACGAACCCAAGGCACCGCCAGCACAGATCCGTACCTAAGGCGATTCTGAATTCGTCGCTGATTTCACGGCGTTGGGACTTGGTTCGTTGACCCGGGTATTCAGGAACGTGACGACCGCCGACATGTCGGGCTTCAAATACACCCCTTCTTCGGATTTCGCCACTTTCACTTTCACCCGCACCGGAACCGCCCCTTTGGCACGATCGGCAATCGGCATCAAACGATCGACGTAGCCTTCATACACTCGGTCAGGATAGGCTTCCGAACGAATCTGGCAGATTTGACGCGGATAAACCTTGCTGACATCCCGCTCCTGAATCGACAAGTCAACTTCCAAATCCGAAAGATCGGCCAGGTCGCACAAGCTGAACGAACCGTTGAAGGCCACCGGATTCACGATGTTGCCCTCTTCGGCATTCTTCTTCAACACGGTTCCGGAAATGGGAGCTCGGATCGTGCAATTGCTCAATCGCCATTCGGCCTTCACAACTTCCGCATGAGCCTGCTCGACCTCGGCTTCGGTCGCCTGAATTTCTTCCTTGCGATTGCCGTTGACGACCTGATCGCGGCGGAAACCGAGTCGTTTCGCCTTCTGGATCATCGCTTCGTACTGGCTTTCCTGTTCCTGGAACAAGGAGTCCGAAACCAGCGATTTATCTTTCGATCGCAAGGCCAGATTGCGGGTATATTCCTGCTTCAACTGCAGCACTTGACGCTCGGCCTCGGCCAGTTCCGCATGGGCTTGTTCACGTTCTTCCTCGCGACTTCCCGCTCGCATCAGATCTCGACGAGCCATCGCCAACATCAACGTGGCCCGCGACCGTCGCAGATCGGCTTCATAGTCGATCTTTTCCAGTTCCCCCAAGACCTGCCCTTTTTCGACGCGCATGCCCTCTTCCACGAACAGCTTCGTCACCATCCCGCTGACTTTGGGGCTGACCAGAATTTGATGAGCAGGAATCAGATATCCCTTGGACTCCAACGCGATCTTACCTGAATCGGCCACTGGAGCCGCTGAAGTACCGGCCGTCTTCGCCCCCTCAGCGGAGGTCGTAGTGCCATCGGATTCGGCGCTGGTTGCGGCGGCCGCACCAGCCGTGCCGTCCCCGCCAGACCGCTCGAACTCCCGATAACCGAGAACCGCGGTCATGACCGTTAAGATCGTCACCAGCGTCCAGGCCAGCATGGCCGTGGAGCGGCGTTGCATATTTCGCTCGGGCAATCGCAGCGATCGGACTCGGTCACTGAGCGCTGAACCCCCGGCTTCAGGTCCCTCGCCACGGCTTCTGGATAAAGAGGCAGGCGCGGTCGTATCCATCGAAATCTCAAGGCTCCCAACTGGTTAGAGTCGAACAGATGAGCATAGTTTACCGCCTGAACGACTGATTCGCGAAGGCGACTTTGCCGAAAATCGGGGCAAAACATGGCTCCGATCAATTCTAATACCTCAGTCATGAGAAGCGAGTGACGAATTTTCGGCCGCAATCACGATTTCAGGTCAGTTGAGATCAATTTGGCGAGAATCCGGGGACGTTCACCGCAGCCAACAATTTTGAAGGGAGCGGTTCGAGGCCCTGCGCCCCGCCCAAATTTCTTGACGCAAGTCCTTTGAACTCTGATTCACACAGTAGCGAACACCTTCCAGGCCGCGATCACCTCACTAGTCATTAGGGCTTAGTCATTCATTCGACATTCGTCATTTCCCCCCCTGCCTCTCAGCTCGGCACACCAGGACCACCATTCAACGGCAGCCCGCATTCAGTCTCTGTTAACGGATCCTGAATCCAAGCCCCCGTGATCTTATAAACCGCAGGACCAACGTCCGGGCTGATGCAATTAATGCATTTGTATCGTACATAATTCACCTCCATGCGGTTTTCGACTGCCGCGCGGAGGGCCGTGAAGGTGGAAAGTCGGCGGTGGGACAGTTAACGTTTCGTAACGATCCACAGATTCCGGCTGAGCCGCGATTGGGATCGCATCAATTGATACCGCGGCCTCTTCGCAGATCAATTTGGTTCTGGAAACGGAGATCACTTTTTGAACGGAGACAGCGTCATGAAATGGAAGTCAATTTGTATCCCGGCCTTGCTGGCCGCAGGTCTGTCCCTCGGGAACGGCTCGGTGAGCTTGGCCCAGCCCCAGCAGCCCCCTCTGGGAGCATCGAAATTCCGTCCGCAGGTCCACATCGACCTGTTTACGCCGCAAGGTGGTCGTCTGAACCAGCGCGACGAGCACTACCACTACATCGTTCCTCCGACCGACCGCCACGGCGCATTCTATACGTTTGACAACACCTATTATTACACCCCCATGGCGACGCGCGGACCGGGGCAACGAGCCCCACGGCCGGTCGCCATGCAATTCGGCGGTTCCCGGCATCTGGTCGAACTGGGGGAACGAATCGAGACGCTGGCGAACGAATTATGTCTCGATCTACACCACAACTACGATCACAATCCGCGCTTCAAGGAAGTCTACGGGGAGGCTTATCAGTTCCTGCAGGCGACCAAGTTTATTCGTGATCGCGGGCACCAGGGGGATCGCGAAGCCATCCGCCGGTCGGTCACCAAAATCGACAATCTGTTCCATCACATCCAAGACGATTTGGCCATCTTGAAGCGCCAAGAAAGACGGCCAGTAGGTCCACATGGACTCGAAGCCAAGACCGAGGAACTACAGGCTCTGATCCATCACTTGATGTACGATCAAGGCGTGAAGCCCGATCATGACAAGCACGACAACGATCGCCGCGATCCACGAGGCCGCCAAGAAGCCCCACCGCCTCGTCGGTAACGAGTTTTCGAGCGACAAGCATCGACAAGTGACGAACGGTTGCACACCGCAACCGTTCGCCACTTGATGTCCCCTGTTTTGTCCTTCGAATGTTACCTCAATACAATCTGTTCACACTCCCCACATTGAGTTATACCAAACCAATGCTTCAACGAACCCATCGGGAGCGATCGAAGTGAACCAGACCAAGGGCCTGAAGGGAAGAGCAAACTGATCTGGAAGGCGGCCGTGCAATGTCAAATACGCCACCGGTCCCATGCTGAGGACGTAGATGGCGAGTGAAACGACGATCGCAACGAGCCACATTAACCGCAGCTTCCAGATTGGACTTTCTTTCATACCACTTACTCTCCGGCGGGGATTGTATTCGTAAATACGCCCTCGTAGACACAGTGATCACTTGAGTACATTCTGTACCTGGAATTCGGGGGGCGGAGGGTTGCTTCAATCGCTAATTCAGCCACCAGTCGTTGTATGGTTTGTAGATGTCGTGAAAACCCGGCAAGTTTTCAACC
>JAZKFE010000368.1:21742-25233 GCA_040386595.1 Planctomycetota bacterium | reverse complement strand
GTCCAGGCGGTTCCATCCCGAGGTGCCTGGGCATAGTCGTCGTGCCAGTTGTCACTGACGAATTCCGACAGGTAGCCGTGCATGTCGTACAGACCCCAAGAATTCGGTTTGAGTGCTCCTACGGGAGGATCATTCCCCGCGGCATTTCCCGTGTGCCAACCATATTCGTTGAGGATCGATGCCTTCGGCTCCTTGTCGCCAGGCTTGGTGGCAGCGTCGCCGAAACTATAGGCGGTCTGCGTGCCTGCCCGGCAGCAGTATTCCCATTCCGCTTCCGTCGGCAGCCGAATTTCTTCATCTGCCGCAATCAATTTCGCTTCGCGGAGCAGGGCGGTTGTCTTCTGGCAGAATTCCTGGGCCTGGACGAAGGTCATCATCTCCACTGAATTACGGGGACCTTTCCATTTGCTGGGATTGATCCCCATGACCGCTTCGTACAGGTTCTGCGGAACTTCGTATTTGGCCATCGAGAATGAGTAGCCGAACGTCACCTCATGCACCGGTTTCTCGGTGGAGGGGCCGGCCTCGGATCCCATCTGGAAGGATTTGGGAAATTTTCCCTGTCCTGGTGTAATGCTGACAAATTCGTCGTGAAAAGTTTGCAACAGCTTCCGCTGGACGTCGTCAAATCCCAACGAGAACGTGGCCATCACGACAATCAATGCAGACCACAGGAGTGATCGCTGGGAAGTTCCCGAAGACAGCATAGTCAGCTCGCAAAGTTAGAATGAGACAGAGTGTTGTGTTCAAATGTTGGCTGGAAATTGTCGGCCGTCGCCAACTCTTTCGAGAGACAATTTCTGAGTGACATCATATCAACATCGTTAAGAATGACGTACGTCGTCGACTGGCTCTCTGAGTCGGGTCTGGTTCTCATTGCGACTCCCGCCGCCACCGAGAGTCAGGTTACGGCACAAACGGCCTGAATATTGCTTATCCCAACATCGCTTATTCTGATCCAAACGGCGTCACGCTGCGTTGGCATTAAGACCGGGAGTGGCAATTTGACTGGCATCGACAGTGATTTATAATCAAAAGGGATGCCGTGCGGGCCGAATGACATGGTAAGATAAGATTTGGCTGGCTGCGCAGGCTGACGAAGTGCCGCGCTGGTCGTCTGCATTGTCTTTGCAGCACGCCTCTGGACTTCAAACAGAAATGACAGTACAGCGCATCATGTTGCATAATCATATCTTCCCAGAGTTTCGCCTGCATGAACGGTTCTGGTCGCGATGCGTTTTGGCATTCGTGACCTCGCTGTTGCTGATTCGCAGCGGCATGACTCTGCCCGTCGTCAGCAGAATTGGCGCTCAGGAACCGGCGGCAGCCAAGGCGCTCGAGCCCATTGGTCAGTTTGTCACCTTGGGCGGAACGATTGACGCGAAGGAATTTGGTAAGGTCAGCCGCATCGCCAAAGGGTTGGAAGCCCGGGCCCGCACCGAGAAGCGCAAAGCCATTCTGGTTTTGGAACTCAGCGACGGCCCCAGTCGTTTTGGAGACGTCCGCGAGCTGGCAAAATTCCTCTCGGAACAGGTTCCCGATCTGCGCACCGTGGCCTGGATTCCCAAGGACCTCAGTGGCTACAACGTAATCGTCGCTCTCGCCTGCAACGATATTATTATGCATCCCCGAGCCGGCTTGGGGAATCTCGGCCGCGGCAAGCCGGTTGATGAAGATGTGAAGACCTACGTCGAAACCCTTGTTTCGCGGCGGAGCAATCCCTTGCTGAGCACCGCCTTGGTGCATGGCATGATGGATCCCAAGGAAGAAGTCATCTGGGTCCGCCGGCAAGTCGGTATTCCCCCCAACGTGATCTCCGAAACGGAACTCGTCACGCCCGCTCAATTCCAACGTTTGATGGATGCGAAGGCGATTGTCCAGGACCACAAAACCATTAAGGCCGCGGGCACAAACGGCCTGTTTAATGGTGGATTGGCGCGAACCGGTGGCTACCTCTGTTCTCAAACTGCAGAAGCCCGTGTCGACATCGCCAAGATCTACAGCCTGCCGCGAGAAACGCTACGAGAAGACCCGACCTCGGGCAGCCAATTAATCGCGCGTCGGATCCGCATTGACGGCATGATCACTCCGCTGATCGAAGAATTCATTCATCGACAGATTGAACGGATGAAGGGTGAAGGGGCGAATCTACTGATCTTTGAAATTGATTCTCCCGGTGGCTACCTCGTTTCCAGTCAGAACCTGGCGAACATCATCGCGGATCTCGATCAGAAAACGATTCGTACGGTCGCATTTGTCCCCAAGCAGGCACTCAGCGGTGCGGCCATTATTGCCTTGGGCTGTGACGATATTGTGATGCTGCCGAACGCGCAGATCGGCGATTCGGCCCCCATTGAAATGCGAGAAGGGGGCCCTTTTGAGCGCGCGCCGGAGAAAGTGTTGAGCGTCGTTCGTGATATCATGAAGACGCTGGCCGAAAAGAAGAGCCGTCCGACCGCGATCACCATTGCGATGGCGGATAAAGATTTTCCTGTCTACAAAGTCACCAATAAGGACACGGGTGACGTTTCCTATATGTCCGAGGATGATATTGCTGCCGCCAACGAAGCGTGGATCAAAGGTCCGCGAGTCGAAGAAACGGGACGCGGCAATCTGTTGACCGTCAGCGGTAAACGAGCTCATGAGCTGCAAATTGCCGAAGAACCGGTGGCCAACTTTGACGAATTGAAACAACGCTACGGCGTTCCCGCCGATGAATCCGTGCCGGCCGTGGGCCCGACTTGGGTTGATACTCTGGTCTTTCTGTTGAACGACGGCAAAGTCACCGGTTTTCTGTTTGTCGTGGGGATTATCTGCATTTACGCTGAGCTGCACGTTCCCTCGGGGCTGTTCCTGATCATCTCCTGCGTCTGTTTCGGCCTGTTCTTCTGGAGCCGCTTCCTGGGTGGAACCGCTGGCTGGCTGGAGGTCATGCTGTTCGTCTTGGGGCTGGCATTTCTGGGATTGGAGGTCTTCGTCCTTCCCGGATTCGGGGTGTTTGGGGTCTCGGGCGCGCTAATGATCCTGGCGTCTTTGGTGCTCGCCAGTCAGACCTTTTTTATCCCGACTTCCAGCTCGGACTATCGTGAGCTCGCCGACCATTTAACGACGCTGGGGGGCTCATTGGTGGGGGTGATCGTCACGGCACTCGTGCTGAGTCGCTTCCTGCCGCGGATGCCGTTGCTGAACCGCATGATCTTGGTCCCGCCCGGTGGAGCCTCGTTACCGCGGATGAACGAACCTCAGTTGCGCCCGGATTTAGCGGCGGCAACGTTCTCCAGCCACCGTTTCCTCAGTCCCTACGCCAATTTGCAAGGCGAGCGGGGCACGGCAATCACGATTCTGCGCCCCTCCGGCAAAGCGCAATTCGGAGATCAGTTGGTTGACGTCATCAGTGACGGCCCCTTTATTGAAATGGGTCGTCCCGTGCAGGTCATTGAGGTCAACGGCAACCGCGTCGTCGTCCGTGAACTGGCATAATGCGGTGGGGC
>JAZKFE010000368.1:0-21732 GCA_040386595.1 Planctomycetota bacterium | reverse complement strand
CCCCACGACTTTTAACCGTTAGAAATCGGCATTCTTCGGTGTCCGCGGGAACGGAATCACGTCGCGGATATTGGTCATTCCAGTCAACAGCAACATCACTCGTTCCAGGCCCAGGCCGAACCCCGAGTGCGGTACCGAACCGTAGCGTCGCAGATCGACGTACCACCAGTAGTCTTCAGGATTCAGGCCGCATTCCTGCATGCGTGAAACCAGGACATCCAGGCGTTCTTCACGCTGGCTGCCGCCGATGATTTCACCGACACCGGGGACCAGGACATCCATCGCGCGGACGGTCCGGCCGTCTTCATTGACCCGCATGTAGAACGATTTAATCTCACGCGGATAATCGAACAGAATGATCGGCTTGCCAAACTTCTTTTCGGTCAAATAGCGTTCATGCTCGGACTGCAGGTCGGTCCCCCATTGGACGGGATATTCGAACTTCTCGCCGCACGTCATCAGGATTTCGACGGCCTCGGTATACGATAACCGCAGGAAGTCGTTATCGATGATATTCCGTAGCTTGCCGAGAATTGTTGTGTCAATACGTTCATTAAAGAACGCCATGTCCTCGGGGCAGGCGACCAGAACCTCCGCGACGATGGTCCGGATGAACGATTCCGCCAGATCCATGTTGTCGGTGAGTTCATAAAACGGCATCTCGGGCTCGATCATCCAGAACTCGGCCAGATGTCGCGTCGTGTTGGAATTTTCCGCTCGGAACGTGGGGCCGAAGGTGTAGCAGTCCCCCAGCGACGTGGCAAAGATTTCGCCTTCTAGCTGGCCGCTAACCGTCAACGAAGCGCGTTTGCCGAAGAAATCTTGCGAGTAGTCGACATGGCCATCCACCAGCGGCGGTTTGGCCGCATCCAGAGTCGTCACTTGAAACATCGCCCCAGCCCCTTCGGCATCGCTGGTCGTAATAATGGGCGAGTTCACATAGACGAAGCCCCGTGATTGAAAGAAGTCATGGATCGCGCGGCACAGGGCGTTTCTAACGCGGAAAATAGCCCCGAACGTATTCGTCCGGGGTCGCAAGTGAGCAATCTCGCGCAGGAATTCGAAGCTGTGCCGCTTCTTTTGCAAGGGATACTTTTCGGCATCCGCCGTGCCGTAAAGTTCAATTGCGGTGGCGTGTACTTCGACCTTCTGCCCGGCTGCGGGCGATTCTTTCAATAGGCCGATGATGCGGACGCTTGACCCGGTGGTGAGGTGCTTGTTGTGTTCGGCAAACCCGGTCACGGTCCCTTCGATCACGACTTGCAGGTTCGACAGGGAACTGCCGTCGTTGAGCTCCAGGAAGGCAAATCCCTGCTTAGATTCGCGTTTCGTGCGAACCCAGCCGCGAATATCGACCTCAATATCGACGGTAGTACTTTTCAGAGCCTGTGCGACCTTCAGACGTTGCATGATCGGTTCCGTGACGATTTTCAATCCAGGGCCAACTGGAGGAGACGGTATTTCGAGACGCTTCGTTTGGCAACCCCAAATCGCTGGCGCGATGAATGACGAAATCCGAATGTCGCATGACGAAAATGGGCGGGCTCAATTCGACCTTTGAATTGCATCATTTCCGACTTCGTCGGGTTAGCAGGTATCGCAGAAATGAACCCAGGCCGGCAAATTTGTAATTGCCGTCGACGTAGTGCTCGATGACGTAGAAGGCGAAGTAATAGAAGCGGCAGAAGCACCACACGGCCATGGCCAGCAAAGCAGCATCCTTCCAGGTAGCATGCTCGATCAGCAGTAGTCCCCCCGCCAGCAGGCCCCCCAGCAGGAACAAAAACCCTTTCAGATAGATCCAGAGGGGATTCTTCAAATCGCCCCCTGCGGATCTGAGGGCCGCTAGGAAGCCGCGTTGCCGTTGCGGGGCAACAGGTGACGGTTGGTTCGCTGAAACGGAGGGCTCATTCATCAAGAAATCCAGATGTTCTGTTGGTTTCTGGTGCTGGTTCTCGCCACAACCCCTGTTTATTCTGCCCGCGTGAACCGCCCGCTGGGGTGGTCTCATTTTGCCGGCAGTTCACCGGCTGAATCCCTCGACGATGCCCCCTGTTACTTGTTACGCTGACGGCATTCATTTTAAGGGAAACTGATGAAGTACGCGCTAATTATTCCGGACGGTGTGGCGGACGAACCACAGGACAGTTTAGGGGCTCGCACGCCACTGCAGGCGGCACGCATCCCGCACATGGATGCGATTGCTCGTGCTGGCGCCGCCGGCCGGGCTGACAATACGCCGCCGTCGATGCCGTCGGGCAGCGATGTCGCGACGATGAGCCTGTTTGGCTACAACCCGCTGGAATTGCATACCGGCCGGGCACCGCTCGAGGCTGCCGCTCAAGGCATTGAGCTCGGCCCGTACGACTGGGCGGTCCGCTGCAATCTGGTGACCATTCGCGATGGCATCATGGTCAGCTTCACTGCCGAACAGATCCCCAACGAGATCGGGGCGAAGTTGGTCGCGGTGATGCAGGAAGAGTTTGGCGGCGATCGTTGGGAGTTCATTCCCGGCGTCAGCTACCGCAACCTGTTGATCTATCGTGGTCGTCCCGACGAACCGGCTCCCTTCGGTCCGGAAACCCAAACGACTCCGCCG
This sequence comes from Planctomycetota bacterium, assembly GCA_040386595.1. Taxonomy (GTDB): domain Bacteria; phylum Planctomycetota; class Planctomycetia; order Planctomycetales; family Planctomycetaceae; genus JAKFVC01. Next base: position 19,133 of record JAZKFE010000368.1, on the reverse strand, counting down.
CACGACCTGACCGATGGTCCCGTCGTTCAGGCTTTGCCGTCGGGTACCGGCAGCGACTTGATGCGCGGGTTTATGGATCGCAGCCAGGAATTGTTTTCTAAGCTCAACCTGCCCGGTTCGCATGCCACGCAGATCTGGTTATGGGGGCAGGGCCAAGCTCCTGCTCTCACCCCATTCCTGCCCCGGTTTGGTGTGCAGGGAGGGATGATTACCGCGGTGGATCTCCTGCGTGGGTTGGCGCGGCTGCTGGGGTGGAAGATTTTCGAAGTCCCCGGAGCCACGGGCTACCTTGATACCGACTACGCTGCGAAGGGCTGCTATGCCGTGCAGGCCTTGGACGATGTCGACTTCATCGTCGTGCATGTTGAAGCCACCGACGAAGCCTCGCACGAAGGCAACGCTGCGGCTAAGGTCGCTGCCTTGGAGCAGATTGACGAGCACATCGTGGGGCCCGTGTGGGAGAAATTGAAGTCTTGCGGAGACTATCGAATTCTCATTTCGCCCGATCATCCGACATTCCTGCGGACGAAGACTCATAGCTATGGGTTCGTCCCGTTCGCGGTGTGTGGTACCGGGATTAGTGCGAACGAAAGCGAGACCTACGACGAAATTGCGGCCGCCAAATCGCAGTGGGCTTATCCGGCTGGTTGGGATTTGATGGAGCGATTCTTGAAGGGCAGCTGGTAGTTGTTTTACCGGACCGTGCGTTTTCCCTGCAGACCTGAAGTCGACGATAACCCCAGACTATGAAACGCAGGACGCGCACCACAACGATTGAACCGCAGACCGTGGGAAACGATTCTGATTCGACGATCAATCTTGCACCGCCGTTGTTGAAAAAATTCCGCAAGGCGCTGCAGGCTTGGTATGCCGAACATGGCCGCGAGCTTCCCTGGCGACTGACGCATGATCCTTACCGCATCTGGATCAGCGAGATCATGCTGCAGCAGACGACGGTGGTGGCCGTTATCCCGTACTTCGAACGGTTTTTAACGCGTTTTCCCACCGTTCACGAACTAGCCGCGGCAGAAGAGACCGAAGTCCTGCGTTATTGGGAAGGGCTGGGATACTACAGCCGGGCGCGGAATATCCATAAGGCGGCCCGGCACGTTTCGCTGAATTTCAACGGCGAATTCCCGGAGTTAGTGGACGATTTACAAGAACTGCCGGGTATAGGCCGCTATACGGCGGGGGCAATTCGTTCGTTTGCTTTTGATCTACCAGCCCCCATTGTCGAAGCCAATACTCTTCGGCTTTACAGTCGTCTGCTGGGGTATGAGGGTGACCCGCGGGCTCGCGAAGGGCAGCTGAAACTCTGGAGTTTCGCGGAAGAACTGGTTCCCCAAACAGAACCAGGGCGTTTTAATCAGGCCTTGATGGAACTCGGATCGGTCGTCTGTACTCCCACCAATCCGAATTGCCCCGCGTGTCCCGTCAGCTTGGCCTGTCAGGCGTTCTTGAACAATCGACAACAGCAGATTCCTCGGCCCGCTGTGCGACCCGAGATCACCGCGACGACCGAGCTATCCGTCGTCGTCCGACGCGGCGATCGCTTTTTGCTTTATCATCGTGCGCCGGGCGAACGCTGGGCGGGACTATGGGATTTTCCCCGTTTTGCCTGCGATGAACTGACAGGAACACCCAAACGTCAGCCGGCCTGGATTGAGCAAAAGTTAGCTCAAGACCTGGGGCTGCATGTGAAGGTCGATGACCTATTGACCGAGATTCGCCATAGCGTGACCCGCTATCGAATTACCCTCAGGTCATTTCTCGCCGATCATGAATCGGGTGAGGTCCCCGAAACGGCCGGTGAATATCGCTGGTTGACGGCCGCGGAAATTCACACGTATCCGTTATCTGTGACAGGTCGGAAGTTAGCCAAGCTCCTTCCCGAAGAACTCGACGAGCCCCTTAAGGGGGGACGTCTGACTCCGCGCAACGGGCAGCTCTTTAAGAAATGAGCACTCCGCCGTAGCCTGACTCTCCGAGTCGGGTTCTTTTTTACGAAGAGCACCCGACTCGGAGAGTCAGGCTACGGGCGTACTAAGAAATAATCTGTTTGCGTCGGTTCACATAGTCCCAGACGACGTAGCGATCGAGGTCCTTGCCGCCCGTAAAGAAAACTCGTCCTTTGGTTTGTTCGGCCAGACGGTGTGCGAACCGGATATCTTCTTCGGACTGCGACCAGCTCGACAGTAAGAAGAGGTTAATCACGATTCCTTCTTTCTTACACAACTGAGCTTCTCGCATCGTTGCCGCCTCGGTTCGCGGGTCAGGCGGGTATAAGAAGTAGAGATGTTTCCCTTCGAAATGGGCGGTCGGCAGGCCGTCTGTAATCAGGATTAGCTGCCGATTCGGGGTATTCTGGGCCTGTAAGAATTGCCGGCCCAACTGCAGCGCATGTTGAATATTGGTGAAGTGGGGTGGGATGTCGTCTTCCGTGATCTCCGGCTGACTCATATCAGCCCGTAGCCGGACGACGGGATCGAAAATCGTCACGGGTTTCGGGAGTAACTTCACCAGCTCGCTAACATGTCGCGGGCGGGCGATGCTAAACATTTCGATAAATTGCAGGAAGTCGCCGGGATACTCCCGACGAATTAAAGCATCAAGTGCCAACGCCATTCGCTTCACATTGATATAGAGCCCGTTGTAGCGCATCGAACCACTCATATCGAGCAGCACAGATGTGGCACATTTCGGCGAGTTTCGTGTGCGGTGGATAACAATATCATCCGGTCGCATGCGCACGGGCAGATGTGGCCCGTCGCGCAGCATGGCATTCACCAGCGACGCCGGAATATCCATATTCGTCAGGGAGTCGCCGAACTCATAGTCTTTGGTCGTCTGCAGCTCGACTGCCCCTTCACCGATGATGGGGCCGGTGTGCCGACCGGTTCGCGATTCTTGCAGCTGGCTAAAAATGCGCTCTAATAATTTCCCTTGGAACAGGCGATAAGCCTGCGGCGTGAGCTGATAGCCTTGCTTGGATTTTTCTAGCCCTTGTTGTTCGGCGAGATGGCGGATCTGCTCCGCAATTTGCTGCTGCAGTTTCCCGAGTTCATCCAGGTCTTCCTGGCCGACAAACTGCGACAGTTCGTCCATGTCGATGAAGGCCAGCTGCGCATCCTTCGCCGCGTCTTCCAGTTGTTTCAGGAGCTTGTCGATCAGCTCCAGATCATGTTTGACATCCAGAGCTTCCGGGACCGTCAGCGGTTCCCTCCCAGTGAACTCGTATTTTCTGGCGAGTTCATCGATCTCGTTCTTCTCGCTGAGTCGTTCCGACAAATGCAGAAGTTGAGTCGCAAATTTAGAGCGTTCATCTCCGGCGCGGTACCACAGCCGCTGCAGTTCGCGGAGTTGTTCGTTCTTCACGGCGGAATGAAACTCGGTGGCGAGTTTGGACGGGGGCTTGGTTTTTTTAGCCTGATCCAGAAACTCAGTTTCCGCCAGTTTTTGTACGCGAGTCGTTTCGTAGGTTTCGAGAATCTTTCGCTTCTGCTCGAGCAGTTTTTTCTTGATTGACTCGAGACTGGGCCCCATCCCCGCGATCTGGCGAATGTCCAACTTGATGGCGTTCGCCAGTTGTTCTTCTGTGAATTCATCCATTTCGCCGTACATGAGCATGTGCTCAAAGGCGGGCGAAACCAGGTCGGGGGGCGTGGCGCTGGGACTGGGAAATTCCGTCGGATCATACTTTTGATAAGTATGAATGATGCCGCCGAGGGAATACGGGTCTGACGGTGTCGACATAATATAAACCAGTTTCCGCTCGGAGGCGTGATAGTCGTTGTTCGCTCCGCGAACACAACGTGATCGCAGTCGCGAGTCCGAATAAGTCGTAGCCTTCCACTTTTTACGCGACCGGCTACTGCGTTAACGTTATGTTCGCGGAGCGAACAACGACTATGGCTCCCTATTTTCCTAAGTCATAGCGAATCTTACCGTGATGCTGCGATCGAGAAATTCGATCGGTGGCATACAATCCCGCCAGGACAAATTCGACGCAGGATGCGCGCACAGCTGGCGAACTCGCCGAGTTCACTTCAAACGCCTTTTCCCAGGCGGGCGGGACTCGTTTGAGTCGTTCTGCGTATTCTGCTGACGGCAGTAAATCGCCGACTTCGATCTTCACGCCTTCGCTGAAGATTTTAGAAATCTCTTCTAACCCATGCTTGTCGACGTACTCTTCGAACACGCGACGGATGGCGTCATTCACCAATGCATCAAGAACCTGCCGCTCGGACATTTGATGGCTGCCCATCAAGTCGAGCTCTAACTTGCCTAGTGATGACGAGTACAGATGTCCGAGATCACTGATTCGCGGGACCGCTGGTTTTTCATTGAGCCGCGCGCCACGGTGTCGAGCACTGGCCACCAGGGTGCGATAGTTCGCAATACTGAAACGGGCACTGACCCCCGACTGCTGATCGATAAACTTGGAGCGGCGGGCTCCGATGGTGATTTCTTCAATGATTTGCAGCATAAAATGCGGGACTTGTACCGGGAAGTCGCCGCCGAGATCGAGGCCCGCTTCCTGGACCATGATCTCGATGCCCAGTTCTCGATCACGCGGGTAATGCGTGTGAATGACCGATCCAATGCGGTCCTTCAGCTGGGGAATCACTTTTCCGCTACGGTTGTAAGTCGACGGATTGGCCGAGAACAGGATCAGCACATCCATATCAAATTTGACGGGATAGCCCCGAATCTGGACGTCGCGTTCTTCGAGAATATTAAACAAACCGACCTGCACCAGTTCATCCAATTCCGGTAGTTCGTTCATCGCAAAAATGCCCCGGTGCATTCGCGGAATCAATCCGAAGTGCAGGGCTTCTTCGGCCGACATACTGACACCACCGGCCAGTTTCGCCGGATCAATTTCTCCGATGATATCGGCGAATTTGGTGCCCGGAGCGAGACGCTCGACGTAGCGTTGATCGCGCGGCCACCATGCAATGGGGACTTCTTCTTCGGGATGATTAGCGAGAAAGTCGCGGCTGACTTTGGTAATGGGATTGTACGGATCGTCGTGCAGCGGCGAACCGGGGATATCAAGGTACGGAATTTCCTGATCGAGAAATCTCACCAGCGTCCGCATTAATCGGCTTTTGCCCTGACCTTTTTCACCGAGAAACAACATGTCGTGTCCTGACAGGACGGCGATGTTGATTTCGGGAATGACGGTATCTTCATAGCCGACGATCCCCGGGTAGAGCTCCTCGCCCGAACTGAGGGATCGCAAGAAATTGTCGCGGAGTTCCTGTTTGACTGTTTTCGAGACCCAACCACTGGCACGGAGGTCTTTGAGATTTGCAGGACGTGAAACTGTCGTCATCAATTTTGAACCTTGCGGGTGATGGCAGATTTGGTGCGCACTTTGTCCCTGAAGTATAGACGTGAGGGAGAGTCCCGACGAGAGGGACGGGCGTTAGATCGCGTTAAGGCGTGATGAAATCGGACGCGAAACTTGGGCGAGTGAGAATTCCGCCGCTTGGTTTGCAGGACACGTGGACTTGAAGTTGGGGAGTACTTTGGTTCGATTATCAGAGACAGGAATGAACAACTGATTGCAGTCCCGACAGGGACGACAGAACCTAGCCGTGGGCGCAAGCCCACGGACCAGGCCCAATTTCATAAAAAGCCCTGAAGGGGCGACACTTTTGTAATCGAGCGCAATTCGCGAGTGTCGCCCCTTCAGGGCTTGGAATCCGTTTAAAACGTTGACCGTGCGTGGGTTTACACCCACGGCTAGATTCTGTCGTCCCTATCGGGACTCATACAGATTAGAATTCATACTGAGAATTGCGGCCAATCGTCGAAAAATCTTATGCCTGGATGTTCGCTTTGGGAGCTGGGAGTTCTTACAAAATGCAGAATACCCGACTCAGAGAGTCAGGCCACGACTATGCTTTCGTCAGTCGCTGGACGGCTTCGAGGTGATGTTTCAACTCGTCTTGTAGCGCTTGTGATTTGGAATAGCCCAGGCGGCGGGAGAGGAATCGGAAGTCTTCCGTTCCCGTGTCGGGAACGGTCAGATCCCGGGCATCGCCGCGGACCATTCTCAAGGCGTCGATCAGTCGCCGCCAGAACCGATAGGCATCACGCAGGGCCGAGACGTCTTCTGCCGGCAGGACAGCCGTGGCTTCTAACGCGGCGAGTGCCGTCCAGGTGTTGGTGGTGCGCAGGGCGGGCAGGTTCTTCCCGTGTGTGATCTGCAGGCCCTGAATATAGTATTCAACATCAACCAGTCCGCCCGGACTAAACTTGGCGTTAACGGTCCCGGCGGTGACCAGCTGCTGAACTTGACGTTCGCGCATGCCCCGCATGGCTCGCAGGTCAAAGGCCTCGCCGTGATACAGCAGCGCGTCGCGGACGGCGACGATTTGTTCGCCAAATTCCGGATCTCCCGCGACCGGGCGAAGCTTTACGAGTGCTTGTCGTTCGAACGGCCACGCGGCACCGCCTAATTGAAAATAGGTTTCAAACGTGGCCAGCGACACCGGTAAATCACCCGCGCGGCCATAAGGTCTGAGACGCCAGTCGACCTCAAAAATCCCTTCTCGTCGCGTTCGCAAGATTAAAGAGAGTCGTTCGATAAGTTTTAGACAGTATTCTTTGTTGGAGATGACTTCGGGGCCGGTGGTCTCGCCAGAACCGGCAAAAATCAGCATCAATTCGATGTCTGACGCAAAGCCCAATTCGCGACCACCGCATTTGCCTAAGGCACATAAACTGATCGGGCAAGGCTGAGGTTGAGTCAGATCGATGTTGTTGACCGCGGTCGGGTCATCTTCGTTCTCGACTAACTGCGGGAGGCCGAACCGTCCTTGCAATTCTTCCAGGCATAGCTGCAGCGAGCCTCGGACAACGACATCGGCGACGTCCGTCAGTTCGTTCGAAAAATCGCCGAATTCGCTGATCTGGCCGAGAATGTGCCGCATATCGACGCGAAACATCTCACGGTCGCGGAAAGCTTCGAGTACGGCCACGCGTTGGGCGTGTCCTTGAAAGTCTAATAGTTCCTGGGCCAATTGTTCGCTGAGTTCGATTTTTGATAAGCGGCGTGATTGTTGCGCCACATCGCGCACTACGGGGAATAGGTTCGCATACTGCATCCGCAGAAAATCATTCCACAGAAAGTCGCTCACTCCTAGTAGCCGGGCCAGAGCGTCGAGGACATCACTTTGTTCCAGTGATGCAATTTCGCTGGGCCAATCGGGCCGCGTTGTCAATTGGGCTAGGAACTCGCGGAAGTGTAGCAGGGCCGAGACAGGGTTGGGGCTGTGGGGTAATAGATGAGTAAAATGTTTAATCAAGACGGTCGTGGTGCGTAACTTTTGTAGCACGTCGGGATCGGTGATTTTCTTACCCGATTCGTCCGTGACATACAGAGTGTCGTGGGCGATTCCCTGCACGGTCTGCAGTTCCACGCAGCGGATACTGACCTCATTCAAGGCCAGGGCGTGGGTTAGCTCATATAAGAATCCGGCTGTGTCGCGACCGCGGATGGTGAAGACCGTATAACGCTCTGACAGCGTGTTGTCGAAGTTCATCTCCACCGGATACAGCGGAGCTTCGGATGTCGAAGAATGCTCGATCGAGGCGGCGACACGTTTGGCGAGATCGCCCTGTGTCAGATGCCACTCGCCATGATGGAGTCGTTGTAAATAACCGTGCAGATCGTCGCGGTACAACTTCCAGACCGTGGCATCTTTCGCGGCGATGGCCGTCGGAGTGGTGTGCCCGTTGGTATCTCCAGTGGACCGTCGGACTCGGAAGACGTCGACAATCTTGGGCCGAACTTCATCCGCGGGACTATCCGAGCCTTGGTAAGTGAAGACTTGCCCCGACAAGATATCGAATCCATATTCGAACAAGAGCCCGCAAATCAGTGAGAGCTCGCCATGATAGTCGTACGCAATGATGGTGATTTTCCACTCGTCAGGGCCGAGGGGAATGGGTTCGAGAATGATTAAGTTGTCGTCACTGATGAGCTGTGCCAGCTCGGAATGATGGACGATTTCCAGAGGGGAGAAGGCTTGTGAGTAGGAATGCACCATGCGAGCCAGATGGCGTTCGACCGCGGACGTGGTGTGTGTTTGCAGGGGCGGTGCGACGGGGCGTGGATGCAGGTGACGCTGGTAGACCTCGCGGATATGTACGCCGTGTTGTTCGAAGTGGCCGAGGAAGGAGGTGATCGTGGGGAAGTCGAGGCGTCGAGCCAGGTATTCGAGTTCTTCGGGGTCGTTGGGCAGCTGGTGTGATTGTTTATAATGCAGCAACTGCAGGGCGTGCTCGACCTTTCTTAAGAAGACGTAGCCGTCGGTGAGAATCCGATATTCATCTGCCTGGAGTAAGTCGGTCTCGGCCAACCGCACGAGGGCTTCTAATGTATTAAACGTGCGGACTTCGGGACGCGTGCCGCCGTGCCGCAGTTGCAGGTACTGAGCGACGAATTCGACATCGCGGATCGAGCCGACACCCGATTTAACATTGCCCCAGGTCGAACCGCGGCCGATAACGCTCGCTTCGATGCTTTCCTTGGTTTCCCGCACATTTTTCTGCAGCACATCGGGGGCCGTGTGAAACAGAAACGGTGGCAGGGCGGCGAGAAATTTCTTGCCGACGCGAAAGTCACCAGCGATGACTCGCGCTTTGAGCAGTGCCTGTAATTCCCACAGGGCGGCGTTGTTCCGCAGGTAGTCGGAATAGCTTTCTAAGGAAGAAACTAGGGGCCCCGCTTTGCCCCACGGTCTGAGTCGCATATCGACTCGATATAAGAAGCCGGCACCGGTCTGGCGATTCAATCCCTGGATCAGTCTTTGACAGACTTGCCAATAATCTTGCGGATCAGACTCGGCTAAAAAGATGAGATCAATGTCCGAACTATAGTTCAGTTCTTCCCCACCCAGTTTGCCCAAGGCCAGGATGACTAAACCCTTGGTCGTTTGCTGCGACCGTTGCGCGGCTAGCTCAAGACAGGCCTGCACGAGTCCGTCTGCGAGCAAAGACAATTGGATAGTGACGGCTCGCAGATCAACCAGTCCGAAGGCATCACACGCACCGATACGGAGGAGTTCCCAACGCTGGTACCGCCGCAGGGCATCTAGTTGGGTGGTTTCATCGACGGCAGATTCGGTGCTGGTTAGGGCTTCCAGAAAGAACTCTTCCCGGCTTTTTAATTCGGCGAGTTTTTGGTGCTGGGTCAGCTTGGCCAGGTAGTCGGGGTTGGCGATCAGGATTTCTGCGAGGAACTGGCTGGAGACAAATAGTCGCAACAGAATTTCTGTCGCTCGTGGTGTTTCGTGGAGGAATTTAAAGAGCTCGACCTTGTCGGGAACTCCTTGTGCGAACCGGGCGAATTGGATGACGGCCTGATCAGGATTGGCTGATTCGGCCAGCAATCGCAGCAGCGTGGGGAGCACGTCGATAAATTGTTCGGCGGCTGCACCCGACCCAGCGGCGTCGGCCAGGTGCTCGGCACCGCGGCGGAGATCGGCGAGTCCGATTTCCGCAAGTTGTGTTTCCCATTCCTGGCTGCTGGTTGGCAAAAGCATCCGTGAGTCCGTCGTAGTCGTAGGACAGGCCCCTGTGGGCCTTAATGGTTGGCGGCAATGTTAGGAACGCTCGCGATGGTCAGGTTCGAGGGCGTCTGGCGTGGGGTTTGTCAGTTGGTAACGGTCGACGAAGACTTGCGTGGGCGCGACGCGGTCTAAGCTGCGGGTTTCTGCGAGTGCTGCTAATTCGCCCGTGGGAGTTAATAAGGAAACCTTACCACTGGCGGGTAAGTGGTTCAGCACGATCTGGCGTCCGTGAGCGATCTCCCAGAGTTCCACATCAGTGCAACGATGTTGCATCCAATGTTCGACGGCCCGCGCTGGCGGCTGCAAGTAGGTGCGGATGTTTTCTTTCTGCATCTCATCTACTGCGGCGGCGTCGGTCGAACGGAAGGGGCCGATGCGAGTGCGGAGCAGGGCCGTCATCATGGCTCCGCAGCCGAGAATTTCACCGAGATCTCGGCCAATCGACCGGACATAAGTTCCGGAACCACACTCGATCAAGAGTTCCAACCGAGGCCAGGCGTAGTCCAGGATTTCGAGCCGGGAGACATGGACCTGCCGCGGGGCGATATCGACCTCTTTGCCTTGCCGAGCCAGCGCGTAGGCGCGTTTACCATCAATGTGCACGGCAGAAAATTGGGGCGGCACCTGCGAGATGTCGCCAATAAACTGCGGCAGCAGGGCTTCAATATCGGCTAGGACGGGGGGCTGCGGGACGTCAACGGTGGTGATTTCACCGGTGTTGTCGTCGGTGTCGCTGCGGGCACCGAGTTGAAAGACGGCTCGGTATTCTTTTTCTCGCTCTTGAACGCCAGTGATTAACCGGGTGGCTGCCCCTACCGCGACGACGAGCACGCCCTCGGCGAGCGGATCGAGAGTGCCGGCGTGGCCCGCTTTCGCCGGTTTGACCAAGCGTTCAACGCGATTCACAACATCGCGCGACGACCAGCCGGCGGGTTTGAAAATATTCAATAATCCAGACAGTGGGGACGCGGACATGTGGTTCTCAAGAATGTCGGGTGATCAAAAACGATTTCGTGCTCTCACGTCATCAGCGTTGATTATCGCGAATGGAATAGTGGTGGCAATGATGTGAATCCAGAGTTCCTGCCGGAGATTTTGCGGAAGTCCGAAATCATTGAGAGTGATCATTGTGACGAGAGTTGGCATCGCGGAGGCCCGAAGTGGCGCCGAATCCCGCGGATGTGACCTCTTCTCTAGAGGAAGTCGGGGTGACGCAGGTTCGCCAAGACGTTAGTTTATAGGTTTATGAGTCGGCGTTTCTGCCGCGAAAATGTCGTTTGGAATGAGTCCAACGGCACCTCGCGATGAGAAAATCAATCGGACGGTCTGCATAGCGCTCCTGGTAACGGTGAGATGATGAGTCGAATTTTTCGAGTGGCCCTTGGCATGTTGGTATGTGCGGTTCCTGCGGTTTTGGCGTGGGGGCTGTTTGATGTTCCTGCGGCACGGCTGATTGCGGACGAAGCACGCGTGCCGGTGACGAAACCGCATGCTCGACCGATTGGATTGGCGTATTTGCAGGCGGCTCAGCGGTTGCTAGTCGCCAATCGTGATGCCGGGACCATTACCACGATCAATCCCGAATCGCGGCAGGTTGTGAGCACGTGGCAAATTCCCGAGGCGGAACAATTAGCGGACTTTATTGTGTCCGAGGATGGTCAATATCTGCTGACGTGCAGTGTGACTCAGAATCGAGTGTGGTTGCTGCAGCGGCTAAATGATCGCGAGTTTTCCGTTCTGGAAACATTGTCTGTGCCCGCTGGTCCGGTAGGGCTGAGCTGGTTGCCGACTGAGAAGGGGCAGAACGCTGAGATCACGATTGCCTGTCAATGGGGCCGTGCAGTGCTGTTTGTGAAGTTGGCACCTGAAGCGGCATCGGGGGCTCGTTTGGTCGTGCGACAAACGGTCTCGCTACCTCATGCACCGCGACGCATGTTGCCCGTTCAACAGGGAGCACGATTGTTGGTGGCGGATGCCTTCGGTGGCGCGATGAGTGTCATTAAAACCGACAACGGCACCTTAGAACGAACCAAGAAATTGCCCGGGCACAATCTGCATGGGTTGGGGATCATGCCTGATAATCAACGGGTGATTGTGGCCCATCAAATTTTGAATCCGGTTGCCGAGACGTCTCATGACGGTGTCTTCTGGGGCATTGTGATGACGAACAATCTGCGGTTAATCCCGTTGGAGAATTTTTTACGTGATGACCGCGAAGTGCTAGAAGATGCCGACATTCATTTTCTAGGTGAGCCGAAGCACGGTGCGGCCGATCCGACGTCGGTTATGGTCGGACGGTTTGAGACCATGCTGACGACGCTTGGTGGCGTGGATGAACTGGCGGTGGGGGTGCATCTGGATCACAGCTTCGACCGGATTAAGGTGGGGCGGCGACCTGTGGCAGTGGTTACCGATACGTCGGGCAAGCTGGCCTATGTCGCGAATCAATTCAGTGATTCAGTCTCGGTAATTGAGATTAATACCCGAAAAGTTCTGGCCGAGATTCCTCTGTTGGAGGCATCTCAGCAGCAAGAACCGACATTAGCGGAGCGTGGTGAGGCTCTCTTTCACGATGGCAATTTGTCGCTCGACGGCTGGTACAGTTGTCATAGCTGTCATAGTTCGGGGCATACCGTTGGGTTGCTGAATGACAATTTGGGCGACGGCAACTATGGGGCTCCGAAACGGATTCCGTCGTTATTAGGAGTCGACGACACGGCACCATTTTTGTGGAGTGGCCGTCGGGATGATCTGACAGAGCAGACTCGAAAATCGATCACCACGACGATGCACGGTGCGGATCCGAACGACGATCAACTGCGGGCGTTGGTGGCCTATATGCGGGCGTTACCGCCCCCACAGCGGATTACTCCGGCTGATCCGGTCCAGGTGGCGCGGGGGGCCAAGGTGTTTGATGCTCATGGTTGTGCAGCCTGTCATGCACCACCGACTTATACGTCAGGCGATGTTTACGACGTCGGGCTGAAGGATCAGCATGGCCGCGCGGACTTCAACCCACCTTCGTTGCGAGGCGTGCGGCACCGTGGTCCATTCTTTCACGATCATCGAGCGGCCAGCTTGCAGGAGGTGTTTATCACACATAAACATCCGCAGGAAGTGGCTTGGCCAGCGGATGAGTTGGCGGATTTAATCGCGTTTCTGGAGAGTTTATAGGGGATTGGGACCTGCTTGTCTGGCGTTGAAGATCTCGCGTTGGCAGGTCTAAATCACCTGGCTGCATTCTGGGGCAGGCACTTGCCGGAAGCACTGCTTAACGACTGCGTGCAGTCGCGAAACAGTGGCACGAAATTGGCGGCATCCCACAATCACGCCATGTTATTTCGGGGAATGCTTTCTGCGGCTGCCAGCTGTGGTTGAAGCATTTCGCTCGTGTCGCGTTGGGAAATGTTAAATCTCGTATTCCATTCGCGGTTGCTAAAGCGTAATTCAAAGATCAGTCGCCTCATTGGACAGGCACGCGAGTCGCGACATTCTGTCATATTGTCCAGTTGAGAGGCGCTGAGGCGTTTTGAATGCGCTTTAAGAATCGCCATCCGGGATGGTGACGTGGATTGTGACATGAGCGACCTCCTCGATCGAATTTCTGCTAGCCAGCGTCCCCCAACCGCTGCCGCCGGTTATCACACGTGGTCTGATCTACTGTTCATTCATTGGCGCGTACCAGTCAGTGTATTACGTCCGCTGCTGCCGCCTGAGCTGGAAATCGACACCTATGATGGGACCGCGTGGTTGGGATTGGTTCCCTTTCGCATGTTTGGAGTACGTCCCTGGTGGTCCTGTGCCGTGTGGGGGATCTCGGACTTTCCCGAGACCAACGTGCGTACTTACGTGCATTTTCAGGGGCGCGACCCTGGCGTCTGGTTCTTTAGCCTGGATGCGGCCAAACTGCTGGCTGTGGCGCTTGCCCGTTGCGGCTGGGGGCTCAATTATCACTGGGCGCGGATGAGTGTGCAGCGTGATGGTTCGCGGATTGCCTACCGCAGTCGACGTGTCCTCAGCGGTGTGGTGTGCGATGTCGACGCGGAAATCGGTGTTGGATTGCCCGGCGGGATCTCACATGGCGATACCATGGTCGCCCGGCCGGGGACTCTGGAGCATTTCCTGGTGGAGAGATATCTCCTGTATGCGCGGCGGAATGGCAGGCTCTATCAAGGGCAGGTGCATCATCGTCCTTATCCTTTGCATGCGGCTCGGCTGTTGAATCTTAATCAAGGATTGCTAGCGGCAAATCAACTGCCTGTTACCGCGGAGCCGTGTCATATTGTCTACAGTCCAGGGGTCTCGGTTGAAGTCTTTAATCTCTCCCGGCTAGGAGAGGTTGTGCCACTGCCCGTGGCGCTGGCGGCCGAAGCGGACATATGATTGCCCTAGCAAAAGGCGGCGTTCGATACGCGATTATGAGGGCGCTAGCTGCAATTGCCCTCTGTCGGCTGTCGTGGAAATGATGTTAAAGACAATTGACCACTGGTGTCTGATGATCGCCTGCCGCAATGTTTTTGGCCGTGTCCCACAGTGATCGTGATACCTGCCTGCAGCGTCCGCTTTTGCTGTGGTGCGCAGTTGAAGCGATGAGATCTATCGATTGGCCCTGGGGGAGTTTGGTTACGGTGGCCGGTTGCCTGTTTCGGGCTTCGATGTGCGGACAATCTGGAGGGTAGGGGCTGGTTCGCCACCGAGATTGGGGCGAAATGTGCGGCTCAATGCAGGTTCTCGGTGCTCTCCATTACGAGAATCACGCAACTTCAAAACCGATCCTTTGAGTCGATATCAGCAAGGCCTTCTCGGATCTGAGAAGATTTGGTGTACAAGTCTCAGGGCCTGTTGTCGCTGCTAGCATTTCTCGCGATATTGAATTGGAGTTTTTTGTCCAGTTAACAGCCGTGTAATGTTTTCCGGCGTTTGGCGCGTTCAAGCTAAGAGTTCGTGGTTCTAGCAACGTTCTGCGGTCAATTTCGATGATGTTGACTGGTGACATTCATTCGCCCCGCCTGATACTTGAAGCAGGGGTGGCGAGATAAATAGCCGCAAATGCCTGAGAAAACCAGCAATATTTTCACGACGATGATGTGTTTCGGGTGTGGGAAGGGGGCCGTATGTGATGAGATGCGGGGGCGATGTGTTGTGCGGATTTATTTAGTTGATTCGTCTTTCTAGGTGCCCGAGGGGAATTTGGATATGAGATGGTTCGTTCCCTAGGGTGGGAATTTCAGTCGAGTATTGAAATTCCTAATACTGTTGGCGAGTGGAAGGCAACGCGGCTTGCATGGAGTCATACATTTTGTCGAAAAACCAGAGAAATCAAAGGTTTTTGAGTGTTCCGTGTGATTGATAGAGCTCGTGTTGGTTTTGTCTATTTCTTCATAAATGGACATCAGGATTAGCTGCGAGCAAACAGGCTGCCGCAAATAAATAGCAAATAATTTCTATTCTGATAGCAATTGTTTGACATTGGTTGGAATGAATTCGATTATAATGACCTCTAGTTACTTGAAATGAGGCGTCCCGAGTCCTAAGATTTCGGCGTGCATCTAAATGCAATACAATTGGGTTCAGTGGCAATAGAATGTTTTGAGGCGCTTTGGTTGTGCCGCAGGCCGCTGTTCCCAGTATCTCAATTGAAGTCAGGTGATCGATGGCAGCGGATCTAGGGAATTTGTCTATTGCGCAACTGGAAGCGTTGATTAACACTCGCAAGAGCAAGTTGAGCTCGCTCTATGAAAAGCGGGATCAGCTGACGAAGCAGTTGGAAGCTTTGAACAGCGATATCGCGACCGCTGAAGGTAAGACAGCAGCAGGAGCCACTCGTGGCCGCCCGGCTCACTTCACTCGCACCGCCGCTGTGGCGAAACGCAAGGGAGCCACTGTTCAACGTGCGCAGAACGACAAATCGCTCAAGACGTACGTTGAAGAAGTGCTGGCTGCCAGCAAGAAGGGTTTGACCATTGGTGAAATTCAGGAAGCCGTCCTGAAGAATGGTTACACCACCAACAGCGCCAACTTCAAGAACACGCTGTATCAGTGCCTCTACCACAACGAAAAGGCCTTTGCTCTCGACAAGAAGACGAAGACCTACAAGCTGGGCGTGAAATAGTCCTGCTGGCTATTTTTCCCGACGGGCAGCGTTGGGAGTAAATAGTAAAATTGCAGTAAGCCTGTGATCAGACCTTTAGCGTGCCGCTCGATCTCGTTGTGAAGCTGAGATGGGGTGTGGCCTGCGGGGAGTCTTTTCGAATAGCCATAAAGCCGGTTCGGGATTTTTTCCTGGGCCGGCTTTTTTCGTAGGATGATTGATGTTTTAGGGCGAACAATGCCGTCAGGCGATGGGGGCGAACCCCGAATGGCTTGGTCGCCTCTGATACGATGTCTATACTTATGCGGCGTTTCTCACACCGGCATCGCAATTGTTATTGACGGGAAATTGACCATGGAATCGGCGGCACTAGATCTCGTCCAAGAATTGATGGCCATCCCCGGCAAGAGTTGCCAGGAGCGAGAGGTCGTCGATTTTGTTCGACAGCGACTATTACAGGCGGGGCTGCCGGAGTCATCAATCCTGATTGATGACTCCCAGACACGCAGCCCCTATGGGGGTAACACCGGTAGCTTGATTGTTAAGCTCGCGGGGCGAAAGCGGGGGCCGCGACGTCTGTTGATGGCTCATCTGGATACCGTGCCGCTGTGTGTGGGGTGTCAGCCGGTTCGCGACCAGGATGTGATTCGTTCGGCAAATCCGGCGACGGCGTTAGGGGCTGATAATCGTGCGGGAGTCGCGGTGTTGCTCCATTCTTTATTGGAGATTTTGCGGCAAGATTTGCCGCATCCACCAGTGACGTTCTTCTGGCCGATCCAGGAAGAAATTGGTTTGCTGGGGGCTCGGCATGTTAAAGTGGCGGACTTAGGGAATCCCAAGTTGTGCTTTAATTGGGATGGTGGATCACCGCAAATGGCCTGTATCGGGGCGACAGGCGCCTATCATATTGAGATTAGCATCACTGGGATTGCCAGCCACGCGGGTGTGCATCCGGAGCAGGGGGCTAGTGCTATTGCCATTGCGGGACTGGCGATTGCGGATTTGCAAGAGAACGGCTGGCATGGACTGATCAAGAAGGGGCGCAAGACCGGGACTAGTAATATTGGAGTGATTTCTGGTGGCGACGCGACTAACGTCGTGACTTCAAGCGTGAAGTTGGCAGCAGAAGTTCGCAGCCATGATCCCGAGTTCCGCGAGCGACTCGTGAAAGAGTTTCGTAAAGCGTTCGAGCGAGCTGCGAAACAAGTGCGAACGGCTGCCGGGCAGGCGGGGCGAGTTGAATTCGACGCGGAGCTAAAATATGAGTCCTTCAAGCTGGATGAAGCCGAACCGGCGGTGCAGGAAGCGCAGCGCGCGATTCGCATGATTGACCTGGAACCGTCCGTTCGGATCAGTAATGGGGGACTCGATGCGAACTGGCTGAGTTCCCGTGGGTTGCCGACGGTGACGTTGGGATGTGGCCAGCAGGACGTGCATACGGTGAAAGAAACGTTGCATATCCCGTCATTCCTGGCGGCTTGTCGCATCGGCGTGATCCTGGCAACCGCCGGCGTTTAGTCTCTCATTGGATTCCAGGGATGATTTGGAAACCGAATTGCAGGGAGGGTGAGGCT
This sequence comes from Planctomycetota bacterium, assembly GCA_040386595.1. Taxonomy (GTDB): domain Bacteria; phylum Planctomycetota; class Planctomycetia; order Planctomycetales; family Planctomycetaceae; genus JAKFVC01. The sequence continues at coordinate 1,881 of JAZKFE010000368.1, read as the reverse complement.
CCTGCCGAACTGCTAAGTTTACTCGGTTCGAAAGACTAAGCGGTTCGGCAGGAGCCTCACCCTCCCAAGGGCCGAAAAAACGTTCGCGGTTCATCAAAGGTACCCGCGCCGTATACAATACGTTTCACGATTATCTGGTGTGTGGAAGATCCTGGCTCAGGTCGGTGCGGCGAAGTCCGTGCGACGCGGGATCCGTTTGGGAATGAGATCTGGAATTTATGTCATCAACAGCCGTCGTCAATTCAGCAAACAGTGAGATCACCGATTTTGCCGCCTATGCGCAGCGGGTCGCCGGGCAAGCGGCCAAGGCCGGGCAGGCTCTGTTGACGGTGACGGGATCTCAGAAGAATCAATGGTTACAGGCAGCGGCCGCGGCTTTGCGAGCTCGGACTGCGGAAGTCTTGACGGCCAATGCACGCGACGTCGAGCTGGCTCCTGGATATGGTTTGAATGCTGCGGCCATTGATCGGTTGACGCTGACTCCGGCGCGATTGGAAAATCTGGCCAAGGCACTTGAAGAAATTGTGGCGCTGCCCGACCCTGTCGGTGAGATTCTGGATAGTTCGATTCGCCCCAACGGTCTGCAGGTGATGCGTGTTCGCGTTCCTTTGGGCGTTGTCTTTTTTATCTACGAGTCGCGTCCGAACGTGACCATGGATGCTGCCGCTCTCTGTGTGAAGAGTGGTAACGCGGTGATTTTACGGGGCGGTAAAGAAGCCTTTCATAGCAATCAGGCGCTCTACGGTTTGCTGCAGGATACGCTGCGGGCGTCGGGTTTGCCGCAGCATGCGGTGCAATTGGTCGAGACTACTGACCGGGCGGCCGTGGGTGAGTTTCTGAAGCGGCATCAAGAGATCAGCGTCACGATTCCGCGGGGGGGAAAGTCGTTGATCGAGCGCGTGGTGGCTGAAGCCACGATGCCGGTCATCAAGCACTATGACGGCGTCTGTCATGTTTACATCGACCAGTCGGCTGAATGGGAGATGGCCCGCAACATCCTGATTAATAGTAAGTGCCAGCGTCCGGGAGTGTGTAACGCGGCGGAATGTTTGTTGATTCACGCGAGCTTAGCGGCCGAGTGGCTTCCCAAGCTGGCTGCGGAACTTGCGGCCCAAAAAGTCCAATTGCGCTGCTGCACTCAATCGCAGTCCTTGATGCCGGGGAGCCGTCTGGCGACGGACGACGATTATCGTACGGAGTATTCCGATCTGATTCTGTCGGTCAAAGTGGTTGCCGATCTGACTGCCGCCGTTGAGCATATTTCTGAGTATGGCTCGGGGCATACCGAATCGATCGTAACCAGCGATCTGCGGACGGCCCAGCAGTTTGTGGCCCGGGTCGATTCGGCTGCGGTGATCGTCAATGCCAGCACCCGTTTTAACGACGGCGGCGAGCTCGGTCTGGGGGCGGAAATTGGGATCAGCACCGATAAAATTCACGCTCGCGGCCCCTGTGGGTTACGCGAATTGACCTCGTATAAGTATGTCGTTTACGGCGATGGTCAAGTGCGCGGGTAAGGATGAATAGATTGCTTGATGTCGATATCGACGCAGTCGATGGGTAGCCCAGATTCTCGAATCTGGGTGAGCGGAGCGAACAAGAGGTCAGGGCTTCTTCGACTGCGTTTCTTCATCTTCGTAGGCGAGCGCCCAGCGTCAGCTAGATAGTTGTTAGCGACGCGACTGAGAGTTAGGGGTCATATTCAGCGCGGATCTTGCCGAATCAGGCAGGCCGATCACATGGCGGCGTGCAGTGTCTAACAACCATCCAGCTGACGCTGGACGCTCGCCTACGAAGAATCCCGGGGCTGACGCCGCCGGGCTCGCCTAGAGCGCGTTGTGTATTAGACTAGCGCATTCTAGGAGGGCTTAGTAAATTAGG
>JAZKFE010000367.1:3167-20715 GCA_040386595.1 Planctomycetota bacterium | reverse complement strand
CCAAGCGGTTCGGCAGGAGCCTCACCCTCCCAGAATTCCTCACCGTGTTTCCAGCGTGGACTGAGATCGCGATGGCGATGACGACCATTCCCCCTGTGGATTAGTCTTACGCGGCCGTCATCTGCTATGCTGGCGGGTTTCCTGGCTCCGTATCGCTGGGAATGATTCGCTCTTCGTAAGGCCACTCCATGAGACCCAGCTTGCGGGAACACCGATGCCCGGGCTGTGAAATCCGCCGGCCGCTGTGCTTTTGCGCGTTGATCCCCCAGATCACGTTGAAAACGCGGCTGATTGTGCTCATGCACTCGTCCGAAGAAGTGCTGACCTCCAACTCCGCGCGGCTGGCGGTGAAGGCCCTCACCAATAGCGAGCTCCGCGTTCACGGTCGCAAAGACGATCGCATGTCGACGGCCGGGTTGGTGCAACCAGATCAGCCGTCGCTGCTGCTGTATCCCAGCTCCCATGCCACGGAACTGACCCCCGATTTTGTGGCCCAACTGCCAGGCCCGGTGACGCTGATCGTCCCCGATGCCACCTGGCGGCAAGCCCAACGGTTTGTCCGCCGCGAGCCCGCCCTGGTCGGCATTCCGCACGTCAAAGTCGCGGAAGGACAGCCTTCGGAATACCGTCTCCGGCATCAGCCAAACGATCACAGCCTGTGTACGCTGGAAGCCATTGCCCGAGCGATTGGTGTCTTGGAAAGTCGCGAAGCACAAGCCGGCCTGGAACAGGTGCTGAAGGTGATGGTCGAACGGACCTTATGGAGCCGCGGCATGCTGGCGGCCGAGGACTGTACGACGGCGGGAATTCCCCGAGCCGCGTTCTATACTTGAACCCGCCCGGGGCTTACATGATGATTGCGAAAAGCGTCTGGAAATCGAACGATTTTTCACCGTGAGTACCAATGTCGTTTTTCACCCTCCGCAATCCCCTGCAAACGTCCGCAACAGAGTTGCCCCCCGCAGTCGCCGAGGCTTGGGCGCTGTATGAGGAATTAGATCGCTCGCAATGGTCTTCGGCAGCCGAGATTGAAGCGCGGCAACTCGCAGAGATTCGCCACCTGCTGGAGCATTGCCGCCAGCACGTCCCGTTCTATGCGGCACTGCTGCAGGAAGTCGGCATTGTCCCGCAAGACATCCGCGCTCTGGCCGACTTTCGGCGTGTGCCCATCATCAGCCGACGCGTGTGGCAGGAACGGGCAGGGGAGCTGCAGGCACGTCAACTCCCCCCTGACACCTGGCTGACCGCCAAAAGCACCACCTCGGGCACCAGCGGTGTGAAGCTGGAAGTGCGGCAGACGAATGTCGTACATCGCTGGTGGTGGGCGTGTAATTTACGAGATTTAGAGTGGTGCGGAATCGATCCCCGCGGGACGCTCGCCGCCATCCGCCCGCCGGTCTTCCCCTATGGGCCCGACCAACTGCGGCAGTATCAAACAGGTCTGACCTTTCCAGAATGGTTTCCGGGACTTAACGGTCTGTTGCAGACCGGGGAATGCTATGGCTTGGATATCCAGCAGTCTCCGACAAAACAACTGGAATGGCTGCAACGCGTCGCACCAAACTACATTCTGAGCTACCCCAGCAACCTCGACATGCTCAGCAATCTGCTGCGTGAGCAGAACATCCGACTCCCGAATTTACGAGCCATTCAATCGGTCAGCGAGACCCTGACACCCGACGTCCAGTCGCGGATTGAGGCGGCGTTCGGGGTGCCGGTGAAAGACCAATATTCCTGTGCCGAAGCGGGATACGTGGCCTCACCATGCCCCGAGGGCCATGGTTACCACGTGCACGCCGAACATGTGTTGCTGGAGGTCCTGGATGCCCACGATCAGCCGTGTGCTCCGGGACAGACCGGGCGGCTGGTTCTGACCGCACTCCACAACTATCTCAATCCATTCATTCGCTATGAGATTCAAGACGACGCAACCGTCGGTGCCGTGGCCTGCCCGTGTGGTCGAGGCTTGCCGCTGTTAAAGCGAATTGAAGGCAAATCGCGACCATTCTTTCAGCTGGCAGACGGACGGTTGAAAGCGTCCAGCAACATCCTGTTCGGCCTCTATGATCTTCACGGGTATCATCAATATCAGATCATTCAGCGAGCGGTCGACCGCGTCACGGTCCGTATTGTTCCGGATCAAGATTGGACGACAGAGCATCCCGAGAAGCTCCGCGGCATCGTCAATGAATTCTTCGAACAGCCTGTCACCACCGAGGTTGAACTGGTCGAACGAATTGAGCGTCCCGTGGGGGGCAAAGTGCGGGATCTGATCTGCGAGTTACCCGCGCCACCGACGACCAGCCACGAATCCCAGACAGCCAAGTCAGGACATATCTCCGAGGCCTTCCACGGGAAAACCGTGTTGTTCGCCTGGGAACTCGGCGGTGGCTTGGGGCATGTCCAGCAATTGCTGCCGTTGGCCCGCGCTCTGACGGCCCATGGTCTGCGTGCCGTATTTGCCGTCAAAGAACCCGGTCAAGCGGGGATGCTACTAGAGGACCAAGGTTTCGAAGTCCTCCAAGCCCCTGTCTTTCGAGAGCAGCCAGCCACACAACCAACGGGCTTCGCCGCCAGCTATGCCGACATTCTCACCCGTCATGGGTTTGCCCAAATCGACGAGCTCCGGTCCCGGTTGCAGTCCTGGCAATTCATTTTGGATCGCGTGCAGCCGGACCTTATTGCCTGCGATCACAGTCCCACCCTGTGCCTGGCCAGCTATGGCGTCATTCCTACGGTGACTGTGGGCAACGGCTTCACGGTCCCCCCCATCGGACAACCCACATTCCCCGTGTTGATCCCGGGGCAACCACTGCAAGTTTCCGAAGAACAGATCCTGGCAGTGGTGCGCCAAGTTCAGCAAGAACGAGGACGACGAGCACCTCAAACACTGCCCGGAATATTTGCCGCAGCGGCAAACTTTGTGACCGCCATCCCCGAGCTCGATCCCTATCAGCCCGAACGCACAGAACCTGTCGTGGGGCCCCTCGATCGACTCGGAGCACCGGTACTGCCACCCGAGCAGCCGAGCTATTTTGCTTACTTGAACGGCTCTCAAGCAGGAGTCGAAGTCATCCTGGCCGGCCTGCTACATAGCGGATATCCCGGCCAAGTCTACCTGAGAGACCTGCCACCGTTACAGCGCGATGCGTGGCGGCAATCGGGCCTGACCATTCTCGACCGGATGCCTCACATTGGTGAAGTCCTGTCTCGAGCCTCGGTGCTAGTTCACCATGCCGGTGGCGGAACGTCGCAACACGCCTTGGCGATCGGACGTCCGCAATTCCTGTTTCCGACACACTTAGAACAAATTCTGAATTCACAGTTTCTTCAAGGCTTAGGAGTGGGATTTTACAACATCCCATTCGGCACACCGGAAGTGATTGCCATAAGGTTACGGCACTTGCTGACAACTCCTCAGTTTGCCGAGCAAGCCTGGGCCAGGGCTTGTGAGTTACAGGCGCGGGGCCTCAATGATGCCCTGCCGCGCGTTCTGGCACATTGCTTTGCGCAACTCAAATCCATACGAGACAATTCGACACAGCACTAGCCAATCAGCTCCGGAATCGGCTTGCCGTGGTCGACAATCGGGGTCGGGCGGCCGCTCAGATCTCGGATCAGAGTGTTGGACGAATCGATTCCCAAGTGATGGTAAATGGTCGCCAAGAAATCGCCGGGGCCGCAGATGCGTTCAACGGCGTCTTCGCCTCGCTTGTCGGTGGCACCGATGACTCGTCCGGTGGTAATCCCGCCGCCAGCCCAGATGTTCGAGAAGGCACGCGGCCAATGGTCGCGTCCCGGTTGCTGCGTACCGGCCGGTGCGCTGGCATCTCCGGCGCCAGTGCTGGCAGCATAGCTGATCTTGGGAGTACGACCGAACTCACCGGTGACCACCACCAGAACGCGTTTATCTAAGCCGCGTTCGTAGATGTCTTCAATCAACGCCGTGACGGCCTGATCATAGACATCGGCCCGGAACCGCATCGCATCGAACACGTTGTGATTGACGGCGTGATCGTCCCAGTTGTTCACGCGGCCGCACAGCGGACCGCTCAGGCTGGTCGTCAGCACTTCCACTCCGGCCTCGACCAGACGACGCGCCAGCAACAACTGCTGTCCCCAGGCATTCCGTCCGTAGCGGTCACGGGTTTTCGCGTCTTCGCGACTGAGGTCGAAGGCTTCTTTCGTCTTCGGATTGGTCAGCAAGGTCATCGCCTGCGTCTCGAATTCGTCGAGAGCCGACAGCTCACCCGCCTGATCGAACGCTCGTTCCAGCGTATCGAGGTTTTGTCGGAGCGTCGACCGACGTCCCAAACGCTGCACCTCACCGAGATTCGACAGACCAATGTTCGGCACCGAAAATGTCGGCGCGTTCGGATCACCGGAAACCGTGAACGGCGAGTAAGCATCGCCCAGGTAAGCCGGGCCGTTGTATTCAAGCGGCGGGTTGATCCCCACATAACCCGGTAACGGATTTTGACGGGGACCTTCTTGAGATCGCAGGTAGTTGGTGACCGACATCCAGTCGGGCAAACGCGGCTTGGGCTTGTCCCGGGTGTCGGGATCTCCCGAGAGCAACTGCATCGAACCGGCCGGGTGCCCACCCGCTGTCTGCTGCATGGAACGCAACACGGTGAAGCGGTCGGCGATCGCAGCCTGTCGCGGCAGGAGTTCGGTAAAGTCTAATCCCGGCACCTTGGTTGGGATCAAACCAAACGGACCACGATACTCACTGCCGGAGTGTGGCTTGGGATCGTAGGAATCGATGTGCGACAGCCCGCCCGGCTGCCAGACCATGATGACAGCGGTCTTCTCGCGGCTGGAGCCCTTGGTTTCACTGGCTTGCAACGCTTTCTGGGCTTGCAGACGCAGAATCCCCGGCAGGCTTAAGGTGGCAAACCCAGCCAGGCCCGCTTGCAGAAAATTCCGGCGGTGACTGGAGCCATAGCGCATCCCGGTCTCCACGGGCCCCGGACAGTCAGTGGTCGAGAATGCTTTGTGCGAACTGCTCATTTTGTCCCCGCTGGCTTGACGCGAATCGCAATCGGTTCAGATACCATGATATCGACAATATCTCTGGGCTGGGCCACCTGAGTCGCCTGCTTGAGTTTTTCAGTCGCCGCAGTCAGTGCCGCAGCCGCCGTCTTTTGACGAGCCACAGCCGCCGCAACAGCTTGCTCGGCTTCGGCCTTCTTCTCAACGGCGGCTGCTTGCACGGCCTCCGTCAGTTGCTTCACTTCAGCATCGACCGCCGTGACTTCCTGTTGCGCCTTCTGCTGAGCCAATTCGGCCACCAGAATCTCTTCGGGATGATGTCGATACTTGGCAACCGCACTCCCGTAGAACGCAATCAGATAGTCACCCGGGGGTGTCTTCAACTTGGCCAAATCCAGCACAGCCTGAGAGCTATCAGCAGTGAGAGGCAGTTCAAACTGCGGGTTTTGTTCAAAGCCGGCCCCCAGCGTCCGGACTTCCATCGTGGCTCCGGAGAATTCGCTACGGCGAGCCAGAGTGATCGGAATCGTGAGTTTTTCACCCGCGACGACTTCCCGGATTTCATTCCCCGTGGGGGCGATGGTAATCGGAGCGAACTCGATGCCACTGACAGACACCGGCACGTCAGCCAGCAAGCGAGGATAAGGGATCTCACCCCAGGCATCGGGAATAGGCCAAGCCATCGAAGCCAGACGGCAAGGACGAGTCACCGCGGCTCCGTCAATCTGAGCTCGGCCATAAAACTTGGCACGGCCAATGGACCGCGGAGCATTCTGGCTGGCGGTCACCAACAGCATACCGCGTGACTTACCAGCCGGGATCTTCAACCCTTGGGCTGTCATTCCTTCGGGCAAACCTTCCATCACAATTTCGATATCGCCATCAAACCCATCGCGACGCACGGCCACCACTTCGAGAGCCATCGTCGAGCCGCCACGCAGAGAAATCGGTTTCGACAACGCATTGCGGTCGCCGTTTCGCAGTTCCATATGCAGGGCCCAGGCCACCACGGCGAAATCGGGAACCGCTTTACGAATGACCAAGCGATAAGTATTTCGCGGATCATTGCGTGTGCCGCCAAACAGATCAGACAGTTGCAGGCGATGGATGCCGTCCTGCTGGATGGTCAGCTTTCCCAGGATGTCCGAGGAGCCCGCCTGGTACGGAGGGCCGTCATAGGCATAACCGTTGCTCGACACCCTGACCGGGCTGGGAATATCAGAGAATTCAGCGACATCCGTCAGCTTCTCAGCGGCACCTGCACCGCTCACGTGCTGAACCAGAATCGCGGGATCGGTAGGAAGTCCAAAACGCTCGGACGCGACTTCCACCCACCACACGTCTCCCTTCTTGCCTTCGAACTCGAACATATCGACGTCGGCGGCGGGAAAGAAGCTGCCGGCAATATCACAGGGCAAAGTGATCTTCTGGGCTCGAGCCTGAAGATTATTAGGCTCTTGTTCGGTCGCCGCGGCCACCTCGGGCAAGCCGGGGGGAGGCCACGAGAATGAGTTCACAGTGCGTGTCGACGGCATTCGTACGATGGGAGCGTCCGCCGGCAATTCCCACAGGCCCAGCCGGTAGAAGTTCGCCACGCCACCCTTAAAGGTCAACTCGTGCACCTTGATCACATACTTACCATCTTCAGGCACCGTAAAGTCCAACGCACCACCACGCCGTTCGACCAGCAAGTCACGCCCGGCCGCGTCGGCAATGATGAAGACCACGTCCAGCTTGGAGTCGATTCCCTTCGCCGCACAATCCACAATGACGCGTTGGCCCTTGCGTCCCTGGAAGGCGTAGTGATCCACCGACTTGACGCTCATCACGGCGTTACAGACCGAGTTGACCGGCAATTCCAGCGCAGTGGCCAGCGTTGTATTGGGTTTGGTCTGCACGAACTCGGGCAGGGTGCCCACAGAAAAAGCTCGCGACGAGGAAATCCCCAGTCGAGTCATCAATCGGGCTTCGTGAATCCCCACCGGACAATCGGCAGCAATGGTGACCACGTAACGATTGGGTTCCGGCTGTCCGGCGGCATTCAGCTTGCGAGTCGCCGTGATGCGCGGGTCAGAAAAGGTCAGCTCGTCGGCAGCGTCCAGATGTTCGCCGCTGATCGTGATTTCGACCTGCGTGCCAACCTTGCCCCCCATGGGCATCGTCGTCAACAACCGCGGCGCGGGAAGGCACACCGATTGCGCCAACGACACCGAGGCCATGCTCCAGCCGGCGATGCAGATCGCTGCAATCGCAGTCCAGCGATACGCTGTCGGACGCCCGGTTTGAATGCGATGAATCATCATATGCCTAATGATTGAACAGGAATTCTTTGGTATTGATCAACGCCCAGATGAGGTCCTGGAAATTCTCTCGACTGGCCTTCGCCGCCTCAATGGGCTTGCCATCGGCATCCGTTCGCGGTTCCGCGAGATAGGCCAAGGCCGTTTTTAGCTCATCCGGACGAGCCTCACGCGAAAAAGCAGCCAAGTACAGTTCGCGAACTTTCGCCTCGACGGGCGTCGTTTCTTTATTCAGACGCTCAGCCCGCCCCGTGGGACTAGCGAGTTTCGCTTTGATCTCAGCTGCGTTAATCAGATGCAGGCTTTGCGCCAGGCTCGAAGACTGCACGCGTTCGCACTCACAGACACTTTCCCCTTCAGGCCGCCCGAAGACGCGCAAGAATGACGACGAGTTGTTGTAGCTGTTATCCGGCAACGCCACGGCCCTAGTTCCCGTCGGCAGATTCGCAAAATCGGTCTGGGTGCCCGTCATATTATCGACGGCATCCAGCAGCACTTCCGCCTGCAGACGTCGCGGGTAGTACCGTGAGTAATTCTGGCGATCGACGATATTGTGGGCATTCGGCGTGGCACTGAGTTGATAGGCCTGCGAACGAGTAATCACTCGCACCAGATCCTTCAGATCAAATCCGCTGGAGATAAAATGTTTCTCCAGGGCATTCAGCAGTTCGGGGTTGGTCGGCGGATTGGTATCGCGAATATCGTCTTCGGGTTCGACCAGACCGCGTTGGAAGAAATGCTTCCAGTAACGATTCACCAGAGCCTTGGCGAAGAACGGGTTCTCGCGGGCACTCATCCAGTCGGCGAGTTTTAAACGAGGATCTTCGTCCGCGGTAATCTCCGGAATCTTATCCCCGAGGGCCGCTGGTTTGAGTTGCAATCCGGTTTTCATGTTCGTCGCGACGGCCACTCCACGCTTGTGGAAGATCAGGTCTTCACCACGCGTGGCCGAGGGCTTCCGGCCGACTTGAGTGAAGAAGGCAGCCAGCGAGTAGTAATCGTCCTGGCTCCAGCGTTCGAACGGATGGTGATGACACTGGGCACACTGCATACGAACGCCCAGAAAGAGCTGCGCCACATCTTCGAGCTGCTGCTTGGGCTCTTTCACCCGTTTGTACCAAGCGACAGGGGGATTGCCGATGACCTGCCCGGTGGCGGCCAGCAATTCACGCACAAACTGGTCGTAAGGCTTGTTGGCCAGCAGGCTGTCCCGGACCCAGGCATGAAACGCAAAGTTCGAGACCATATCGCTGGTATCGTCGCGTCGATTCTTCAGCAACGCGGCCCACTTGCTGGCGAAGAAATCCGCATAGTCGGGACTTCGCAGCAGCGTCTCAATCACCTTGTCGCGCTTGTCAGGCTCAACGCTGGCCAAGAAAGCCGCGGCTTCGTCCGGTGTGGGCAGACGGCCCGCAACATCCAGCGTGACTCGACGCAGGAATGTCGCATCGTCACAAATGGCCGAGGGGGGAATGCCCAGGACTTTCAGGTTGGAGAATACGTATTCATCGACGAAGTTTTTCGCAGTGGGCAAGTTTTCCACCGGAGCCCCCAACGGGACCGAGGCACTGAAAACCGCAACGTTGCCTTGATAGCGAACCATCACCGCAACGTTGCCGGAAATATCGAGAACCTTGAGCTTGCCACGTTCATCGACGTCGGCGATGGATTTGTCGTTGGTTTCGTAGAGCGCCACGCTGGTGACGTCGCGCACGCTGCCATCATTGTAATGGGCCAAAGCCTTGAGTTGCTGCTCCCCCTGACGCGCAATGGTGCCTCGTTTGGGCTGCACTTCGAACGAAACCAAGCGAGGATCGCCAGCCGGTTCATACGGGGCCCCTTGTTGGATCCAGTCGCGCAGCAGGGCATAGCCTTCGCCCGCGGCTTGCAGCCGCACACCACCACCATGCGGCATCTGGCCCGTGGCCTTCATCAGCAACAGGCTGCGTTCGGGAGTGCTGGCAAACAGCCGCCGGCCACGTGCTTCCTTCACGAGATGCTCGAAATCCTCGCGCGGTTCAAACCCCAGCAGTGACAGCTGGAATCCATTTTGACCATTGCCCGCTTTGGCATGGCAGACACCCATGTTGCAGCCCGCTTTGGTCAACACGGGCATCACATCGTTCACGAAATTGATGGGGCGTTCGGCGGCATCTACGGACTGCGGCACAGCGGCCAGAAACAGCGTTCCCGCAACAGATAGCGCCAGGCAACGTAAACGTGCCTGCGACCGGGCGTTACAAATCAAGTCGGTCATTTCGTTACCACTGGTGGGCGCCATCATGGCTTGGTGGAATCGGAGTCGGCGGGAACATTACGAGGCGTGGACCAAACGATACCATGCACGGTCATCAATGAGACGTTTTAATCGTGGGAGTACTACTTTGATAAAAGTCTCAGCGTTGGCCGCGTAGAGAATAACTCATCAACCCAATCGAACTTGTTGATATCAGGTTTAGCACGTTTCGAGACGGGAGTCAACAATTCCCCTCCCATTCGCAAGTGGTTCGGACCAAAAAACAAATTCCACAAGCGATTGCAGCTTCGTGATTTGCAATCATTCATGACCTGAGCATTGTGACAGGCAATCCTCGTTCGCAGGCCCTTGGTCAGCATCAAAACTGCCACTGCGGAAGTGATCCTGGCAACTAGTTCTGTGTCACAGCTGAGATTTGGGCCCCACTCCCCAAGGTCTTGTCGTGCCACTGTTTCGCAACTGTACTCGGTTGTTAAGCAGTGCATTCCAAGCCGTCCGGGCACTGCTTAACGACCGAGTACCGTCGCAAAGCAGTGGCACATAATCCGAATTCTTAGTTGTGACACAGCGCGAGACTTGCAATGAAATCGGCTGACGGAGGTCAAACACTGTCTCTATCTAGAAACAACCAACAATAACACGGCGATCGACAATGTGTCCTCATTAACTCTGTGAAAGCGACCGCGCCGTGACTGTTGGAAAAGCCACGAACAATTCTTGGGGAACATGTGTCACAGGAATTCGCGTATAATTGAACTTCAGCAGGGTCACGTGTGGGAGGAGGCTCCGTTTCGACGGAGGGGACTCGCGCAGGCCGTCGACCAATACCACACCGAGCTGCTCTCCCGTTGACGTGGCCCATCGAGACAACCCACACGATTGTCATCGCATTCGTGTTACTATCGTGTCGCGACAGGGGCTTTTTCGGGAGGAGCAGCAATGCAGGAACGCGTTAAGATGTTTACGTTCGTCAGTGGTCACGGTGAAACTATCGTGGAACCACCGCACGAGGACCGCATCAATCAATGGCTCAACCAAGTCAACGGGCGGATATTCAACATCACCCAATCCGAAAGTCTTCGTGCCGGAGCAGGCCAACATGTCACGGTCTGTATCTGGTATGTTCCCAATGAAGCCCACTCCCCCGGTGAGGCCACCCCCTAAAAACAAAGAGAACGAATCGAACAACGTCAGCCACAGCTAAGGAGCGGTAGTGAAAACGAAGGCCGAAATTGTGAAGGATTGGCTCCCCCGGTACACGGGCGGTTCTCTGGATAGCTTCGGTGAGTACATTCTTCTCACCAACTTCTCCCACTACGTGGAACTGTTTGCCCAACAGTTCAATGTGGAAGTAGTCGGACGCGACAAGCCCATGCAATCCGCCACAGCCGATGGAATTTCCATCCTGAATTTCGGCATGGGCAGCGCCATGGCGGCGACCGTCATGGATTTGCTCTCGGCGATTGCCCCCAAAGCGGTACTGTTCCTGGGCAAGTGTGGTGGTTTAAAGAAAGCCAAGCTGGGCGACTTCATCCTGCCGATTGCGGCCATTCGCGGAGAAGGGACCAGTAACGATTACCTGCCACCGGAAATCCCCGCGTTGCCGTCGTTCCGGCTGCAAAAAGCCGTCTCGGCCATGATCGTCAAGCAGGGGCTCGACTATTGGACCGGCACGATCTACACCACAAACCGACGAGTCTGGGAACACGACGAGAAGTTCAAGGCGTACCTCAAAGCCAACCGGATCCTGGGGATCGACATGGAAACCGCCACCATCTTCGTGGTCGGCTTCGCCAATCACATCGCGAATGGGGCGTTGCTGCTGGTTTCGGACAATCCCATGGCTCCTGATGGCGTGAAAACCACGCGCAGTGACAAAACAGTGACCGAGAAATTCGCCAAAATGCACCTGGAAATCGGCATCAACTCTCTGACCGAACTGCGTAATTCCGGCGAATCCGTCATGCACTTGAGATTCGAGTAATTTTTCCAGGCCGTCAAAACTATTGGGCCACCAGGCCTCGTCAGATAGAAATTGCGGACCGTCTGCATTGACCGGTGGGCGGACAGATTTTATCATCCATCGTCGATCAACGATTTAGAGACTAGGCAGGAACTGTGGCTCGTAAACTGAAATTGGAATGTTGCGACTGCGACGAAGGTGCGGTGACGTTGCCGGCTGATGAATCGGCCGAACAACTCGCCAAACTCGCCTGGGCCGTCGCGCACCCCGCTCGGGTCCGCATTGTGCGACTCTTGGTAAGTCGCCAAGCCTGCGTGTGTGGCGAGATCGTCGACAGTCTGCCACTCGCCCAGTCCACCGTCTCGCAACACTTGAAGATCCTCAAGGAGTCTGGGTTGATCCAAGGGGAAGTGAACGGTCCCAAGGTGTGCTACTGCATCAATCCGCAAAAACTGGAAGAGCTCAAGGCGCTGATTGCCGATCTGTGAGTCGGTGTTTTTTTACCCATATCTATCGTTAATCGACGATGGACGATTCGAAAGGATCATGATGGTTACTGGCGTGACACGACGGTTGGCGTTTCTGGATCGCTATCTGACGCTATGGATTTTCCTGGCGATGGGCGTCGGCGTGGCCTTGGGGCGACTGGTCCCGGGAATCGAAGCCGGGATCAATCGCTTCCAATGGGGCACGACCAATCTGCTGATCGCGTGCGGGCTGATCCTGATGATGTATCCCCCATTAGCGAAGGTCCGCTACGAGGAACTCGGGGAAGTCTTTCGCAACTGGAAGATCCTGTTACTGTCTCTCGTGCAGAACTGGATTATTGGCCCTATTCTGATGTTTGGATTGGCGATTCTGTTCCTGCACGACTATCCCGACTATATGGTCGGCCTGATCTTGATTGGACTGGCACGCTGCATCGCCATGGTGATTGTCTGGAACGAACTGGCCCAGGGCGACACTGAGTACGCCGCCGGGCTGGTGGCCTTCAACAGTCTCTTTCAGGTGTTTTTCTATAGCGTGTATGCGTGGGGCTTCATCACCATTTTGCCCCCCTGGTTCGGCCTGCAGGGCAGTACCGTGCCGATCAGTATTGGTGAAATCGCCCTGAGCGTCTTCATTTACCTCGGCATTCCGTTTCTGGCCGGCATGGTGACGCGACTCGTCCTCATCAAGGTCCGGGGCCGTGCGTGGTACGAAGGCCAGTTCATCCCAGCCATCAGCCCGTTAACGTTACTCGCTCTGTTGTTCACGATCCTGGTCATGTTCAGCCTGAAGGGGAATCTGATCGTTCAAATCCCGTTGGACGTCGTGCGGATTGCGGTTCCGTTGCTGATTTATTTTGTGGCGATGTTTCTGATCAGCTTTTGGATGGGCCGTAAGATCGGGGCGGACTACTCGAAAACCGCGACGATTGCCTTGACTGCTTCCAGCAACAATTTTGAACTGGCGATTGCGGTGGCCGTCTCCGTCTACGGAATCAATTCCGGAGCGGCATTCGCCGCCGTGATTGGCCCCTTGGTGGAGGTCCCCGTATTAATCGGGCTGGTCAATGTGGCCCTCTATTTTCAACGCCGTTATTTTGGTACGTCTCTGGAAAGTGGAAACGTAACAGATCACGCCACCGCAGCAGCCTGTTGCCTTCCACCGAATAGCTAAGAAGTGACAAAAGGAAGTATGAAACCACGAATGACACCAATCACACGAATAATGAAGCACAGCCAACCAGCGCTGTTTGGAAATCGGCTGAGTGTTCGAAATCTGCTCCTATTTTGACGATCGATTGAGAATCAATCTTCCCCTGATTTATTCGTGTCATTTGTGTCATTCGTGGTGAAAATCTCCTGAATCTATTCCACACCTTCGTTCAACGCCGAGCGTGTTACCAGGGCCTCTAGGAACAGGCTCGTGTTGTTTGAAAACGCGAGCAAATGCGGACCTGTACCGTCTGTTTCCATGGCAAAAAAGCCTTCTTCAATCACCATGGATCCGAATCGCTCTTTCAAAACTCTGTGCTCTTCGTGTCTCCGTGATGCAACTTCTTCTGAAATTCAGACGCCACAAAGTTGACTAAGTAGAAAAGAAACCATGAAGCCTCACGTTTTGTTTTTGTGTACGGGCAATTCCTGTCGCAGCCAGATGGCCGAAGGCTGGGCCCGCCACCTGCTGTCCGACCGGATTGAACCGTACTCAGCCGGGATCGAAGCCCATGGGATGAACCCGCATGCGGTTCGGGTGATGCACGAGGCTGGGGTCGATATCACCGGCCAATCTTCAAAACTCGTTAGCACTCTGGCGGACGTCCCGTTAGATTTGGTGATTACGGTCTGTGGCCACGCTGATGAACACTGTCCGGCATTTCTGCGCCAGGCACGTGTCGTCCATGTCGGATTCGATGATCCCCCCAAACTGGCCAAAGCCGCCGCAAATGAAGAAGAAGGATTGCAGCACTACCGGCGGGTTCGCGACGAAATCCGCGACTTTATCACCCACCAACTGGGCGAGTATCTTTGACGGTGGCCAATAGAGGGAAGGGCCTGACGACTGGCGTCAGCTAAATGGCACGCACGTTCTGAGCGGAATGGCGCTAGCCACCGGTCCTTCTGTGGCAAAAGCAGCAAAAAACCGGCGGCTAGCGCCGTGCCGCCCACAAATCGAACTACAAAGTAAATACCAATCATTTCGTGTCAGCCACCCGGCTCGCCTGCGCAGCTTGTTTTGCACGTCTCTTCTTAAGAATTGATTGACGAAAACGTCCCTATGACATGACTGCAGGCACGCCCCAACGGGCGTGCCTGCAGTTGTCGTCCACTAAATTTCAGTCCTATTACCCCGCGCCACCCATCGGCACGACCTGGATATCGCGAGTGGCAGTGTTGCTATCCACTCCACTGATATTGGTAATCTGGAACTGCACAGTACGGATCTGGCCAATCTGATCCTTGGCGGTAATATTCACCCGTCGCAGCAAGGCATCCACTGCGGCGGTGCTGGCTTGAGCATTGAACGTCACCACGAGATCCGGTTGACGTCCCTTGCCTCCCTTAACGGTACCGATCTTCACGTTGTCATAGAACACATTGCGGCCCTTGACGCGAATGTGGCCTGACGGGTCTCCCTTGGCCAGTACGCTGAGCACGTCTTTAGACGAACGCCCGGCAGTGATCGACACCGTCAACTGGGCCGCACTGAAGTCGGGATTGTCGTCGGCGTTGTTGGTAAAGGTCGCCAACGGCGATACGAGAGCCGTGTTCTTACCGATGTGGTAAGTCCCTTGGACCTCGCTCAACGTGATCGTCGGACCGGTCTGTGTCAGATTGACAGTCACGCTGGCGGTCGCGGTCAGCGGGGACGGAGTTCCCTGATCGGTGACGGAAATCGTCAGGATGAAGGTGGGCGTCGTGTCATGCACCAACTTCGAGGCATCAGCCACCGTGATCACACCGGTCGTGGGATCAATCGCAAACGCACCACTGGCATTGCCGCCGGTGATCGAATACTGCAACGCTTCCGCCGGCAGGTCATCGTCGGTCGCATGCACCGTGGCGACCGTGGTGCCGTTCGGGGAAAATTCCAGCAAGCTCACCGTTTGTGACGGAGCCGTAAACACTGGCGTGTGATCATTCACGGGAATGATCGTCAGCTGGAAGGTCGTCGAGACCGCGGCCAGGGCCGCATCGGTCGCAGTCACCGTAATGGTGAGGGGCGACACCCCGGTATCCGCATCATCCGGTGTACCGGTGAAGGTCCGTGTCGCTCCGTCAAATGACAACCACGACGGCAAGCCGGTGGCCGTGTAGGTCAGCGTATCACCGACGTCCACATCCGCGAACGTGTTGACTCCGAAGGTGAAGCTGAAGGCAGTGTCCTCCGTTGCCGTTTGCGGAGAAATGATATTCGCCACCGTGGGAGCATCGTTCACATTCGTGACGGTCAAAGCGAACGTTGTCGAGACAGTCGCCAAACTGCCATCCGTCGCGGTAACGGTGATCGTCAGCGGAATCGTCGTCACGTCACCATTAGCGGGCGTGCCCGTGAAGGTTCGCGTCGCGCCGTCAAACGACAACCAGGCCGGCAACCCGGTCGCCGTGTAGGCCAGCGTATCGCCGACATCCACATCCGCGAACGTGTTGACTCCGAAGGTGAAGCTGAAGGCAGTGTCCTCAGTCGCCGTTTGCGGAGAAATGACATTCGCCACCGTCGGGGCGTCATTTACATTGGTGACGGTCAAAGCGAACGTCGTCGAGACCGTCGCCAAACTGCCATCCGTCGCGGTGACAGTGATCGTCAACGGAATGGTCGTCACGTCGCCATTAGCGGGCGTACCCGTGAAGGTTCGCGTCGCGCCGTCAAACGACAACCAGGCCGGCAAGCCGGTCGCGGTGTAGGTCAGCGTATCGCCGACATCCACATCCGCAAACGTGTTGACTCCGAAGGTCAAGCTGAAGGCCGTATCCTCGGTCGCCGTTTGCGGCCCAATCGGAGTGGCCACCGTGGGGGTGTCATTCACATTCGTGACGGACAAAGCAAACGTCGTGGAAACAGTCGCGAGAAAACTATCCGTAGCGGTGACAGTAATCGTCAACGGAATAATGGTCACATCGCCATTCGCGGGCGTGCCCGAAAATGTTCGCGTAGCCCCGTCAAACGACAACCAGGCCGGCAACCCGGTCGCCGTATAGGTCAGCGTATCGCCCTGGTTAACATCCGAGAATGTATTCAGTGCGAAAGTGAAGTTGAACGCCGTGTCCTCGGTCGCCGTTTGTGGAGGAATGACATTGGCTACGGTGGGGGCGTTGTTGCCAACCGCAACTGTCACAAGCCGCGTGGCAGGAGCCGAGGTCCCCAGGACGTCGGTCGCGGCAAACGTAATCGTTCGATCGGCCGTATTGGGATTGAAGTTCGTATTCTGATAGGTGACCGAACGCAGCGCGAGTGTATAATTCTCGGCCGTATCGGTGCCGGTCAATGTCAGGACACCGTTCAAATAAATGCCGGTAATATTCCCAATCACGGTGGGATAAGCGAGTACATCTTCACCCGGGACAAAACCGCCGGTGATTGTCACCGTCGCGCCAGTCACATTCTGGGTATCAAACACAGTGACTCCCGCATCGACCGCGATGGCAGGGGAATTAGAACTAGCGGCGGTGCTGCCCGGAGTGGTTTCAACGCCGGGACCTTGCAGTTCGAAGGCGCCAATGTCCGTCTGGCCGAAGTTCCGGAGATAGGGTGCGCCGCGTTGATCGCTCGTTAGAACGGAGGGGAGAAAGCTACCATTCACCGCCAGGCTTGCTGGCAGCAGCCCTAAGGTGAACGTCAAACCGCCGTTGTCGGCGACTTGATTACTTGCGAACAACGGATCAAGGACCGGACCATAAAAATTGCCCCCCACCTTATCGATGATTATTATCCAGCTTGAGGTGGTGCCAGCATCGCCGATGAGATTAGATCCGAAGCTGGACACGAGACCTGAAACATCAGGGTCAAATGCAGAGGCCGTATTCTTGGCAATGATCGAGGCCTGGGTGTTAGCGAGGCCACCTCCCGACGCAAATCCGCCTCCTGAACCGATGGCGAAGCCGCCACCGAACTCCGCTCCTCCCTGGGCTGTGTTATAAGCAATCGTGGAGTTACTCAGGGCGACTATCGCGCCGGAGTAAATCCCGCCACCGTAGGCCTCTCCACCAAATCCTTCACCACCATTCACTCCCTGCCCACCATTCGCGGAATTGTTCGCGATCGTGCTGTTGGTAATAGTCAGACTGGAGTTCAGCAAGTTGGCAATTCCACCACCCTGAGCGACACCCCCATAATAATTACCTATTTGGGACACCCCAGATCCACCATAGACATTATTGTGGTCGACCGTACTTCTCAGCAGGGTGACTTGCCCAGCTCGTGTCGCGATGCCACCGCCAGCCGCCAGATAGCCGTTGGCCTGACCACTTCCTAACGGAGCCCCATCACCACCGTAGGCCGAGTTGTAGGAAATCGATATTCGCGCCGGTGATGACGACGAGCACCTTT
>JAZKFE010000367.1:0-3157 GCA_040386595.1 Planctomycetota bacterium | reverse complement strand
CCGTCACATTCAACGTCGCTAAATTGACCGAGATGCCGCCACCGTAGACATCCCCGGTCACCGTTTGAACAGAGTTGTAAGTGACGATGCTTTGATTGAGATTCAGCGTCGCGTTAGAATCCAGCAGAATGCCGGCCCCTTCATCGGTGACGCTGCCCCCTGTGATGGTCACACCTTCAATTGTCACGATCGTGTTCACATCACCGGTCACATGAAATACGCGGCCGGCACGATAGCCGTTGTCGATGATCGTGTCTGAGGCACCGGCGCCATCAATGGTAATATTGCTATTGATCAGCAACTCGCCTTCGCCGCTGGTGTTGATCGTGTAGGTGCCGGAAGGCAACACGATCGTATCATCCCCAGGTTGCAAATTGGCATCATTAATGGCAGCCCGCAACGTGGAGGCGTTGAAGTCGAGTCCCGAGGCCGTAATCACCCCCGCGCCGTCGGCCATCCCCGTGACGTGATAGATTGCCGGCACAGCGCGCGCTTCCAACGTTTCCACTTCCGACACCCACGGGCGTCGCTTACGAGAGGTGCGTTTGGTAGTGCGGTTGTCGGCTAACAGGCTGCGGAGCCAATTAAAGTGCATGAACAGGCCTTTCTGAGGATGACACTAACAATTCTGGAGTGAAGTCTGTTGATGATTTTCAACAGACTCTGTTGCGTACTCGCCACACGGAGTAACCCAAACATGGCATTTGGCGTTGGCAAACTCTGGCCCAAGCTTGCACCGCCGCAGCGAAATTCATCAAACAGGCAACGAGGTGGAAAAACCACACGGGACCACCGAGTCCGATTCCCGACGACTCCCTGCGCAACCTTAGACAAATAGTCCAATAAGTTGCAGACGGTGCACTCTACGTCACGATTGTCACCGTAAACAAGGGAATCCCTATTATCGATTCATTTTTCCACAAGATTGCTGAACGACTTGGAATACAATCAGTTCATTCGACGAAAATCTTCAGACAACTTGACGGCGTCACGAGGTTACATCTGCCCAAGTGTGATCGATTCGGATGCCCACTGAGCAATCAGATTAATCTGTAAAGATTGTCGTGCCGCAAGGTCGCAACCGAGGCCCGTACCACAGCCCTCACGAGGGTAATTCCTCCTAAAGCCCGAGTCTACAGATTGCGGTCACTACGAGGCGAGCGTTTCATTGGGGTGAGATTGACGCCTCGTTGTATGATCGAACGGAGGACTGTACTGAAGAGGATCGTCCGGGGAAGTACCAGGCGGGACGTTGGAAAGATCTCGCGCCAAGGCGCAAAGCGGACTCACATTCCAGTCGGCTCGTTCCTTCTAACTTTGCGCCTTGGCGCCTTTGCGTGAAAACTCTCTGCAACTGCCAGTTCCGGTCGAAGAAGTGGCGAGTTCTTCGGTTTGGCGAGGCCGCTTATGGCAAAACGAAGATGGCCGGGGCAACCCTCCTAAAAAGGTACCCCGGCCGCTTGGCCCGCGATCGTTTTGAGTTGATGTCAAATGGCATCAGTTACAGGCAGCGCATGAAGGCCACCAGGTCGACCTTTTCTTCGCCCGTCAGCTTGAGCGCCAGAACCAGATTGAAGAACTCAACCGTATCTTCCAGACTCAGCAGGCGATCGTCGTGCAGGTAAGGGGGAGAGTCTTTGATTCCGCGTAACGGGAACGTCTTGATAGGGCCATCCGCCGAGGACAATCTGCCGTTAATCATCTTCTCGGCGAAGAAGCGTTCCGCCTTCAGATTGTGCATCAAGTTATCCGTATAAAACGGAGCTGGATGACACACCGCACACTGGGCTTTCCCATGGAACAATTCCTGACCACGCAACTCACTGGGGTTCGCCTGGGCCGGGTCGAGCTTTCCGAAAACATTCAGCTTCGGTGCGGGCGGGAAGTCCAGCAGTTCCTGGAACTCAGCCATGAATTGCACCTGGCTGCCACGCTCCAACGGGTTCACCCCTTTCTTCGCAGCCAGGGCAATGTCGCCATCAAAGTAAGCCGCCCGTTGCTCGAATTCGGTGAAATCTTCGACCGTCTTCATCGCCCGTTGCGAGCCGAACAAACGTTGCACATTCATGCCCCGTAGTGTGGGGGTATCAATGCGACGGCGATGTTCATTAGGGCGGACGTCACCCACCGTATGGGTGGCACCATTCGTATGGCCGTTGGCATGACAATCGAAACAGGCCACCCCCGTATGCGGATGCACCGAGCGGCGATCGTCGGTGCTGTTGAATTGCTGCTGCGGAAACGGCGTGACCAGCAATCGCAAACCATCCAATTGCTTGGGATTCAACACTTCTTTAAACAAGTCATAGTAGTTCGCCAGCGTGACCAACTGCCCCTTCGACACATCCCCCAGATCCAATCGCGTGATGAGGTAAATGGGGGCCGGAAATTCAGGCAGCAGATGCTGCGGCAAGTCATAATCGAGGTCAAAACGTGTCAGATCGCGAGCATTCTGTTTTTTCACTTCGTCAATCTGCGGCTTGGGAAAAACCATTCCCCCCGCTTCATGATGGGGATGCGGCAAGGGATAAAATCCAGCCGGCCAGAGATTCTTTTCTTTCACGTCGTCGGGAGCCAGGGCTGAAAGTTTTTCCCAGGTCATGCCTTGGGGCAACTTGACGCGGACACCTTCTTGAATGGGCTTACCGCGTGACATCGTCGCCCCTTTGGCGGGACGATCCGACAAGTCATACCGCTCGGCCAACAGTTTCTGTTGTCGCTTCGCAAACTCAGGCTTCTGGCCTTCCAGTTCTTTGACAAGCTTACCGAACTCGGCGTCCTGGGCAAAACCGACGGTCGCTCCGGCAACCGCGAACACCGCCGTGAATGCCAATCTCTGTATACTACGTTTTAGTCGCATGATGGCCTCCGAATGGTGAATCAAGAAGTGAGTCGTTCTCAACGGCGTATTCTCTGTCATGGAGATGCCCATGTCCAATGGGATTCTTCAACGAATGTCAGACACGAAGTTTTTTTCGGAGAATCGGGGATCGGATCATCGCCAACCCCGAGTGATCGTCGGGGCGACGGCCAGTGAAATTGATTCACCACGGAGACACGGAGTTCACTGAGATTGGGAATTAACGGCGTACCGGAAATCAATTGAAGAAGAGTTTTTAGCCACGGATTGACACGGATCAAACACGGATTGGGTCAG
>JAZKFE010000366.1:0-5895 GCA_040386595.1 Planctomycetota bacterium | reverse complement strand
GGTGAGGGGGCTGGTGTGCTTCACGATTCCGTTGTTTTTCCGACGTTTCAGTCAGTAGCCTCCCAATGCCAACTCGAGCTGTTTGAGATCTCTAGGAAAACCCCTCACCCCCAACCCCTCTCCCCGGAAGTACCGGGGCGAGGGGAGCGTGATTCGTAGTGAACATCGCCTCTGGGATAGCCTCGCCAAGGCCACCTTTTAACGACTGCCCTCCCAGTCCGTGTTTTTCCGTGTGCATCCGTGGCTAGAAAACTCTTCTTAAATCGCCACGACCACGGAAGGCTCTTTCAAAACCCTGTGTTCTCCGTGTCTCCGTGGTGCTTCTTCTTCTTCTTCTTCTGCTGCTGCTGCTGAATTCATACGCCACAACGCCGACAGGCTCAACGGCTCGGCGGGATTCGACCGTTTTGTTTGGGTTTGTTTGGGGTCCTTACGTTGCCAAGGAGTCTTCAATGGTTTCGCTGCCGTCGTCGACGCTCGGCAGGCAGACGCCGTATTGGCGGCGGAAGTAGTTTTGGATGACGCCGGGCGAAACCGTCACCGCGGTGAAGAATGAGTCGCCTCGCACGAAGTTCGTGGAGCCCGCCACGACCGCCGCCGCGATGCCGTTGTGATAGGTGGCCTCGCCGAAGCCCAGGTCGTCGATGAACAGGTTGACCGTCGGCGTTCCAGTGAAGGAGATGATCAGCCGCATGTCGCTGGGAAGCGCCGCGGGCATGGTGACCCAGAAATGGACCAGGGTCCAACTCGTCGCCAGATCGTTGCCGGCGATCTCAATCTTCTCGGTCGCCCCCGCGGTGTAGCCGGTCCCTGTGAACTTGACCGTGAAGGTCTGGCCGGCCGTGTTCGCCAATGAGGCTCGGTATCGCAACGAGCAGCAGTATCGTCGCAGAGGTCGCAAGCGACTGGCCGGAACGGCCTGGCCGAGCGTAATGGCAGCCGCCGCGCCTGTGCCGATAAACTTCACGCCGTAGTTGCCGCGATACTTCGTGCTGGCCTCCCGAGCCACATTGGTTGTCGCCGCGCCGTTGTCGATCGTCCAGCCGTCGGGAATGTTGGTCGTCGCCCAAGACTCGAACCCCATGCCGCTAATGATCGTACTGGCTTGCAGAGTGCGGAGACTGGGGCCATTGCCACTGCCTTCAACGCCTTCGCTCCAGCGATTGGCGAGAGCAATCTGGCCATTCCAGGTGAAATTTTCCTGGCCGGGAGTGGAACTGTCGGAGTACGAGTCCTGGGTGCAGCGGAACGTCATCGTTTCGGGAACGCTGAACTCGCTGAGGCGTCCCGCGTAGGCCGGATGCGGGGCCGCCCCGCTGGCTGGTGCCGCGTAGCCATCCAGATAGAGGTCGGTGAGAATTGTTCCGGTTCCCACATTGCCAGACGCGGCCGTGATGGTATCGACAGTCACCGTCGACGCATTCACCGAGGCGGAATCCAGAACCATCTGTTTAATGATCCCTGACAACACGGTCGTGAGATCAGCACTGGCAATCGCGAGCTGGGTAATCACGGAATCGCCGTCCTGCAGGCGAGCCGTGACCAGATTCCCCAGCGTGTTTCGCATGCTGGCCGTCGCCGCCTGGACCTGATTCACATAGCCAATCAAGGGGTTGACCGCCGCTCGCTGGCCACCGGTTTCAAATGCGGTCTGAATGTTACTCTCCCGCGTGTTCCAAGCCGTCAGATCGCCCGCGCAGGCATTCACGGCCTTAATCACTTGGCCGATGTGGGTGAAGATCCCATCCGGGCCGGTATAGGTCAGTGCCATGTCGATTCTCTCGCATAAAATCCCGTGCCAATGTCAATATTAGAAACGCTACACGGCAGGCAGAAATTCGGCAATCCCGATTTATTTCCCAAAAATTGGAAATTTCAATATTGACGAATTTTGCTCTGGAATATGAAATGCTCACATGGCTACTCATGCAAAAGACGTGCTTCGAGAGGGAATCTTCCGCAAAGGGACGCAGTATATCCGCGTCTCCAAGGAAGATCTCGCACTGGCGTGTCTCAACTTTGAGAAAATGAAATCAATGGGCTACCGGGCCCCGATTATCATCGAACATTCGACTCCCGGTGACCCACAAGGCTTGCCCGTCCATCGCGACCAGATGTCGGCGCGGGACAAGGCGAAGTATCAGGCTGGCTGGTCGGAAGACCTGCGTCTGAACGATCAAGGCATTCTTGAAGTCGTCATGGATGTGAAATCGGCGGATGGCCTGAGATTGATCAATGAGGTGGGGACCTATGTCTCGCCGCAGTTTGGCCCGTGGACATTTCCGGGTGAGTCTGAACCCACGCCGATGGTCATCACGCATTTCGCCCTGACTCCTTATCCGGTGGACATCGGTCAGAACCCCGAGTTTCGGCGGATCTCTGAAACCTCTCCGGTGAACGCGACTCAACTCTCCCAGCTGGTGAGCTTTTCTATGGCCAACATGATTCCTGATTTAAAACAGCCGACCACTAAAATTCCGGCGACGCCGGATGCCAAGACGGCTCCAGAAACGCCGCCGCTCAACGATCAATTACCCGGTCATAGCGAGGCGGCAGTCTGGCAGCAGATTGGCGCGGCGCTGAAGTTGTCGGGCGTGATTCTGCCGCAGGGTGCAGGGGTCGTCGACACTCCGCAAGCGTTGCTTGCCGCTTTGCGGACTTGTGCTCAGCGCCAGAATGAGGCCCCTGCTCCGGAAGCCGCGGTACCGCAACGGCAGGCGGCATCCCGGACCACCGTTCCCGGCCAAGATCCGAACCAAGACCCCCGGCTGAACGGGACCAAGCAGGAGAACACGTTTACCATGAGCACCACCAACGCTTCGCAAACTCCCCTGGATATCAAAACGCTGCCGGAATTCGTGCAGATGAGCCAGAACATGGAAGTGCTCATCGCCGAGAACTCCAAGATGCGGCGTGCCGAATATGCGAACAAGATCAAGGGATTGCAGGACTCGGGCCGGATCAGCCCTGCCCTGGCGCAGAAGTTCTTAGCCACGGTGGGGACCTATCAGTTCTCGGCCACCACGACGTCCACCGACTTCGTGAAACTTGATGCACAGTTGGAACTGGCAGAAACCCTGCCGGTGGGTGCTGTTTGGTCACCGGATCAGCGCATCAGCCAGATGTCGCTGCAAGAGCACAAGTCCGGTGCCTTTTTCGACATCACGGGGGCCAATATGGATCCGGCTGCAGAAGACGCAGAACTGGACCGTCGCCTCGGGAAATTTCATCCGTAATCACCGAGTCAAACTCGACGAATCACACACATTGGCTCACCAGGCAGCATGGCGTAATCGCCAGGGGAAATTCAGATGACAACGTCTTTCGGATACGGGAACGGCGAACCGGGTTTGACTTCCGCATTGAGCACTGCGGAGTCCAATATCTTCTGGGGCACCGACCCTACCAAATTGGTGCAGTACGACACCGTCGATATTGTGTCCACGGCCGTCGATGCCGGGAACACGCCCACCACGTTGCTGCGAGCCGGATTGGTGCTCGGCAAGGTCGCTGCGACCGGGCAGTACACGACCTACAGTGCGACGGCGACCGACGGTAGCCAGCAAGCTGTGGCCGTGCTGCCGCTCGAAATCAACATGCTCGACCCGTATCAGGGAACGGTGCAAAACCGCGTGGCGGCCGTCGTGATCTGTGGCCCGGTTCGCGCGTCGGCACTGGCGAATCTCGACAACTTCGCTCGCCAGCAGCTCACGGCCCAAGGCTTCCTGTTCGACGATGTTCGCACCGGTGGCTATGGCATCCCGTTCATTCGCGTGGTCAATAAGGCCGCCGATTACACGGTCACAGTGGCCGACAACGACACTCTGTTTACGGCCAGTGCGGCGGTGAACTTCACGTTGCCGACGCTTGCGGCCGGGTTGAACTACAGCTTCTACAACCTTGCGGATTCGAATCTGACCATTACGGCGTCAACGGGCGACACCATCATTACGGATGGCGATGCTGCTGCAGACTCCGTAGCGTTCTCGACCTCGTCCCACAAGATCGGTGGCGGGGTGCGATTTGTCGCCAATGCCGACGCTTCGAAGTGGCTGACATTCTTCCAAGGGGCGGCTCCGGCGAACGTTGTCACTGTGGCCACGTAATCCACCGCCCTATCGCTCTCGCAACAACCAGACATCAAGTAAACCAGCAACAAGTAGGATACTGAAATGGTCGCCTCTATCGATCAAATGTTGGGTGTGACGTACACGCAAAAGGCCATTTCGCGAGTTGCGGCCGCGTCCAGTGCCATCAATCGCAAGTTTGGCATGCAAGGTGGGCCCCCGGGCTCCAACATCCGTGGCGCAAACGTCACCACCATCGGGCATCGCCAATTCGGGTTTGATATCTTCAACGACAGCCGTGCCGTAGGCCGCTCGACTGCTCCGGGTGCCCCGGCGGCAGTGTCGACGCGAAATCCGGTCGGCGTGGTCCGGGGTGAGTTCCCCCGCATGCACGATTCGCTCGTGCTGGAAGCCGAACGGCTGCACAACCGCCGCGCCCTGGGTGGCTCCTCGGCCGCCTATGACGAGGGTGGCAAGAACTACATCACTCGCCAACAACGCTATCTCGGCCAGAAGGCGGGGAACTTCCGCACGATGCTGATCGGCGGCATGGTTCGTGGTGCGTTGTATGCCCACAAGCGTAATACAGATGTGTACTACGACTATACGTCGTCCAATGCCATGTGGACCATCGATTATCAGATCCCCACCGGCAACAAGTCGCAGCTCAATATGCTGGGTGGCGGCAACCTGATCGACGTGGCCTGGGACAATCCCGGGGCCAACATTCCCAAGCAAATCGGAGAGATCAACGCCGCGTTTCAGGTACTCACGGGCAGTCGCCTGGACCTGATCATCATCAATGCGAAGACCTGGAATTACCTCCTCAATAATGATTACGTGATTCAGAATGCGGGTTCGTCCAGCCCGGCGTACATCGAATTGGCACGTGAGGAGGGCGAGTCCGAAAATGGCCATCCTTACACGACGATCGAAGCGCGTCTGGCGGCGGTCCCGTGGGTGAAGTTCCTGGTGACCGATGAAGGCTTGGACCTCGAAACCGCAACACCGGGCGTCACCGCCTACACGAAGTTCATTCCGGACGGCGCCGCCTGGTTCGGACCGAATCCCACGTCGGACTATTTCGAAATGTGGGAAGGTGACGAGCCGATCAGCGAGGGGCCGAATCAACCCCAGCAGATCAAGGCGGGCCTGGATGCCTGGACCTACAACAGCTGGAATCCGACCGCGACTCAGTTGTTCGTGTTGGATAACGCCATTCCGGTTCTGTTCGTGCCCGCCGCCACCGCGTTCGCCACGGTGACTGGCTTCTAATTCCTGCTGGATCAAGCAGCAGTTTTCAGACAATTCTGATTCAGCGTTATGGGGAGTTTAGTCATGCCAGAACCTCGCGGCATTTTATTCACGAAGCGAATTACATTAGCGGCAACGGCTGGCAATGGAGCCCAAGGCACCGTCAACGTCTTCACAGTGACGGGTGCGATCCTCATTCAAGCGTTGAATGTTCGCTGTATTTCGTCAGTAACCGGAGCATCGGCAGCGCTGACTCTGGGAACGGCCGGCGTCGCTAATGGATTGATCGCTTCGACAACCGGCACCGGAATTACAGCGGGACTCAGTTGGAGCTCCGCCACGCCGGGCACGCTGCAGGCCGCGATCGTCAACAGAATTTGCGACGACAATATCATCATCACCGTCGGGACGGCTGACGTCACCGGCGGGGTGCTGGAATTCGAAATTCTTTATAAGCGAATGAGCGCCGACGGCTTGGTGTCGTAAGCCCTCTTTCCACAATCAGACTAATCCCCGGCGGGCAACGCCGTGAAGGATTCTGGGAGGGTGAGGCTCCTGCCGAACCGCTTGGTCT
>JAZKFE010000365.1:0-5074 GCA_040386595.1 Planctomycetota bacterium | reverse complement strand
AGCTCCTCTCCCTGGAAATACCGAGGCGAGGGGAGACATTTTCCAGAGACTCTGTCTCTGAGAATCGCCGCGCCAGGGTCACCAATATTTAACGGGTGCCCCGTGGGCTGATAGCCATCGCTCGTCGTCCGAACAACGACTATGGGAATATCCTAACGCAGAAGTTGCATGGCTCGCTGGATGTAGAGCCAACCGCTGTAGACGGTGATGGCGACCGCGGACCACAGCAGAATATCGCGAGTCATCAAGAAGCCGCTGGTCTGGAACATCGTGCTGATCGACAGCAAACTGGCAATCAACGCTACCGACTGTAGGACCATCTTCAGCTTGCCAATCCAGTTGGCTGAAAAGTCTTTGCCATGCTGTTCGAGGAAGCTGCGGAGGCCGGTGACGAGGAGTTCTCGGCCCAGAACGATGACGACCATTGCCGCATTCACGCCTGATGCGGGAGCCCGTTCCAAGAGAAAAATGAACGTCCCCAGCACGATCACCTTGTCGGCGAACGGGTCCAGGATGCGGCCCAGTTGCGTGATGAGGTTGTACTTGCGAGCCAGATAGCCATCGACCGCGTCGGTAAACACGGCGATGGCAAACAAGATGGCCGCGGCAATGCCGCAACTCTCACCCTTCCAGAGACTGATCAACGCGAACAACACGACGGAGAGCACCAGCCGTGAAATCGTAATGATGTTCGGAGCGTTGACCCAGTTTTCCTGAGCCACCCCGGGGGGCGTTGATGTCATCTCGGATGCCGGTTGCTGGGTCACAGGGGCCTCACATAGTCGTTGTTCGCTCTGCGAACATAACGTCTTCGTCTGCTTGGAATAAATCTTCCGCGGTGAATTTATTTCAGCCTATCTACTTCGACGCGTTATGTTCGCGGAGCGAACAACGACTATGGCCGATGGCCTATTACTCCGGTTCGGCAACGGTGCCGAGCCAGTCGTAGTCCTGACGGGCTTCTAACACCACTGGGACCTTATCGCCAACCTTGATACCACTGCCTGTCACGATCACGTTCGCGTCGATTTCAGGAGCGTCAGCGTAGCACCGGCCGAGCCACGTATCGCCTTCAACATGCTCGTCGATCATCACATCGAGTTCATAACCCAGCATTGAATCGGCGAAGTCGAACGCGATCCCCTGTTGCAGAGCCATCAGCTCATCGCGGCGAGCGGCCTTGACTTCTTCCGGCAAGTGCCCGTCGAGCTTC
The DNA here is from genome assembly GCA_040386595.1 of Planctomycetota bacterium. Lineage (GTDB taxonomy): Bacteria > Planctomycetota > Planctomycetia > Planctomycetales > Planctomycetaceae > JAKFVC01. Next base: position 3,861 of record JAZKFE010000365.1, on the reverse strand, counting down.
ACGGCCGGCGTGCCCGGTTCGAGCGAATAGGTGAAGGCACCCATGCGTTGGAATTCGGTTTCGGCGACGAAATCTCGTAGTTCTTCAAACTGAGCATCGGTCTCGCCCGGGAAGCCGACGACAAACGTAGTTCGCATGACGAGGTTCGGAATGCGATCGCGCAGCTTGTTGACGAGTTCAATCGTCTGAGCACCGTTGACCCGGCGCTGCATGCGTTTCAACACTTGATCGTTGATGTGCTGCAACGGCATGTCGAGATACGGGATGATCCGCGAGGAGTTGGCAATCGTATCGATCAGTTCGTCGTTGAAATTGATCGGATACAGATACATCAACCGCAGCCAGTCAATCCCCTCGACCTTTTCGAGTTCCTTCAGCAATTGAACCAACCGGACTTGGCCGTACAGGTCCATGCCATAATAGGTCGTGTCCTGGGCGACCAGGATCAATTCCTTCACGCCGTCGGCAGCCAGTTCCTTGGCTTCTTCGACGACCATTTCGATCGGCTTGGTGATGTGCTTGCCGCGCATCGACGGGATCGAGCAGAACGTGCAGGTCCGGTCACAGCCTTCGGAAATCTTCAGGTAAGCATAGTGATCCGGAGTCAGACGCAAACGTCCGCGATCGTCCATCGCCTTAATCGGAGCAGGGCGGAACAGTTCGCGTTGTTCGCGAGTGTTGCCCACCATCCGATCGGCGACACGGTTAATTTCGTCCCGGCCGAAGACACCGACGATATGATCGATTTCAGGCAACTCACCGAGCAAAGCCGGGCCCAGCAACTGCGGCAGACAGCCGGCAACGATGACCCCCTTGGTCTTGCCCTGTTTCTTCAGCGACAGCATCTCACGGATGACGTCTTTGGACTCTTGCCGTGAGCTTTCGATGAAACCGCAAGTGTTGACGATGACGAAGTCGGCACCATCCGCCTCGGAAACCAAAGCGTAGTTATCCAAAGCCAACGTCCCCAGCATCTTCTCGCTATCGACGAGATTTTTGGGACAACCGAGAGTGACGAACGCATACGTCCCCTTGATACGAGTCGGGTCGTTTGTCGCACTGGCGGGGCCTGGATTGATAATCGGTAATGGGTTCATGAAATCTAATCTTATCCGAGACAGTCGATTTGATTGCTGTCGTTAAACCTTCGATACTCTTCTTCCATCATCAGCGATCACTTTAGCGTGTAGTGCTGCAGCAATCCGCTTCATTTGAATTAGCGAGACGGAATCACCCCATACTCCGTTCGTCCCGCCCGTGATCCAATCGGCTAAATACCTGCTTAAAAGCCCGTTGATACTGGTCTATTCCGATACCCATCGCTGTAAGCATCACGACCCATAAGAAGACGATCATACCCGCACTGATGCCAACATCGAATAGCCGAGGCGTAGAACTATTCGTAAAACTTGTCACGAGTCTCCATGACCAACCCGTCGTCCAAGACAAAATAAACAATCCACCGAACAGATTTGGCCTGAATCGAACTTCGACGCTAGTCCCATCCAGGTGGCATTTCAGGCGTCCATACGCAACCGGCAGAAACGAGTTCTGATAATCAATAATCAGTTTCAGGCAAAACCCGTTATCCCACACGTCTCCGTGAAATAATCTGTGCTTTCCGGAGAATGGCCATCCCAATCGAAAGGACCAGTCTTCAATCTGAGATTGGATATTGTCACGCACAGTTTCGATTGGCTGGTGGATGTTGTAAGTCAACATTGGTATTCAGATCCGGGACTACGGCATTCAACCAACAGAGAACTGACGATTTCCACAAACCAGAGATTCTATGTGTCAATCGCATATGCAATCACAAACGCGTACGTTCCCTTGATCCGAGTGGGATCGTCTGTCGTGCTGGCGGGGCCTGGATTGATAATCGGTAATGGGTTCATCTGGAGTCTTGTGGGTTGAAAAAAGGCGTTTCGCACCGTTCACGGCCGTGACGCTTATTGAATCACTGTTCAAGGATGCCGACGAGTTTCCTTATTTGCAGCGGAGCGCAAACCGATTCCACGTCTAAAGTTAAAGAATAATTGGCGAGACAAATACGAAGGGCAATCTGGCCCTCAGATTTGATCGGTTGATCAACTACCCCGGCACATTTCAGCGACCAGAAATTCTTCGTTTTTACCAGCGTCAAGCCCTGGATTATAGCCAATTGCAATGGTTGTCACACCTTCAAAAGGGCATCCCGTCAGCAATTCGAGCAAATCTGATTCCGCAACCATGGCGGTCTATCACACCTCGCCCACCGATTTTGCGGCAATTTTCAATTCCGGTTTACAGGGCAAGGTGCTACAGTAGCACATATCAACAATGTTTTACTTGTTAATCTTGTCACCGGCGGAGGCTGGTTATGCTGCGACTTCTAGGACCGGGCGGAGCCAGTTGCGAGGGGCTTTCACGTCGCGATGTGCTGCGCGTTGGTGCGCTCACGACGCTGGGCGGAGCGACTCTGGCCGGGCCGTGGACCCCGACGGCGAAGGCCGCTGCACCGGCGGGGCGTATCAAATCTGTCATTTTGATCGACTTGTACGGCGGCCCCAGCCATATCGACATGTTCGACATGAAACCGGAAGCCCCGTCGGAAGTCCGCGGCGAATTCGGCATCATTCCGACGTCCATCCCGGGTTATCAGATCTGCGAACATCTGCCCAATCTGGCCGGGTGGATGGATCGAGTAACCATGATCCGCACCCTGTCCCACGGATATAACAGCCACAATCCGTATGCGGTGATGACCGGTTACACCGGTGGAAATGACCAGCAGGATTACTTCTCGCGGCCCACCGATCACCCCAGCATGGGATCGGTCTGCCACTACCTGGGGATGGCCAAGACGGGAATTCCACCCTATATCGTCCTGCCGGCGCTGCCTGGATATTCCCAAGCTCTACGACGCTGCGGACCGTATGGAGGTTACCTCGGCCAACAATACGATCCCCTGTTTAGCACCTGCGATCCCAAGCTCGACCGGGAACTGGACATCAACAAGGATTTTTACAACGACGACGTCTGGGCGATAGGAGATCCACGATTGCCGTCGCTGCAGGGGGATTTGACGGTCGATTTACTGGATCGCCGCCGCACGTTGCTTGAGCAACTGGATGCGCAGGCGAGCGGCCTGGATTCCAGCCAGCCGAAGATCATGTCGCACTGGCAGCGGCAGGCGTTTGAACTGCTGCTGAGCTCCTCCGTGCGGAGTTCGTTCCAGATCAGCCATGAACCCGACGCCACCCGGGACCGTTATGGGCGAGACATCTTTGGTTCGAGCCTGTTGATGGCGCGGCGACTGGTGGAAGCGGGGGTGACCTATATTACGGTCCATACGGAATCCAAAGCCAACGGGCATTGGGACACGCACAACAACAATTTCAAGATGCTCAAGAATTTGCGACTCCCTTTTGTGGACCGCGCCGTCCCGGCCTTGCTGCAGGATTTGAAGGACAACGGGCTGTGGGATTCCACGCTAGTGGTCATGATGGGCGATATGGGACGCACTCCCAAAGTCAACAAAAACGCAGGCCGCGACCATTGGCCGCAGTGCGGATTCTGCTTCCTGGCAGGCGGGGGCGTGAAGTCGGGTTTCGTTCTGGGATCAACCGATGCTCAGGCAGCATATCCCAAAGACCATCCAGTCTCACCGGGCGACATCTGCGCCACGATCTACCATCTGCTGGGGATTGATCCAAACACCATGGTCCCCGATGGCACCAACCGCCCGCACTCCATCACACACGGAGGGGTACCCGTGGATGAGGTTCTGATCTAAACTGTTTCATGGTTTTCGGCCCGGAGGGCCCATCGTCGGTAGCCAGAGGCGTAAACCACTGGTCCGAGAAAACACATGATTCC
>JAZKFE010000364.1:9279-13150 GCA_040386595.1 Planctomycetota bacterium | reverse complement strand
GATCTCAACAAGATCATCGCCAGCCAGAAGGACGTGCGGGCCGGTACCGAGCGTGGCGAATCGAGCCAGACGCTGACTCCGCGACAGGAGAAGCTGACCGAGAAAACACAGGAGCTGGGACGCACGATCGATAGCGACGATCACGAGCGGAAGCCCGCCAAGGCCGGCGACCAGGCCCCCATGCCCAACCCCGGCGATCCTCAAGAATCCAAGAAGCCCGGCGAATCGCAACAGGGTGAACCGAAACCGGGCGAACAAAAGTCGGATGATGCGAAGCCGGGGGAAGAAAAGCCCGCGGAAACGAAGCCGGAAGATTCCAAGCCTGGCGAATCGAAGCCAGGTGATTCCAAACCGAATGAATCCAAGCCGGGAGACGCAAAGCCCGAAGGTTCCAAACCAGGCGAGGCACAACCGGGGGAAACGCCCCCGGGGCAGCCCTCGCCGCCGAGTGAGTCGCAGCCTGGAGAATCCAAACCGGGTGAGTCTCAGGAGCCAGGGGAATCGAAACCGGGCGAAGTGCCGCAGCAGACCCAAGGCCGGAAAGAGTTAGAAAAAGCGCGCCAGGCGATGGAAAAAGCCATCGAGAAGCTGCAGAAGCAACTGCAGAAAGATGCGTCTAAGAATCAGGACGAAGCGCTGCGGGAACTCCAGAAGGCCAAGGAGAAGCTGGAAGAGATTCTGCGACAGCTGCGAGAAGAAGAACGCCTGTTGCAGTTGGCCGGATTGGAAGCTCGCTTCCAACGCATGCTGGCGCAACAGATCGCCATCTACAACGACACCGTGCAGATCGACAAGGTACCGCAAGCGGAACGTGCCAGTCGTCATCAGTTGAAGTCGGAAGAAATGGCACTCCAAGAATCTGAATTGGTTCTGGAAGCGAACAAAGCGTTGACGCTGATGAAGGAAGAGGGCACGGCAGTGGCCTTCCCCGAAGCCATTGAGCAGATGCGTTACGACATGCAAACGGTCGCCGAACGCCTCAAGCAGCAGGATGTCTCGCAGCTCACGCAGACGATTGAGCTGGATATCATCGCTGGTCTGAAAGAGATGATCGACGCCATGCAGCAGGCCATTGACAAGGCCAAGGAAAAGCAACAACAGCCGCAACAAGCACAACAGCAGCAGTCTCAAGAGCAAGAAGAAGAGTTGCTCAAGAAGATCTCGGAATTGAAGATGCTGAAGTCGTTGCAGTTGCGGATTAACAATCGGACTTCGAAGTTGGGAGAGCTCTATACCGGCGAGCAGGCCACACAGGTGGACGTCGTACGGCAGGTCCAGGAGTTGTCGATTCGGCAGGCTCGCATCCAGAAAGCCACTTACGATCTGGCTGTGGGAAAGAACAAATAAGACCAGCCCTGTTCGTGCCACCCTGCCCTCACAAAGGGCAACTGGGTGTCGGGAAGATGGCGGGAGATGACAATCAGCCCGGAAAAGATTTGAGTTCAGCCAAGTCTAGCCAAACAATAGAGTGATCGTGTGCTGCTGTAGAGCGAGATGTTTCTCGAAACAGTGGCTCACGATTTCAAGGACTCTGAATATGCATTTCAATCGCGTGTTGCCGGCATTTGTGCTGCTTTCGAGCTGGGCCGTGGCTGGCTTTGCGGAGACTGCCGCCACGGACATTATCGCAGCACCCCGGCCTGATTTGGTTCAGACGCGAGTCCGCGATTGGCTGCAGGCCCGCAATGTGACCGATGCGGTCAAAGTGGCCGCGGTGGAAGAGCTGTGGAAGGCGAATGCTGGGAGCACCTTGCCCGCCGAAGTCGTACTGGAACGCGTCATCCAATCGTTCGCGGCCGTGCATCCTCCGACTGCCGAGTTCCTGCCTTCGCTGGTGCTGCCGGCGGGTGGGTTGATGACTCCTGATGCGCGATCCTTATTGAATTCCAAGGAGCTGGGCGCGTTCTATCAGTCCAATTTCCGGTTGTACGTCGGCAAATACCTGGTCCATCGCGAAATGTACGAGGAAGCCTTAGAAACTCTCAGCGGGGCAACGCTCGCCGATTGCGTCGACCCCGCGGGCCTGCTGTTCTACAAAGCGACCTGCCAGAAGGCCCTGGGCCTGCGTATGGATGGCTTGGCGACGTTGGATCAATTGCTCAAGCGAACCGAAGGCGTCGCCCCGCGCTACCACAGCGTGGCGACCCTGATGCAATATGATTTAGGGGCTCTCGAAGAGAAGTCTCTCGACGATGTTTCGAATAAGATGTCCGATGTCACGCGGCGGTTGAATCTGGCCCGCGCTGGTGAGAAGACGCAGAAAGTGGAAAAAGAAATTGTCGACATCCTCGACGAGCTGATCAAGAAAATGGAAGATCAGAGTAACGGCGGAGGTGGCGCAGGTTCTGGACAAGGCAAAGCGGGCAAAGGAAATCAAAGCGGCAACGCCGCCCAGGACAGTCGTGTCAAAGGAAGTACGGCCCCCGGCGAAGTGGATAAGAAGAAAACCAAGGCGGGTGGCAACTGGGGAAATCTGGCTGACAAAGAACGAGCCAAAGTGAAGAACCTGATCAGCCGCGACTTTCCAGCCCACTACCGGCAGACCATCGAAGAGTATTTCAAGAAACTCGCCACGCGTGATTCAAAATAAACGTAGCTCGACATAAGTCGAGAGAATTCAGACCGAAGATACCTAACTCGGAGAGTTGGGCGACGACGGAGAGAGGATGTTCCCCGGCATGGCTTGCTTGTTGTGGATGATGTGGGCTTTGTTGGGTGACCTTCCCCAGGTTCAAGTCGAGACATTAAAGACTGGACCGACTGCGGGTGAATTGAAGCAGATGACGCCGTCACAAATTGTGGTCGGCGAGCGGCAAGTCCCGCTGGCGGAAGTCCTGGAAATTCGCTTTCCCCCACCTGCAACCCCCAGTACTGCCGCCGCGAATCCGATCGAAGTGATGCTGAGCGATGGCTCGCGTCTGACCGGTTCGCAAATCACCCTCAGTGGAACCGATTCGAAGCTCACCTCGGCCGAATTGGGCAACGTCTCGATTCGTAAGAACGTGATTCGCAGCATCCGGTTTACCGCGAACGACACCAAGCTGGATGATTCCTGGCAGAAGATCCTGGATCGCAATTCCAAGAAGGATGTGATCGTCGTTCGCAAAGACGACAAGCTCGATTTCCTGGCTGGTGTGGCGGGGTCCATTGACGATCAAGTCGTCAAGTTTCTGGTCGATGGTGAGGAAGTCCCGGTCAAACGCGAACGTGTTTACGGGCTGATTTATCAGCCGCCGGCAGCTACTGGCAAACCTCAATCGATCATCGAACTCCAAGGTGACGTGACACTGCAAACCAAGCAGATTGTCAGCAAAGATCAGGGTTATCAGGTGATCTTGGCTTCGGGAGTCACGCTGACTGTTCCTTCTGGTCAGATCCGGACCATCGATTTCAGTCTGGGCAAAGTGCGGCAGTTGTCGAGTTTAAAACCCAGCGACGTGCAGTATGTTTCCTTCTGGGGACCCAGCTGGATTTGGGAATACCGCAAGGACGTCGGGCCGTTATCGGGTCCGATTTCACTGGGTGGTTTGTCCTACGAAAAAGGTCTGTCGATCCACTCGAAAACCAAATTGACCTATCGCTTACAGGGGGATTATCGCCTGTTCCAAACGGTGCTGGGCATCGACGATATGTCGGACGATAATGGAACTCTAGGCGATGTGAAGCTAACGATTTCCGCGGACGGCAAGCCATTGCTGGAGGCCGATGTCAAAGGGACTGATGCCCCACGAAAGGTCGACCTGAATGTGACCGGCGTTCGCGAACTGCAGATCCTGGTTGATTTCGGTGGTGACCTGGATATTGCAGACTGGTTGAGCCTGGGCGATGCCAAGCTGACCAAGTAGTCCAGAGTCGTTGTTCGCTCCGCGAA
>JAZKFE010000364.1:0-9269 GCA_040386595.1 Planctomycetota bacterium | reverse complement strand
CAACGTCTTTTTATAGCGAGCCGGACTCTGTTTTGAACCTCGATACTCACCCCACTCGGCTACTGCGAGTGCGTTCTGTTCGCGGAGCGAACAACGACTCTGGACTATGTGGACTGGGAACATGACGTTGTTGCGATACCTGTTGACCATCTGCTGCCTGATGACACTCACCCAGCCCACCTGGGGAGCCGACCCGCTCGTGCTCAGTGCTCAGCAACAGCGGGTTGAAGTCATCGATAAGGTGTCCCCGTCGGTGGTGGCGATATTTGCCCCGGGCGGTGGAGGTGGCGGCTCGGGAGTGTTGATCTCGGCCGATGGATTTGCCCTCACCAACTTCCACGTGACCGACGGCGTCGGCGACTTCATGAAGTGCGGCCTGAATGACGGCGTGCTCTATGATGCCGTCATCGTGGGGCTCGATCCCAGTGGTGACGTGGCCTTGATCAAGCTCTTCGGCCGCGACGATTTCCCGCATGCCAAGCTGGGCGACAGTGACTTGGTGCAGCCGGGAGATTGGACCTTCGTCATCGGGAATCCGTTCCTGCTGGCGACCGATTTTCAGCCGACCGTGACCTATGGAATTGTGAGCGGCGTGCATCGCTACCAGTACCCGGCCGCGGGCAATATCCTGGAATACACCGATTGCATTCAGGTCGACACGTCAATCAACCCTGGCAATTCCGGCGGCCCCTTATTTAGCGCCGACGGCGACCTGATTGGGATCAACGGACGGGGCTCGTTTGAGAAACGTGGCCGGGTGAACTCGGGTGCGGGCTATGCGATCTCGATCAATCAAATTAAGCATTTCCTGGATCACTTAAAAAGTGGCCGGATCGTGGATCATGCAACACTGGGCGCCACCGTCTCCACCGATGACGAAGGCAATGTGACCGTCGCTGACATACTGGAAGATTCAGAAGCGTACTACCGCGGGTTGCGTGAAGACGATGAGATTGTCTCGTTCGGCGGCCGCTCGATTGGCAGTACTAATCAATTCAAGAACGTGCTGGGAATTTATCCCAAGGGCTGGAAGCTGCCCGTCGTTTATCGCCGCAAAGGCGAACAGACCGAGATCTGGGTCCGACTGCGTGGGCTGCATTTGCTGTCGGAACTGACGGGGGAGAAGAAGGCGGGGCCCAAGCCACCGCCCAATCCCGAAGAGAAAAAACCGAAGGACAACAAGGCGCCCAAGGATGAAAAAGCCCCCCCGGACGGCCAGCCGCAGACGCCTCCCCCGGGTCACGCGGCCCCCCCGCCTGCTCCTGAGCATCTGAAAAAATATCATCTGAAGAAGACGGGCTTTGCCAACTACTACTTCAATCAGCTCGAACAAGACCGAGTACTCCAGGGGCTCGCCACATGGGGCAAGTACGACGATGCCCGCGGTCGTTGGAAGTTGACCGGGCAAGTTAGCGACCAGACCAAATTTGAAGCCACGCTGGCTGATTCCGGGGCTGGTATGGTCCACGGAAAAGATGCGTTCTTGCAAGAGTTCGGCGACCTGGCGGAACTGCGAGATGAGCCTCCCGGGACCGGTGGCTTGTTGACCGCGTGGCACCATTTACGATTACTGTTGTCGCAAGGTCCGAAGGCGTTTACCGATTTCTACTACCTGGGAAGTGAACCGTTTGACGGCCAGGGTGAGACGGTGGATGTTCTGGTCGGGGTGTTGGCTGGTGCGGAATCGCATTGGTACTTCAGCCGGCAATCGGGAAGTTTGTTGGGTTACGATTTCATTCGCGCGGAGAACCAGGATCGCTGTGAACTCCGCTTTCAGGGGTTACAGGATTACTCCGGCAAGAAATTTCCCAAGGTGATTCAGGTTCGTCACGGTGACAAGTCCCCCGCCCTCTACCAAGTCGATGCGGTCGATTTTTCTGCCCCCGCGAATGGCTCGAAGTAATTCCGAGCCCACGCATGCAAGTCAGCACGACGAGGTGTCCAGTGAAGAATTTTCAGACCGCGACCGCAGGTTGGCCATCACGACGACAAGTTCATTCCGCGTGCTCGCGCCGGATGTGGCTGGGGCTTGTGTGTCTGGCCCTCTGGACGATGCCCGCGGTGGCGTTCGCTCAGTCCAGTCGCGACACCATCGCGGCCGTGACTCCGCGGATGGTCAAGATTTTCGGTGCGGGTGGCCTGAAGGGCTTACAAGGCTATTGCTCCGGGTTTGTGGTCTCACCGAACGGGCATATCGTCACGGTCTGGAGCCATGTACTGGATCAAGGCGAAGTCACGGTAGTGCTTGATTCGGGGCGAAAGCTGAAGGGCAAGGTGATTGGTGCCGAGCCGCAATTGGATCTAGCTGTGTTGAAGGTGGAAGCGGAAGAGCTGCCCTACTTCGATCTGGATACGCAGATTGGCGTGGCGGCACCGGGAACCCGGGTGCTCGCCTTTAGCAACATGTTCAAGGTAGCGGCCGGGAATGAGCCCGTGACCGTTCTGCACGGCGTGATTGCCGCCCTGACCAAGCTGGAAGGTCGCCGTGGGACGTTCGAGATTGCCTTCCCGGGGGCGGTGTATGTCGTGGATGCCATCACGAATAACTCGGGGGCGGGTGGCGGCGTGTTGGTGACTCGCGACGGCCGTCTGCTGGCGATGATTGGCAAAGAATTGCGGAACGCCCAGAGCAACACGTGGACCAACTATGCCATGCCCCTGGCCGATCTAAAGACGCCGATTCAGGACATCATTGCGGGCAAGTACACGCCGCCTGTGAATCCGTTGGAAACCCCCGAAGGACTCCGTCGGCATCGGCCACTGGACTTCGGGCTGGTCATGATTCCCGACGTGGTGCCGCGAACTCCGGCGTATGTCGAAGATGTCGTGGCAGGCTCGGCTGCGGCCAGTGCCGGGATCAAAACGGACGATCTGGTGTTGTTCGTCAACGGCGAACTGGTTCAATCGTGCCGGCACTTGAATGAAGTGCTGGGTAAGCTGGAAGACGGCTCTTCGGTTGATCTGGTCTTCCGCCGCGAAGGCAAGTTGCAGACGATCAAGTTGCTGGTGCCCACGAAGGCCGAGTAGTCATCACAACACAATGTTCGTGATGCGTGCAATTTAGGCGAGCGTCCGGCGTAAGCCGGATGGTTTTCTTGCGGTTGAGATGATCGTCACTCAAACCAGGATTTGCCGTATTTCTGACCCGTCTCGTTCTGTGAAGTTGTTCGTGCGTGACAGTCGCTAACAACCATCCGGCTCACGCCGGACGCTCGCCTGGGCCGTTCTTTTCCAACACGTAGAGCGCACTGTCGGCTCGCAGATTGGCCCACCAGGCTCCTTCCACGGCTCGGCCGCGGATGATCGGCAATTCCTTCACGATCTTCGCTTCTAGGAGTTCAGCGAGATCGCGGAAATCGCACATCGACATGAAGTGCAAATTGGGGGTGTCGTACCATTCGTACGGCAGCTGCGATGTTACCGGTGCCCTGCCATGCAGGCCGACTTTCAGACGCACTCGCCAATGAGCGAAGTTCGGCACTACCACGAGTGCCTGCTTCGCCACTCGCAGCATTTCTTGCACAATCAACCGCGGCTGGCGAACTTGTTGCAGTGTCTGGCTGAGGACCGCGAAGTCGAACGAATTATCGGGAAAACCGATCAGGCCATGGTCGAGATCGCCTTGCAGCACGGGGATTCCGCGATACATGGCCGCCTTCAGCTCTTCCAGATCCAGTTCAATCCCTTGTACCCGACACTGATGCACATCGCGCAATGTTTGCAGCAACCGGCCATCGCCACAGCCGAGGTCCAACACGCGAGTCCGGGGGCGAATCTGGGCCTGAATGATTTCGTCCGTCAGCACGGCAAACGGATCAGGCATGCAGAAGCGTCGGATTTTTTTCGATTTCGTTGCGGATGCCATAACGGTGCTGCTGATTCAGGCCAATCGGCGTGAGGAGATTTTTTAATACGCGGCCAAGTGTGAGACGTTTCGTACGACGACTAACTTCATCAAATCACGCAATCAAAAGGTCTCATGGTGCTCAATGAGCGATGAAATTGATTCAGGAGATTTTTACCACGAATAACACAAATGACACGAGTCAATCACGGAAAGATCGATTCATTGTCCAAACCTGAAACAAGCTTCGACCACTCTGCTATTCCCCAACAACTGCAGTTGATCGTTCGACATTCGTGTGATTTGCGTTATTCGTGGTTTCACATCTTTTTTTGTCACTTCAAGCTCGGTTTCACCGGTGGCAATTTCTCGGTTCTTATGAAGCGTTCTAAACTACTTCGTTTTCGAATGCGTGCTGATGCCTGAGGCGGCGGTCAGGTGCGTCTGGCTCAGGAAGGGCTCCAGCATCTCTTGCAACGGTTCCACTTCCAGCAGGAACGAGTCATGACCGAAGGGACTTTCCAGCTCAACGAACGTCACGTGCTGGCCCCCCTTCACCAGTGCCGCCACGACTTCTTTGCTTTGAGCCGTCGTGAACAGCCAGTCCGACGTATACGAGACAATCAAAAACCGAGCGTCCGTTTTGCTCAACGCCTCCGACAAGCCCCCGTAATCCCGGGTCATGTCGAAGTAGTCCATGGCTCGCGTCAGATACAGATAACTGTTCGCATCAAAGCGTTCGACGAACCGCTGCCCTTGGTAATCCAGATAGCTTTCGACCTGAAATTCCACGTCGGTCGACATGTCGAAGGTGAACTGTTCGCGGTGCTGCAGATGGCGGCCGAATTTGGTTTCGATCGACTCTTCCGACAGATAAGTGATGTGAGCGACCATGCGGGCAATCGCCAGGCCCAGCTTCGGCCCCGACTCGATGTTGATGATCGAGCCCTTTTCTTCGCCGTAGTAATTTCCCTGGCTGAAGTTGGGGTCGGAAGTGATAGCGCGGCGGCCAACCATGTTGAAGGCGATGCCTTGAGCCGACAAGCGCGGGCCACTGGCCAGACAGACGGCAGCTCGCAATTGATTGGGGAATTTGGCTGCCCACTCCAGCACCTGCATGCCGCCAACACTGCCACCGATCACCGCCAGCAGTTTTTCAATCCCCAGTTTGCGGATCAGCTCGGAATGGACCGAGACCATGTCGGCAAAGGTGATGAACGGGAAATCGAGTCCATAGCGACAACCGGTCGCCGGGTTGATGCTGCCGGGACCTGTCGTCCCCTGGCAACCTCCCAGGACATTGGCGCAGATGATGAAATAGCGATTGGTATCCAGGCCTTTTCCCGGGCCGACTAATTCGTCCCACCAGCCCGGTTTGCGATCTTCGATCGATCGCTTGCCGGCCATGTGGGCATCGCCCGTTAACGCGTGACAGACAAAAATCGCGTTGTCTTTGGCGGCATTCAGCTTGCCGTAAGTTTCGTAGGCCACGGTAATCGGGCCAAGAGTCGAACCGTTCGCCAGCACCAGCGGGTGGGGCGGTTCAAACATCGTCAGAAACTTCGTCTCCACGATTCCAATGGAACGCGAGTCGGAAGCGGCAGGCGGGGACGCGGTGTCAGGTTGAATCATAGATGGGGCAGCAACTGGATTCACGATGCTCATTCCCCCCCCACTCTAGTCAGTTTTGACAGATTTCCCAAGTTCCATCGGTCTGAATTCGACCGGGCTCGGAAGATCTGGGAGGTCTGTTGGCAGTCGAACTCAAGGTCTCGAACAACGGGAGTATTGTAGCAGGGATGCAGGGCCTCGGGGCAAATCGCCGGTTGTTTACGGTCATTTCGTTCTGGAGGGAGCGGTGACCGCAGATTCGCGAACGTCGAAAAACGGCGTCTCACCCGCACGGTACATAGACAAGGCCGATGCTCCTCCAGGTTCTGGGCCACGGCTGTCTACTTCTTTTCGTCCTTCCCTTCGTCCATCCCCAACTGACGCATTTTTCGGTACAGGTTCGAGCGATGCAGACCCAGCACTTTGGCCGCTTCGCTCATGTTTTCGCTGACTCGTTCGATGGCTTTACGGATATATTCCCGTTGGAATTCGTCTGTGGCATCGCTGAGCGGCGAGTTCATCATCATGGAGGATTCGGATTCCTTTTCCGGGCTCAGCATGAACGCGAGGTCTTCGACTTCGACGCGTTCGCCCGTGCATAGGAAGGCAATTCGTTCCATCAAGTTGCGCAACTCGCGGATATTTCCGGGCCAATTGTGCGATTGCAGCCGCTGACGGGCCTCGGTGGACATCAACAGCGGCCGGCGGTTGGCTTGCCGGCAGAAGGACTGCAGGAAGTGGTCGGCCAGCAGCAGAATGTCTTCCGGACGGTCACGCAGCGGGGGCAGGTTCAGCTTAACGACGTTCAGCCGGTAGTAGAGGTCTTCGCGGAACTTTTTGGCGCGGATCGCGTCCGCCAAGTTGGCGTTTGTCGCGGCGACAACTCGTACGTTAACGGTGATATTCTGCGTCCCGCCGACGCGAGTGATCACCTTTTGTTCGAGAACTCGCAGCAGTTTGGCCTGACCGTTGGGGCTCATGTCGCCAATTTCGTCGAGGAACAACGTCCCTCCATTGGCGGCTTCAAACTTGCCGTGACGGGTTTCCCGAGCGTCAGTAAACGCACCCCGTTCATGGCCAAATAATTCGCTTTCCAGCAGCGAATCGGGCATCGCGGCACAATTCACCGCAATAAAGGGCTGCTCGCGGCGCGACCCCTGATAGTGCAAGGACTGCGCGACAACCTCTTTACCGGTACCGCTTTCACCCACAATCAATACGGCCAGATCGTTCGTAGCCAACCGGCCGATGGTGTCGCGAATTGCCCGGACAGCCTGGCTTTCGCCGACGATGCGGACCCCTTGCGTGACTTGATCTGTCAGCTGCCGATGGCGGCGTGAGAGGTGTTCTCGCTCTTGCGTGTTCTGCAGAGCAATCGCAGCCTGAATGCCCAATTCCTTCAGCGTGTCTTCATCGTCGTCATTGAAATCACCTTCCTTACGGTTGATGACTTCGAATGCCCCGATGCGTTTCTCTTTGCCATCCAGCAACGGCACGCACAGGAGATTGCGGGTCTTGTAACCCGTTTTGACGTCGACGTCCTTGTTGAACCGGCTGTCGTTGTAGGCATCGTCGACACGGATGGCCCTGCCCGTCTGCACGACTTCGCCCACAATTCCCAGGTGATCAGGCAGACGCAATTCGCCCCCTTCAACCCCCAGTGCCGGACACGCGACGAGCTCTTTCTGTTCTTTGTCCCAGATGAAAATACTGGCGCGATCGGTACCCAGGAGTCGCGTGGCTTCCTGGGCGATCAACTCCAACAGCGATCGGGAGTCCGGCGCAGTGGCAAAGTGCGACGCAATCTTCAACGTCGCCTTGAGTTGCGAAATGCGTTGCGTTCCCCGGGCCCGTTCTTGAGTGGCCCGTAGGCCGGTCGACAAGATGCGTCCCGTGACTACCGCATGCGGCAGCAAATCCGCCGTCAACGACTTGCCGACCAGTACCAGTGCTTGCCCGGCAGTCCCCGATTTAGGCAAGGGGATCGACATCAGCGTGTTGCCCACCGCCTCCATCGCATACAGCCCGGTGGCGTCGCGATCGAGCGATTCGGACAAGAACTGATAGGGAAGTTCCGGAATCGAGCGTCGGCCAAACTCCGTGACGACCTTCCATTCGGGAGTTCGCTTCATCACCCCGGCCCATTGCACCGAAAATTCGTTGGCAATGTCGGGCAGCTCATCTCGCAGAAAGACGGCGGAATTCTCGGCCGCAACCGCCAGTTCGAGCAGGCGATCACACAGCCGCAGCAGCGATCCAGCCAGTTCTGAACGAGACAACCAGGGAACTTGTTCCCATTTCATCCAAGTCGTTTGGTTCATCGCAAAATCATCCTCATCAGCGAATCACTCGCTAGTGTTGTCAACATGATAACAGGTACCAACACAGTTTCCAGTCACTCGGATCGCGTCCTTCACATTCAGCTCTTCGAAGTGGTGTCACGTCAGCGTAACTCAAGCTACGAAAGTACCTTAAACGAAAAAACGCGCTGCTTGACTCTGCCGAGTCGGCGACCTAAACTGAGTTGTCCAGAACTTTTTTGAGGCGAGAAACGGTGGATATTCAAGTCACGATCAACGGTGAGCCGCAGTCAGTTCCCGAAGGAACGACGGTTGCGGGGCTTTTGCGTGTCTTGGGTAAAGAACCACGCTACTTGGCTGTCGAGCGGAATTTGGAACTGATTCCCCGCTCACGACATGCCGAGTGTGTCCTTTCGCCACACGACGAAATCGAAATCGTGACACTTGTGGGTGGAGGATAAATCTCGATGGTGACAACTCTGCCTTCCGACGTTTCCTTGCAGCTGGGTTCGCACTGCTTGAACTCACGGCTCATTGTGGGGACCGGCAAGTATGCCACCTACGAGTTGATGCAGGATTGTCTGGCCGTCAGCGAAGCCGACGTCATTACTGTCGCCATTCGCCGTGAACGGCTGGTCGACAAGGATGGTCGGAACATCCTCGATTTCATCGACTTGTCGCGGTACACCATCCTGCCAAATACGGCGGGATGCTTCACTGCCGATGAGGCTGTTCGGGTCGCACGGTTAGGCCGCGAGATCCTGGAAGGGCTGGAAAATCCCGGCGCGAATTGGGTGAAGCTCGAAGTTTTGGGCGATACCAAGACCCTGCTCCCCGATCCGATTGCGACTCTGCAGGCGACCGAAAAGCTTGTGGCAGATGGGTTTCAGGTTCTGTGTTATACGACTGACGACCCGATGACCGCCCGGCGGCTCAAGCAAGCCGGGGCGACATCCGTCATGCCTGCGGGTAGCCCGATTGGCAGCGGACAGGGGATCTTGAATCCCAACAATATTCGGATCTGTCTGGAGTATTTGAAGGACGGCGACCCCACCTACCCCGTGATTGTCGATGCGGGTGTCGGCACGGCCAGCGATGTGGCGGTGGCGATGGAGTTGGGGTGTGATGGAGTCTTATTGAATACGGGAATCGCGGGTGCTCGCGATCCGTTGTTGATGGCTCAGGCGATGCGAGATGGTGTACGGGCGGGTCGTTCGGCCTATCTCGCCGGGCGAATTCCTCGTAAGTTGTATGCCACTGCGTCCAGTCCGGAAACAGGAATGGTCGGGTCTGTTGTGGGCCGGTCAGTGTAAAAGTGAGTCAGTAATACTTCTCCAAATCAATTCTGCGGGGTCAGTGAGCGACCGCGATTGGGCGGTGGACTGATGACTGCGGACCGTCGCTAACGGGAGTTCCACGTGTCTGACACGCACCAAATGATTGCGGCCTTGGAAGCGAATATTGGCCGCGTCTTGCTGGGAAAATCGGAACCGATTCGCCTGGCAGTGGTCGCG
>JAZKFE010000363.1:0-15748 GCA_040386595.1 Planctomycetota bacterium | reverse complement strand
TTAAACCCTGCGGCGGGGGATCGGTCACCCACAGCTACCTCAATCCCAGTGAAACCGTTTGGTGTTGCTGCTGTAAATGTGCATGTAGTTCAGATAGCCCGGCAGATTGGCCAAGAAGTTCTCACCGATTTCGACGTGATATATGTCGTACAGACGTTGCCGAGTCAGTCGCATGTTGGCTTCGGCCTGAACCCGTTCGTCATCGTAGAACGTGCCGCAGAAGTCGCCCCAGGCAGCGGCGTAGAGCTCGCGGGCTTTGTTTTTGGCGGATGTTGCTGGATCTGGCTTGTGGTCCATGATGACTCAATTCGCCGAAGGGGTGGAAACTTCCGCTGGGATCTCGCCACGAATCTTGCCCAGCAGCTGCTGCAGCTTGGCATTCGATTCTTTCTCGGTCAGCGGTTCAGTGGGATTCGCCAACTCAGACTTCTTCTCGTTGGCGTCCTTGTATTCGATGGGGGACAGGTTCCCGAGAATCTGGTCGATGGTGTGCTGATACTGAGCCATACTGTGCTTGGTTGCGGCCAGCAATTTTTCGGCTCGTTCCAAGGCACTCACTGCTACATCCAATCGATCTCGGGCAATCTTATAGTCTGCGGGAGTGGCGTCGTCGTAAGCTGCATAGGCTGTCTCCAGCTTGACCTTCGCCGCCTCCACATCCGCGCTGGCCTGGGCTCGCTTCTGACGCTCTTCCGTGAGCAATTGTTGCCACTGCTGCACGCTGTCCGACTTCGCTTCCTCGGGCTTGCGGGCCAGCGTGGCGAGGTTTCTCTGTCGCGCGTGAGCAATATGCTTGGCAAACGACGCCCCGTTGCCACCGAATTTGCAAGCCAATGCCCGTTTGATATCGCCGGGAGTCCACGAGTCGGCCAGCAACGCGCGAATCTCCTCGACAATCTCGCCATTGGGAACGAAGACCCGGGCCTCACCAGCGCCAAGCCACCGTCCCTTGTTCACTTTGCCCCTGGCGACGGCCTGAGCCCCGACTTCCTCGGTCCGCTCAGTCCCAGGAGACAGACCTTCAGCCGGTGCCGCCCGCAATGCGGCCAGCTCGGGATTGATTGGGAGTTTTTTACTACGGCCCACCATGGCACATTCCCTCGATCTGCAATCTTGATCTCCGGCACATCCTGCGGTTTAGTCCCCGGCTTGCGTCGCTGACCTTCGGTCCCTGGCAATTTGGACTTCGACAATTTTTTAAAACCCGCACAACTCGGCAATCTGCATCCCGTCGACATGCGGCGGTTGTTGGTTGATTCCTATGCAGTCACAGAATGCCTACTTCTAGCCCGTCGAGCTACACGCCAACGTCAGCCCAACCACCGAATATCAGGTCGTAGTCGCTGTCTTGCGGTGCGAGTTGCAACTCCGATTTCATTCCCCCCGGCGCTCCAGAAGTCGTCCGTACCGCAGACGGGACCGCCGCCTGGACCAGCCTCCTCGTGGAAGCAAACCGAATCACCTTCTGAATTAAAAAACTCTCCATCGCTGTGCTCATCCTCATTCTGCGACTGACTGCTCTTTCTGATCTTGGTGCTGCGGCGTATCAACTCGTCGGCTTGGTCGATCACGGTGTCGACGTCGCGAGTGATTTGGTCGATCTCTTCCTGGCCATCAGGCACGAACAATTCCCTCCATCAATTCCTCAGACAAACAGGCATCAAACGCCACATTGCCGGTCCGAGCTTGCCTCGTCGCCCCTAAAAGGGGCCATGTTGACTCTATGTCTTGTGGCAAATACCAGCATTCGACCGCAATCCACGCGAGTTCCAAATTTCACCGGGTGTGAAACGCAAGATGTGTTAAAATAAAGGCTTCCGTTCACGAGCTCCTGGGAACTGAAGTCGCCACGTTTGCCATCGAGCCCCCTGCGGACAATCCCCATCCTTCATGAAAATGACACACCTCGGGCACTCTTTCAGCTTGTTCTATTGTTTGAGAATGTGTATTCTCGTGTTTGGGAAAGTGATTGGAGTGATAGGATGTGGTCTTGCAGAGTTTTTGTCAATGCCAACGAGGAATCGGAATGAGAGATGTGCGAAAGGCCAGTGATTTCGATGACGGAGAGATTTGCAGCCAGTGCAAATCGCAATTCCGAAACACCGTACGTCGGCAATGACGTACGTCACCAGCAAGCATGAATGGGGCAACATCCCCCCCGTCGCCGCGGGGCAACCCAGATCGCTCGCAACCCGGGCTCTACAGAAGCCACCCCCTAGAGCGGCCGCCATCAACGGGCAGGGGGGAGGCACTGAATGTAAATGCAAAACCCGAGGTCGTGCCACTGTTTCACGATGGTACCCAGTCGTTAAGCAGTATTTCCGCGAGCGAGCCAGCCTCCCGAAGCACGACAGAGGTGCCGCAGAACTGTCGACTTCAAGTTCGCGCCGAACCGCGCCGCCCGAACCTAAAAACATCAGAAAGTGAGGTTCCCCACGAGTAGCAATGCGAGTTCGTCCACGATCCCGACCGGCATCAACAAGACACAGTCCGAGCGCAGTCCGAAAGTCTCTGTTGCCTCAGGTCGAGTCAAGTTGGGCGAGATATGGACCGCGACTCCAACCTCGGCGGTGAGACCAGGGGGGCACGCGTAACGAAAACACCGCGTAGCGACCAAGTACAGTCGCAACGCAGTGCCACCCAGCGAGTTCTTTCGTGGTCCCTTCGGGAACGCAGGTCAGCCCTTCTCACTACAGTGGCCCCGGAAAAGTGGATCAGGGAATAAGGTGGAATTTCGTATCTGATTTTCTGGGATGGGTTGGTGGCGAAGAGTCGCAAGGTTCATAGAGTGGAGTTCAATGCGAAGGTGGCATTGGCGGAGCGTACGGTTTTGGTTTCCGCCCGGCTAGCAGATCGTCCCTCTGCTAGACATACTTTCACAACCCGGGTTCTGGATCGGCCATGAACCAAAGTCAGGGGGCTTTTGTCTGTTCGTTGAGGATCATTGTCCAATCAAATATACCGTTTGCAGAAAGTTCGGATACGGAGTTCCCGATTTGATGCGAGTAGGCAAGTCCGAAATCCCGGGTAAATCGGTTGTAGATGCCACTTAGGCAAATCCACGACACCCCTCACCAACCTGACATTTTTCCCCAACTAAGGGGCCGTAGCTCAATCGGTTAGAGCAGCAAACTCATAATTTTGAACCAATTTTTTCACGATACGTGATAAAACACTGGATTTCAACAAACGAAACACTTCTCCTTGGCGTCTCGCGACATAGCCAAAAAGAGCCAAAAAACACCTGTTTTGGTTGTGCCCCACAACCGCGAGCAAAACACCTCTTCCCGAGTCGCCTTAGTAGGGACTTTTTGGCCTTGGACCTATAGGCACCGGATTTCGGGTACTTCACTTTGTGCTCGGGAGTTCCCCCCAAGCCGTATATGCATTCAGAATACGGCACCGTACGAGCTGTGCGGAAAACTGTACGCTTGCATGCATCGGCCGCAGTCAGTAGGCTTTGGGGATTCTTCTGTCCATTTGGAGCAGTTATGACCGAGGCTTCTATTGCCGATTATCAATTTTCCGCATTGACGGAAGTTGACGGCGAGCCCGCGGGGGCGTTGTTGACTTTTGAGGCAGCCAGTGAGCAGTCCAACACCTACTTAAAGAAGGTGTGGGAAAAGTTGTCGTCAGCGCTCCGCAGTCATCATGACTTCACAGCCAGTGCTGCAGAGTGCCCGTCCTGGGTGCTCTGGAAGCCTCTTGAATGGTCCAATCAGAACATTCCGGCCAGACAAAAGTTTGTCGCGTGGCACGCCGGGATACTCGCTGGATTCGTGAACATTCAAGAAAATTTTCCGTCTCAGTTCTACCAGAGGAACATCCTTTACCTGGAGCATTTGGCGGCCTTCCCGGGTTACCTAAACTGCGGAATCTGGAACCGTAAGCTCCACGGATTGGGAATTCCCCTCCTGGCATTTGCCATTTTTCAAAGCCTCAGCAGGGGTTATTCTGGAATTGTTGGATTGCACGTCGATGGACCGGCGATGAAGTTTTACGACAGCTTGCCAGACACGCTTGGATTTCCTGTATTTCAACAAGTGTGTTATGATGTAAGTGGTCCGCATCCACATTTAGACAAAACGAAAACTCAAGCCTATCTTGAAGTTATGCCAGACGCGGCAACGCGAATCCTGGAGGCAATCCATGTCTAATTTACTTGCACATTTCGGCCCCCCGCCGTTTTGGGCGAACAAGATCAAGGGGAACGAGGCATCGGCTGATTCAACATTCACAGTTGGACGAGAGCCCGATTACGCACCTAGACTACCAATCAGAATTGTGCCAACCGATGGCTCGCACTCTCTAAGCGCATCCACTGTCCGTGACATAATCGACACAACACAAAAAATCATAACTTATATCGCATACGAAGTTGTGAATGGAGTTCGAGCCGATTTCGCCAATTTGAAGTTAGTTGATCGATCCATAATTGACTATTCGACGCTCCAAATTGAGCCATTTCGCGAGGGCAGTTTTGTTATTCCCACAGCGTTAAATGAGATTCCTCGGAATGTAAACGCAGAGGGACAGGAAAAGGAACTTTCCGGAAGTCAAATCGTCGAACGATTTGCGGACGTCATGGAAAACGCTCAGCACGAGAATTTAAACGCTTCAATCGGGCTTGTTCAATCGATTGAGAACTTGGGCATTGTCCTTAGGCGAGAAGCAGAAGTCATCGAGTTTAGTCCGGTTGGATTCAAAGGTGCCGGCGGGCTGAAGAGGCCAATTTCCGTAACGAGATCGTTCATTGAAAAGGTCACTGCAACTCGTAAACGACGCCAGGATCCCAAGGAAGTCCCGGATTCATTGGTAGGCGTATTGATTGCGGTTGATTTGACTAACGGAAAGCTCAAGATAAAAACCGAAACAGGTACAGTGTCTGGCACGTTCTCGTCGTTCATGACAGACACTCTTGTCGAATCGCTCCGAAAGCGAATTCGCCTGCATGGAGTCGTGGAGTTGCAACATTCAAAACCTCGATTCATTCGAGCATTCTTCTCCGATGTTGCAGAGGAGTGACGCGGTTAGGATATGTGTTTAGCCTCGCCAGAGTCATACTTGGCCGGGCGTTGAGCTGTCAAAAAAACAGCCCGGCGGACGACACGGACTCCGCCGGGCTGTGTTTGATGACTATTTGGCGTTTGGCTTTTCGGCTTCTTCCTTCGTGTTAGCCAGAGCGAACCTATCCAGCCGATAGAACGGCTGGCGGCCAACATGGAATTTAGGCCGTGGTTTGGCGCCGACGATACTTTCTGGACGATTGGTCAACGCTCCAATCGTCCGTGCATCGCCCATGCCAGGCAACCAGCCGCCCTCGGCCAACATGGTAAGCCTCGAGCCGATGGCTTTGGCTACGACACTTGTGAGAATGCTCACGATCAGCTCGCGGGGTGGCCTAGGTTGCTCGCAGCCTGGGTCTACGGGATGCAATCAAGTGGTACGAGGTCCAATCACCTGCTGACTTAACATGCCACCCCCCAAATGGCTCCCGGACCGACTTCTGCTGCACATACCATTTGTACTGAGCTGCAGCCTGTGGCATTTGCTCTGTGAGTGGCGGATTCAGGGGCATGTCTTCTGGCTGCTCTTGGATCTTGTTCGCCGAATATCGGGTGAAGGCAGTCATATCCTGGCTGGCAGAATCTGTCCTTAGGGGCGAAGTTTTCAACGCAATTCGGTGTGCGGTCGGAGTGTCATTTGCTGGTCGCGATGCGACTCATCCGCTTCCAGACGGGAATGACCCGCCGTAGGTCCAGCGGGTCGGGCAGGGCAGGCTACGCCAGAACGTGTACGTGATCCGGCACGGCGGTTAAGCCCACGCATTGTCCCTGTATTGGTTCGCAGCGGATGGTTCAGAATTCCCAGGGCGATTCGCGGGCACTGATTGACATCATGCGATGATCGGCGACGCGAGGCAGAGGGCGTCGGAAGGCAGGCGTATCGCTGGTCAGAGGGCAAGCGACGTTTGTCGCTGATGCTCGGAAAATAAGTCGGCCGGCGTCGAATTGTGCGCAGATCGGCCGGCTGCGATACAACTGGAGCGGCTAGAAACAGGCGGGGTGGCGAACAGGTCTCCTGTAAACCTAAGTTGCGAGCAACTTGGGGCACCCAGCGAATGCGCGCCTTTCATAAGCACTCCCGCGGCCCCAAACGTACGCCGCCCAAACGCGCCTGCGGAAAACGCAGACACCACTACGCGACCCACCGCCTCCTGAATCTCGATGACAAAAAAAACTTGAAAGGGATGGTTGCTTGCGATCTGAGCCACCCCGCGCACCGTTTCGTTGCGGCTACGCTAACCCCAAAGGCAACTAAGCGCTTTGAGTATGACGTAGTCTAGCGTCAGTCTTGTGTGACGGTCTGGCTTAACCGACGGCGGAAAGGTGCCGTCCATATACTTCTTTGGCCGTTGAGCCATAACAATGTCGTTATCGAGGTCACGAGAAATGTGTCGGCCAGCGTACGATTCAATTTCCTTCTGATTAATAGGCGTACCTGCAACTAACTCAAATGCCGGCCCCCACTTGTTCCGAGCCGGCTTTGACAGCATGCCACGCCAAGATTTGATATCCTTATCAATATTGCCGTGCAGCACTCTAAGCAGACTGAGTTGGGCCAAACCGTTGAAGACGCTATATCCGTTTACGGCCTGATCTAATCCAAAGTCAAACGTCTTACCACCAACTTTGAATTCTCGCTTTCCAGTCCCTTCGTAATCCGCGGTTGCGTTGAATACTTGAAGCGACGTCTCAAAGCAGAATTGAAGATAATCTCGGTGCCACTCACGCGCAATCTTTTCAGGATCGACCTCGTGCAGGGACTTGGGGTCTCGTCCCATGATACGACGCAGCTGATTGTCGGCCTGCAACTTGACATTCAGCGCACTTCTTCTTGCCGCTTCCGGTACTGCGGCTGCATAAAACTGATCATGACTTTTGTACCTGTAGACCACTCCGTAACTATCGCACAGCGAATGAATCAAAAAGCCGAGATTGGGCCCAATCTCTCCATGCTTGTCGGATAGTTTTCGACCGTGTTCCTCGTGCTCGCTCAGATCCTTCACAATCTTCTTCGCTGCCTCGCGTGCCTCATTTGAATCGCCAAATTTCCTGATACAAGCCAGCAGGTAAAGCAACGGCGCCAGCTGATCTCTGGTAAAAGGCTTGTCATGCTTCCATAACTTGAAACCGTGACTCGTTGAACAATGAGCTGAAAAATGCTTGATAAAATGGAACGCATCGTCAATCGAAACGCCATGCTTCTTCGCGATAGAATCGTAAGCCTTACGGTCATTTTCAAAGATCACAAGCAACGACGCGTAGAACCATGAAGACCTCCAGCATCCGTCGCCAAATGGATTTTCATCCCAGCTGCCACCGGTGAGTCGCAAAATTGTCCGCGATTCCGGATCGACATAGTCGCCGTATCGCTGATCGTGATCCGGTTCCAAGGCCGATGCAAACGAGTGCCAAGATAACATCACCGCGGGCGTCAGCCCCGCTCGAAGGAAGTCTCGGCGTAACAGCGTACAAAATCCCTCTTGGAACATTTACTCACCTCGTTCTACAACCTGAAAACTCCAGTTCGCAAACTCACGTGGGCAGGCTCATCTCCCGACTTGATCGTAGCCTTTCGGGGGCTCCCCCACAATCTTTCCTGTGCCTCGCCAGGACATGACGACAGCGACCCCATTGACTATTGAGTTACAGGCTTGGCACTGGTACAAGAGTCTAACTCTGAACAGCGAGCGTTGCCAACCCACCTCAAACCCCAGGGCAAGCATTCATGCGTCACCGAGTCGGAATAGTTGTGATTCCTCTGTTGTTTCTATTGCTTTCGATCGCCGCGCCGGTCGGAAACGCAGGGTGGAACCCCTTAAAAACCGTTAAGAGCGGGCTGTCAGAGGCCGGAAGCGTCATTGGCGCTCCGGCAGGAGGGTTACTCAATGCGGCAACGAAACCGAGCATTCGCAGCGCGGAAGACGCCGGGCACCGACTCATCGCGGATATTGACACCCGGCTCAAGCAAGACATCGATTTGGCTATTTCCAAAGCCGATGGTGCTGCAAAGGCGCGCCTGACGCAACTTGATAAATCAATGGAGGCGAGGATCTATCAGTTGACCAGCGGGATCGATCAGATCGCGACCAACTCGCTGTTGGAGGCAGATCGGATTTCAGCAATCAGACTCAGTGAGTTTAATACAATCGCGGAGCAGCGACTGGATCAGATCGATATGACACTGCAAGGTGCGATTGCATCGACAGATCAAATGCTGGAAGCCAGGGTTGCTCAAGTCGGCCTTGTATTACTCGGGGCGATCAACGAGGTCGACCAGGTCCTTGAGAACCGAATCGAGCAATTGGATGAAATCGCGGAAAGAAGAATCGGAAACGTCGACCTAATTGCGACAAAAGCCGGGGCGTCAATTGATTCAGTAGTGACTCATTTTGAATACAGTTTGTTCACTTTCGTCAAGCTCGTCTCGGTCATGGTACTGGTCATTTTTTTCATCTGGCGCGTATACGTTCTGGTTCAGAAGCGGTGGGGAGTGCTGTCGGTTCCGAAACACTTTAAAGAGAAACTCGCTGTTTTTACCAGCGCAATCCTTCCGGGAATTGTGGTCCAATGTTTAGTCGCTTCATTTGCGATCTGCATCGTGTTCCTGATTTTCGGAGCAATCGCGCCCTCTGTAGATGGGAGACACATCGAAGAGCGCCAAATTGCCAATCTCGTTAAATCAAATCGAGAGCGATACGAAGAAAGCATTTCGGCGTTCGATTTCCGCAGGGCAAAGTATTATGCCGCGCAGCTTCAGCTTCTCAGTGCCGATGCCGAAGGGAATGATCCGGCATTAGGATTACGGCTAAAAGCGGATTTGATGCAGCAGATTTTGACGCGTCCCGGTTGCGTCCAATCTCCGCAAGGACTGACGGAAGTGATGCAGCTGGTAGGTCAAGCAGAGAGTTCTCTTCCAGAGGATCCAGACATTTTGGCGCTGCAGGCATTCATTTCATGGAACACCGGGAGTACTCGTAGGAGTGAGTATGAGGCGGCTCGTTTGTGCATGTTGGCGGTTGACAAAGCGCTATCAAACAACGCCCCACCAATAGCCAAGAAGGGGCAAACATCGCAAGCAGATCAGCGGCCAGCGAAAGCGGCCCCCAAATTCGCCCTGCTACCTCTCGCCCATAACTATTTGGCCGCTTATTTGATGAGCCCTTTGCCGGACAATGTGACGCTCAAATTGCACGACGAAATTCACGGTTCAGATGGCGTTCCGCACGCGACCATCACGGCATTAGGTGGAGCGCTGCAGGTTTCGAATTCTGAGATGGCTAAGATTCTTGCCACGGGTGAGCTTCGATTCGCGGAACTCAAGCATATTCTCGATTTCAATAGTGCTGTCGCGAAGTTAATGAAACGAGTTGGTCCCGCTTACACCTCACTTGTCAAATGCGATGCCGAAGCGAAGTATTGGTTCGAAAAGCTCACGGCGAACATCGCTGACCTCAAAGTAAAAGAAGAAAAGAAGAAGCTTGTGGCACTCACGGTACCCGACGATGACGCTGAAATTGCTGATATCCAAATGTGGAATCCGACTGAGAAAAATGCATCGGACCTGCGAGCTGGTTGGAAACGTGAAAAGGTCGACCTGGCAGTACAAAAGGTACGCGAGGCACAGTTACGTCGCTATCAACAGGCTTTCATTATCTTCGAAGCGTTCCGCAGCTTTGATCAAGAGTTGAAGGAAAGTGTCTGGCTGAATGGATCGACTGCTCCTTTGGCGGCTTTTCGACTGAACGATGCAATTTACTCCAGGGCAGTCTGGTACCTGGGACACCCAGGCGCTTTTGATATTGCTCCGCGGCTAACACAGAATATTGATGAAGTTCTAGTCGTGGAAAAGGTGAAAGGTGTATTGAAGAAGGAAATGAAAGCGGGTCCCGACAAAAAGCCAGTCGAAACTGGCAAGTTAGCATTCGAAGACCGAGTGGCGGCGAGGGACAAGCTATCGGGTATGATCATGATGGCTCCTCCGCGATTGGCCTGGAGTAGGCGTTACGGCTCGTTTTTTTCTACTAATGCCGCCACAGCAGTTGCTCATCAGGAGTTCGAGCGATTCAGGGACTTCGAAGTCAAGTGCGTTGAGTTCGAAACCGTGGCCGTGAAGTTCTGGAATGCAGTGGGATTTGACGATAAGGAACCAGACAACTCCAAGATCGCACAAGATGAAGGGCCTAAAGTTTCGTCGCGAGCCGCGGAATTATCTCTGTATAGCGACGGTGGCGATGCTTTAGGCCAACCAGGTGATGGTGACTCCCTGGTTCCTTACTCGAAATACCTTCTTGAGGTGACGGAAGGAACTTTTACAGTCGAAGGCAAAGCAGAGTATGCCACCACCAAGAAAGAAGAAACTGAACTAAGAGTTCTGACACTCCTTGTCGCCAGCCGACTAGGGATGCTTTAATTTCGCGGGGTGGTTGCTGGGTTGCAAGCAACCACCCCGCAGGAGGGCCTAGGTTGCTCGCAACTTGGATCTACGGGACGCAATCAGCAGCGCGAGGTCCAATCACCTGCTCGATTAACTTCAATCCAGCTGATCGGCTCCCCAACTGGTCTCTGCTGCACAGCCCATGGTGCGGAGCTACGCCGCTAGTCGACAGCCCGTGGCGCTACCTCTGTGCGCTGTGGATTCAGGGGTGTGTCTTCTGGCTGCTCTTGGGGCTTGTTTGCCGAGTATTGGGTGAAAGCAGTAAGGTTTCGGTCGGCAGAATCTGTCCTCTGGGGCGACGTCTTCGATACAAAGAGGCGTGCGGTTGGAGTTTCATTTGCTGGTTGCGATGCGACTTATTTGCTTCCAGGCGGGAATGACCCGCCGTAGGTCCAGCGGGTCGGGCAGGGCAGGCCACGCCAGAACGTGTACGTGATCCGGCAGCAGGCCGAAGCCCATCCCTTTTCCCTGTGTGGGATCAAGCAGATCTTTCAAAATTCTCAGGACGATTCGTTTGGGGCGATCGAAATTGAGCAATCTCCGGCGACGATAGACCGAAACCGAGAACGTTACCAAGAAGACAGATCACGGGGCAGCAATGTCGCTACGCTTGTCACTCACACTTAGAGGATAAGCCACCCAGCATCTTAGTCTTTCTTGTCGGCCTTTTCCTTGTCTGCCAGAAAACTCGGCCACAGGTCGCGGGTCTCAGCATCATAGGACCAGCGTCGAATACGGATACATTTTGTGCCATCCACGGCGAGATCTTCGATACGAATCCACAAGCCAGTCAACACCATCTCTCCGTAACGTTTGTCGGGAATCTCGTTCTTCTTCAACCCTTCAATGACAATTCTAGTGTCCAGTGGCGCAGTTTTGGGACGTTTCGTTGATCCCAGAGCGAGAATCGATGAAGGACCCATTAAGCGGTCCCTGTGCCAATCGTTGTTAAAATCCTTGTTGGGGTTGTCGAGGGTGATGACACTGTCGAGGTGAAACACGTCTCCGACCTTTGC
The DNA here is from genome assembly GCA_040386595.1 of Planctomycetota bacterium. GTDB lineage: Bacteria > Planctomycetota > Planctomycetia > Planctomycetales > Planctomycetaceae > JAKFVC01. The sequence goes on along the minus strand of JAZKFE010000363.1, from coordinate 4,232 downwards.
ATCCAGAGGAGACGATCTGGGCCAAGGCGGTGACCGATCCTTTTTGGCCTGCAGAAGCCTATTCCGACGCGGCTTTTCAATCCTCTCCCTGGCTTTTGGTGATAGTTCGTTCCAGGCGTATTCGGTCTTCAGGTCCTGAATCCGTTGTTCAAGTACGGCGATATTGTCTTGTCGTAACTTGTAAACCGCCTCGCACATCTTCAATGCTTCGACGCTCGGGACTTTAGCGTTGGGTTCCTGCATGAGTGCTGCGGCAATGATGCAAAACGCGACCATCTGAAGTGCTCCTGATATTTGAGGTCTCCGCTCCCCGTTATTCGACACTGTAAATGATTGCGTTGCAACAGTTGGGCGTGATAATCTGATAAAGCCGAAAAAAAGGCTCAGAAGTCGTTATCGGTGGTTCCCATCGCGGGGTGGCCTAGATTGCTCACAATCTGGGTTTACGGGATGCCTCAGCAGGACGAGGTCCAATCAACTGCTGGCTTGACTTCAATCCTGCTGATCGGTTCTCCAACTAGTCTATGCTGCGCATACCATGGTGCTGAACTGCGCCGCCAGTCGCCAGCCCGCGGTACTATCCCTGTACGCTGTGGATTCAGGGGTGTATCTTCTGGCTGCTCTTGGGGCTTGTTTGCCGAATATCAGTTGAAGGCCGTTGGATTTCGCTGACAGAATCTGTCCTCGGGGCGAAGTCTTCAATGCAAATCGGCGTGCGTTGGGAGTGTCACTTGCTGGTCGCGATGCGACTCATCCGCTTCCTGACGTGAACGAGCCGTCGTAGGTCCTGCGGGGCGGGTAGGCCACGCCAGAACGTGTACGCGATCCGGCACGACGGCGAAGCATACGCATTTTCCCAGCAGAGGAGAGCGTCGGAAAGCAGGCGTAATGCTTGCCAGAGAACAAGCGGCGTTTGTCGCTGATGCTCAGAAAATAAGTGAGCCGGCGTCGAATTGCACGCAGATCGACCGGCTGTGATGTAACCGGAACTGCTGGAAACCGTCGGGTGGCGAACAGGCCTCCTGTCAACCTAAGTTGCGAGCAACTTGGGGCACCCGGCGGGAGATCCGCCCGTCCGGTTTGGAGGACGGGGGACCGAAGTCAATCGGTTCTCTCTACCCCTATCTCCGTTCCAAAAATCTTCATTGATCGATTCTCAGAATAACTTGGACAAGACCTTCGCACTGAGCCACGACAGAATCGGTCCCTGCTTCTCTACACGATGTGCGACATAGTTCTCCGGCCGTTTATGCCAAGCATTCGAAAAATGGCGATAAAAGTTCGGAAACAAAGGAAAAAGAGTCGTATTCCTGGTTAGCAAAAATGCCACTTCCGCATGGACAAAAAGGACGGCAAATCTCACCCACGTCTCGTACGAGTCTGAACCGGTCAGGAAAACAGAATCCAATGTGAGCGTGATATAAAAGACCGGAGCGAGAAGCACAACGAAATAAACATAGTTTTGTAGATAGTTGTATATCACCGGGGTGCCGCCAGCTTCAATGACAATCTGACGAACTTCCCTGGCCGATTTGACAGCCAGATATGCGGATGAAAATGCCGCAATATAGACGAACCAGATTTCCCCCGATGAGGAGTCGAAATGTGGCCCAAATGCTCCATCAATGTATTGACCGTTGATCATGACAGAGATGAAGAACGGACCAATGTAAGCGCTCATGATTCCGGCAAAAGGTAACACGAGGAACGACGTCAAATATAAAACTGAGCTGGAAAGTTCAAGATGAAATCCGAGAAATCGTGATTGCAACAGCGAGCGACGCCCACCCGGCGGAAGCTTGCGAGCATGCTCCAACTGCGATAGAGAGAATGCAAAGCAAAGCAGCACTCCCGCGACAAGCAGCATGCGGCACGTCCCGACCTGAACTTGCAATCCAAATATGTCAACTCTGCCGTCAAGTTCTTGAATGCGGTGTGTCTTGTCGTCACGAATCACCGTTGGAGTACACGACAATTCGCTCTCACTCAGATTCGGAAAAGCTGAATTTAAGCCCAAGTTTTTTAACTTGAGAATAGTCGAGTATCTAAATCCTCGGAGAAACTGAGATCTGTCGAATGCACCCGTTCCATTAGGAAAATCATCTACCAGCGACGAATCCATGACAACCTGATGTACTTTTCGTTTGCGACCTCCTTGATTCTGAAAAAAAGTCAGGACAAACGACATTTCCATTCGATCGTTGGTTTTGATAATCCTCGTTGACGTTCGATCGACAACACCTTGAACAACATTGATTGCTGCTAACTGTATTACGGGATTCGTGTCGGATGCTGCGAGCGAATGCGAGTTCAATTGATGAGCAGTACTTTTCACCCATGCATCAAGAATACTTTCGCCACCCATACGATGAATCGAGTGGTAGCAGAGGGCAACATTATGGCACAGCCCCCGAATGGAACGATCACTACCGTATTTCCATAACGATGATTCGGCGATGATCTTGGTCGATGATACGTCGAGTTGTTGGCCGGTTATTTTTTTCCAGGATTTTGCAAGCTCACGGGAATCTGTCTCCAGATAGGAAATTTGGCTCTGTTTGCTGAGTGTTATCAACTGTTCCGGCCCTGGAAGACGATCCAGCGTGTCCAGCTCTGCGCGAGTTGCCAATTCCTTGGCCAGCGTGAGCCAGCTTTGCATAAACGTGAACCCAAATAATCCTAATAGGATCAGGGTGATGTGCGTGCTTCCAAGTATCGGAGAGAGATATTTAATCCGCGTCACGATGTCTCCGATTTGTCGGTCGCATTGGAGCTTTCTCAAGTGAGAAACAGAGGACATTCTACTTTTGGAACCTGCCTGGAGAGCGAAGACTCGATTTCCGTCCCAGTTCTTGGGCCGTGAGCTACTCCACGATTCCCGGCCCCACGAGGTTCCCCAAATCACACTCTGGCGCAGAGCTGGCAGTTCGGCTATCCGCCCTTCAAAGCTCGTGTAGCGCGCCATGCGACTAGCGTAACCATTCGCCAGACGGCAATGAAGTAGAATACCTCCTTTTCTTTCTCGAAAACGCCGCCGCGGCGAGCAACGAGATCACCATGCCGTTCAGCACTTGCTCCCAAACGCTCAACAGCAATGTGGAAAGGGATGTCTGCGAGCAACCTGGGCGTTCCTGCGAGGTGAAAATATGTCGGATTTCTGAACGTGCATTCTGTCAATCCAGGTTGCAGGCAACCACTGATTTCAATGTCTAACCGCAGTCGCACGCCACACTCGCCGTGCCTTCCAGAGATGTGATTTCGACGGAGAGACCAACTGAAAAATATTGGTGGCAATTAATCCCGATTATCTCGAAAAAACACGGGATTTGCTAACACTTCACTGTATGAAAAAGTATACTATATCTATCAGTGTTCAAAGCCCTCGCCGTGGCTTTGGCACCGCGATCTGCCTGCCATGTTAGCCTTCTCACGCGACCACATCTCAGTCTCACCTTTCCTATCTCAATCAACGCCAAGGTGCATATTATGCCACCACACTCCATCGTCGTGAAACCTCCCCTTCACAAAGGCATCATCCTGGCCGGTGGCAGCGGTACCCGGCTTTATCCGATGACCACAGCGATTAGTAAACAGTTACTGCCAGTCTACGACAAGCCGATGATTTACTATCCGCTGTCCGTGCTGATGCTGGCCGGGATTCGGGATGTCCTGGTGATCTCTACCCCCGAGGATATCGGCGGGTTTGAGCGTCTGTTGGAGGATGGCAGTCGCCTGGGGATTTCCATCACCTATGCCGTGCAACCCAAACCCGAAGGACTGGCTCAGGCTTTCATTGTCGGCCGTGACTTTATTGGATCAGACAGCGTGGCGCTCATCCTGGGGGACAATATTTTTTATGGCCACGGGATGACCGGCATTCTTCAAGCAGCAGCCAGACAAACCTCGGGAGCCACCGTGTTTGCCTATCAGGTCAAAGACGCTCGACGCTATGGCGTGGTGGAGCTCAACGCCCAGGGCATGGGTATCAGCATCGAAGAAAAACCAATTAACCCGAAATCGAACCTGGCGGTGACCGGGTTGTATTTCTATGACAATCAAGTCGTGGAAATCGCATCGAAGCTGAAGCCTTCCAGCCGCAATGAACTCGAAATCACCGACGTCAATCGAGCCTATCTAGAACAGGGAAATCTGCGCGTCCAAGTTTTTGGCCGCGGAATGGCGTGGCTTGACACGGGGACGCCGGAGTCGCTGATCCAAGCGGCCGACTTCAT
>JAZKFE010000362.1:0-20426 GCA_040386595.1 Planctomycetota bacterium | reverse complement strand
GTCATGAAGAAGAGTTTTTAGCCACGGATTGACACGGATCAAACACGGATTGGGACAACACTTGCCGACATTGTCCGGCGATTGAAGTCTTCAATTGGCATCACGAGATACCACAAACAGAGGATGATTTACTCCGTGTTTCATCTGTGTTAATCCGTGGCTAAAAACTCCCTCTTCGTGAATTTTCTTCTCAGTGCTCTCCGTGACTCCGTGGTGCAATTCTTCCCACATGAATACCTTAGGTGAAAGCGTTCTAGCCCCACCGTTGCCTGAGCGTCCCGATTGCCTCTGATCCACGAAGGAATTCTCAGTGAAGCTGGTTTGTGCAGTGATTGCTGGGTTTCTTTTGATCTGGGGCACGTCAATTCCGTTGGGCGTGCCGGGGGAATGGACGTGGACTCGCAGTCCGCTGGCGGATGATTTCTGGTTTTCCTTCTTGCCGGCCTGTGCCTGGGCGGTCGTATTCGCGGTGGGTGTGTGGATCGGCAGTGCGCGGATTGAGACGGCTTCACGCCTCGGGCGGATTGCCTGGCTGAGCGGGTTGTTTGTTGTCAGCTTCGGGATGTTGAGCGGTCTGCGGGAAGCGGCTCCGGCTGAGTTTCGCGCGGCGAAGGTGGCCTGGGTGCTCTACTATCCTGGTTCCTCCGGGTACTTCACCGAGGCTCGCAAAGTCCGTGACACGGGGAAGTTTCTTCAGCACTATGGCGACGAGGTCAAAAAGGGAGACGTGCTGCACCAGGGGACTCACCCCCCGGGGCTGATCGTGGGCTATCGCGGGTTGATGTGGGTTTGCAGTCAGTCCAGCGGCTTGCGTCAATTGTTGTTGGCAACGCAGCCGCCCGATCTGCGTGAGGCGTTTCGGATTATTGCGGGAGCCAGTCTGCAGACTCCGACGCCGCTGACCGAGCTGGACCGTTGTGTGCTGTGGCTGGCCGCGATAGTGATGCAAGCGTGTGCCGCCGCCACGGTGCTCCCTTTATATAGTCTGCTCCGTTTGAATCAGCGTCGCCTCACGAGTTGGCAATTGGCGGCCTTCTGGCCCCTCGTCCCCGCAGTGACGATTTTCTCACCGAAGTCTGATACCTGCTTCCCGTTTCTGGGCTGCCTGGTCGTGGCACTTTGGCTACACGGGCTTCGCAAGAATTCGCTGCTGTTATGTCTCGCCGCAGGTTGCACCTTTTGGCTGGGGATGACGCTCAGTCTGGCGCTGCTGCCGGTGGCCTGTCTGGCGGGACTCATGACCGTCTGGAACCTCTGGTTGTGTCGGCCGGAGGATCGGCATCCTCAAGCGACGGGGCGATTGGTACGTGGTCTGGCAGCCGGAGCGGTGGGGTTCGTCACGCTGACGGCTGTCTTTGCCTTAACGACCGGCTGCAATCTGCCGGAGGTCTGGAGCGGGAACTATCGCAACCATGCCGGGTTTTATACTCAGTTCCCGCGGACGTATTGGAAGTGGCTGCTGGTCAATCCGCTGGAGCTATGCCTGGCTGCGGGGTTGCCGCTGATGGTTCTCGCTGTGTCGAGTGTGTTCCTCGTGAGGAAGAATCCCCGCGCGGCCACCTCTGGGCCCTTGTGGATGAGTCTGCTGACATGGTCGCTGTTGTGGCTGACCGGCAAGAACATGGGCGAGGCGGCTCGATTGTGGGTGTTCCTGATGCCCTGGATCATCTGGTCAGCGGGCAGCGGCTGGGAAGTGATGATCGGCACGAACGAGCCAGGTTTCCGAGAGGCTCGACGGCGCTGGCTGTTTTGTTGGATCTGCCAGCTTCTGGCCGCCTTAACGATCATCACGCGCATCGCCGGTTTCCACAATCACGGTTGAGATTTTTCACGCGGCTGGTTGTTAACCACGGATGACGCACCGATCGAACACGGAAATGACAGCAGGGAAGTGCATTCCACCCCATTCCTAACAACACAAATTTGGATAAGGTCGGCGTCGTTTAAGAACACCAACAAACGCTGACCCGATCCGTGTTTTTCCGTTTTACTTTTTCGATTTTTTGGGCGTGCTGGGTTTGGCGGGGGCCGCGTCGGCGTACGCCACTTCGGAATCGAGTTCCAGGTCGCCTTTCAGCCAGCCGTTATAGCCCACTGAATCCCGGTATTGATCGAACGTACGGCCAGAGCCGGTGAAGTATGGATCGATCCCGACATTCGACTTCAGCAAGATCGGTTCGGAGGTGTCGGGCAGATCCAGACCCCAATCTTGCACCTGCAGCAGGTGCGCGAAGCCGGTGGCGGAATGGGTCACCGAGAATTTGGCTACTTGCTGGAAGGAACTCTTGTCCGAATCGGTCCCCCAGAATTTGGCCCAAGCCTTTTGATTGGTGATTTCCGGCAGCCGTTGTCCTTTGGCTCCCACCCAGTCCTTCACGTCGTACACATTCTTCGTTCCACGGAACGAACGGCCTTGCTTAGTTGTTCCGGCCAGGAGATTGAGTCCCAGCGATCGTCCTTGGAAGACCGATCGCTGAGCGACCAGATCGATTTGTCCTACGACGCCCGGAAAGTTGAACGCATTGTTAGTCTGCAGGGTGGCTTGGAGCAGTTGCAACTTGACCGCAGCATTGGATTTTGCGGCCGGGTCAGGAATGATCTGCACGCCGCTGTCGCTAAACAGCAGAGAGTTGTCGAGGATCACCTCTTGAGCCCCACTCGGAACAATTTCCAACCCTGCGCGACCTCCCGCCAGTACGCTGTTACGAATGATCAGCTTTCCCGGCGCGGAAAAGATCACACTGGCGTATCCACCACGATTGCCTTCACTGATCGAGCAATTCAGAATCCGCGCCGTACCTCCGGAAACTGCGACTCCGCCCCACGAGATCTTGGCACGTTGACTGGGGGGATCGACTTGAATGGTTAGTCCTTCCAGCGTGACGTTGCCCTGAGTCACGTTCAACGCATTCCGGGCGAGGAGGTCTTTTTCTGGCTTCCGCTTGATGCCCAGGCGGTCGACTCCCAATTGGAAGTTGAAGACGGGGCTGTAGCCGAATCCGGCCTGGACGGTGATGTCCTTGTTAAGTTCGATGCTTTGCAGGGGGAACGGTCCGTTACCTTCTACGCGAATGGTGTCGCCTTGTTTGCTGGCTTTGAAGGCTTCTTCGAGCGTTTTAAATCGGGCCGGGGGAGTTGCCCCCACAATCGTGAAGCTCAGGGGAGATTCGCCTTCCAACAGTCGCGAGATATCACTGCCCAGATTGGCTTTGCGTAAGAAGAGAATCGCGAACGAAGTGCCCACTAGCGCGCCACCGTGTCCTGATTCTTGCCAGGCGCCGTCAGTCTTTTGAGTTGCCAGCAGGGCGGTGGCTCCTTGGGCGAACCAGTCGGTGGTTCCCAATTTTTGTAGCCCTAGCAACACGCCGATACGTTCGACTGACCACAGGAAATATTTGGGCGTGCCGTTGCCGATGCCTCCCACAAATTGCCCTGTGCGGTCGAGTCCCTTCTTGAAGACTGGATGAGCGAGTAGCGATTCGACCGGAGGATCGTCCACGCTGGTCGCAGCCGGGGTGTCGGCGGCGGGGGCTGCTCCCGCGTCTTTATTCTTGGCAGCCTTGATCTTGCTCGCTTGCGCAACGGTCAGGCAGAACAACCCGGCACAGGTCATGCTCGGTCCCGATCCGGCTTTCTCATCCAGATTGTAGTTCCAGCCACCGTCAGGGCGTTGGTTCTTGATGAAGCGTTCTGAGACTGCCCGTAGCGGATATTCGATGTTCACCCCTGTGCGCGAGGCGACCCACAATCCCAGGACCGCAAACTGAGTGCAGCTGTTGTCTCCCACACCCTCTTTTAAGGTCAAATTCTGAGGCGTTCGCAGGATATCGGCATCGGCTTCTGGACACGAGTAGGTCCAACCGCCCGATTTCAGCTGTCCGGCCACCAGCCGTGCCGCCAATGTCTTGATGCGCAGCCGGTCGCGGCGATCACCCATGCGGGACAGCATGACGGTCGCCAGTGCCAGCTCATAGGTGTTCTTTAACTTCCCCGATTTCTCCAGGACGAATTCGTAACCCTTGCGGACGACGGGATCGTTGTGGGCCACGCCATTCTCGATTAGGGCGATCGTACACAGGGCCGAGAGTCCGACATTGTTCGAATCGACCTTCGGGTCTTCGTTGTAAGACCAGTAGCCGTCCTTGTTCTGCTGCGACTTGATGAACTCCACGCCACGCAGCCGCGCCGCCTGAATCAGTTCGTCGGTGGGGGGCGTCTGGGCCAATGCAATATTGCTCAGGCCACTCCACATCACGCTCGTGACGACTACAGAGAAAAGAAGTCTCATGGGTGCCTCGCTGTCAGGACGTAGAAATGTCTGCAAGAAATGCGACAGAAATCGACTGGTCCGGTGGTAGATAAAGACGAAGTAGATGTGCACCGGAACTTCATTCTCAGGCCCTCGCATCGCTTGTCAAGATGCATTGACCGGTAACTGGCAGAGATCCAGTGTATTGTTGCCAGGTCGATATGCTAGTACAGGTTCTGGGAGCGGTTGGCCAGGATTTTTGACTCGTCTCACCCAATTCTGGGTGGTCAGTCCGCGTCGAAACGATTTTGCGATTCTTTCTCGCTACAATTGCCGTGTTGGCTGACTCCCACTACTCCGTTTGAATTGACAATGGCTCCTTCTGCGAAAGAACCGCTGGCCTGGCTGAACGGCCAGTTTATTTCCTGGTCACAGGCCAAATTACCGGTTACCGACATGGGACTGGTTCACGGAGCCTCGGTCACCGAGATGACTCGGTCCTTTCGCCAGACGTGGTTTCGGCTGGACGATCACCTGCGGCGGCTGGAAACGTCGTTGAGGACGGCGGGCTGGAAAATTCCTTATGCACTGCCGGAGTTGTCGATCATCGCCGACAAACTACTGGCGCATAACGCGAAATTACTGCCGCCCGGGCACGAGCTCGGTTTGATCCAGTTCGTCACTGCCGGTCAGAATCTGACTTATCTGGGGGCCGCACGGCGTGAGGAATGCCAGCGGCCGACCGTGTGTTGTCATACCTTTCCGCTGCCCAGCGAACTGTGGGCGGCAAAGTATGAGGCCGGTCAGCATTTGCTAATTCCCACAATCCGGCAGGTTCCGGGGGAGTGTCTCTCGCCGGCTATGAAGCACCGCAGCCGTCTGGATGGGAAAGGGGATCTGACGGAAACGTCTGGCGGCAATTTTTTCCTCGTGAAGGACGGCTCGATTGTGACCCCGCGGCCGAAATCCATTTTGGGGGGCATCAGTCGGTATGTCGTTTTCTTGCTGGCCGAGGAACTGAAGATTCCCGTACTGGTCACCGATATTCAGCCGCTCGAAGTTCGCCGAGCCAGTGAAGCCTTTACCTCCTCGACTCCGTATTGCCTGTTGCCGGTGACTCGGTTTGAAGGCCAGACGGTGGGTGACGGTCGGCCTGGTCCTATTTTTCAACGTCTGTTGCAGGCTTGGGGGCAGCAGGTAGGATGCGACATTGCGCAGGAGATGCGGCAGACTGCGGCGGAGAGAATGGGATGAGGCCTCGTGAGCGGCCTGGTCCCTTAATCTAAGTCGACGGTAGCGATTCGGACGGCACATTTCCGGCGAGGGTTGTGTCTATGAGAGCGGTTTGCTTAGATACCCGTTTGGTTTCGATTATAAGAGGCGGATCTGATGATCCTGCCTATGAGGGTTTACGTTACTCTCGTACGAGACCGCTGCCGCTTTAGGCAGCGGTTGGCATTTGGTTGCCCCAGAGTGGTCGTTGGTCCTGTATCGCTTGCGTATCTTGAATACTGCGGAGCCCCGTTAGCGGGTTTCATCGCAAGGAAGTTTTGGGATGGTTTTTTCTCACGAAGTTATTGCCTGGTCAGCATTTGCGATTTTTATAGTCGTTATGCTGCTGCTCGATCTTGGCATCTTGAACCGCAAGGAACGAGAAGTCACGATGAAGAATGCCCTGACTTGGACTGTGATCTGGATCCTCAGTGCATTGGTGTTTGCGGGGGCGATTTACTTCGAGTTGATTGACGCGGGGGGGAGTATCACCGATATCCGTCCCGTTCCTTTAGCCGAGGTCCATGGAGCTTCTGGAGGGCATTCCCCTGCTGAAGCGAGTATCCCGGTCGATGCTCCCGAACATAAGATGACACCGGCGGAAACTACCGAACTGGCCCATCACAACGCTCTCCTCTTTCTGACAGGATATGTCGTCGAGGAGATGCTGAGTGTCGACAACTTGTTCGTGTTTGTACTGATCTTCCAGTTTTTCCGGGTTCCCGCCGCCTATCAGCGAACGGTGTTATATTGGGGGATCTTGGGCGCGATCGTCTTCCGCGCGATCTTCATCGCCGCCGGCCTCTCGCTGCTGGAGAATTTCCCGTATCTCCAGTATGTATTCGGCGGCTTCCTGGTTTACACCGGTATCAAGCTGATGTTGAAAGGGGATGACGAGGACATTCATCCCGAAAAGAACTTCATTTTTCGGTTGTTCCACCGGTTTGTTCGGATGTCTCCTGAATACCATGGCAAGCAATTCATCACCCGCATTGACGGCAAGCTCTTTGCGACGCCGCTGTTGCTGGTGGTGATCATCGTGGAATCGACCGACATCGTATTTGCGGTGGACTCAATTCCCGCGATCTTCAGCGTGACCAAGAATCCGTTTATCGTCTACACGTCTAACGTGTTCGCGATCATGGGATTGCGGTCGATGTATTTCGCCCTCGCCGGCTTGATGCAGCAATTCCATTACCTGAAGTACGGTCTATCGATCATCTTGACGTTCGTCGGAGCGAAGATGATTGCCGAGCACTGGAATCATGCCTGGAAGATTCCTCCGTTCTGGTCGTTGATCATCATCATGTCGATCCTGGCGGCCTGCATTCTTGCCTCGTGGATTCGTCCCCCGAAGGAAGAGCATCAACCCGATCCGGCGATCGGGTAGCGCGGTAGGGCGGGTCTCCACGCCCGTCCTGGAGGGATGGGGGCGTGACGCATGCGCTGGCCGATTCGCAATCAAATCCTGGTGCCGGTCGCCGCCCTGTTGACGGCGGCCGTCACGTTAATTGCGGTGTTTTCGGCCGTGTTGGCAACCCGGCGCAGTGAAGAACAAACACTGCGTCATCTGCGGGAAGTGATCTCGACCCTGGGTGAGTCGAGTTTCCCGCTGGCGCCGAATGTCCTCGACAAAATGCGAGGACTTTCGGGGGCCGATTTCGTCGTCCGCGATGCGCAGGGCAAACTGGTTGCGGCGACGTTCCCCGAGACGGACGAACTCCGGGCTGCGCTGGAACAAATCCCTCCATCAGAAGAATTCGCCACTCTCCAAAAATACCCCGCCGTAACAGTGCAGGGGCAGCGTTATCTGGTGTCGGCCGTTCGTAACCCCAGCAGTGCTGGCCAGACCACATTGATCGTGCTGTACCCCGAACAAAGCTGGCGTCAGGCCCGCTGGGAAGCGGCCTTACCCCCCTTGGCCGTCGGCGTGGCCACAATTCTGCTGATGGTGGTATTGTCCGCCTGGCTGGCACAACGCCTCAGCCGTCGCATCCAATCGGTGCAACAGCAAGTTGCGGCAATCGCCGGGGGCGAGTTCATCGAAATTGAAACCGGCCAACGGCAGGATGAAATCCGCGAGTTAGCCGCCTCCGTCAATGAAATGAGCCGCCAGCTGCGCCAAATGCAGCAGACGATCCGGCAAGCCGAACGCTCACGCCTGCTGGGACAGCTCGCGGGGGGCTTGGCGCATCAACTTCGCAACGCCGTCACAGGGGCCCGCCTGGCCGTGCAAATCCACGTACGCCGCTGCTCCGGCACCAGCCCCACAGACGACAGTTTGAACGTCGCCTTGCGGCAGCTTTCACTGACCGAAGAGCAGATCAAAGGTTTTTTGTCCCTGGGCCGACAAGAGCGAAAACCGCCCGAGCAGTGTGATCTGGCCAAATTGATCGCCGAAATCGCCGCCCTGGTCGGACCGACGTGCGAGCATGCTCAAGTGAATTTCCAGCATCAGGCGGCGACCGGGTTGCCGAATCTCATGGCCGACATCCAGGGGCTTCGCGGAGCCGTCTTGAACCTCACCCTCAACGCCATCGAAGCCGCCGGTCCCGCCGGTGAGGTGCGGCTGCAAGTCAGCGAACAAATTCTCGCTCATGCCATCTATATCGAAGTCCGAGATAACGGCCCCGGCCCCCCACCTGAACTCGCCGAGGCCCTCGGCGAACCGTTTGTCACGGGTAAAGCCGAAGGTGTCGGCCTGGGGCTCGCACTGGCCAAACAGGTGGCCATTGATCACGGAGGCTTGCTGACCTGGGAACGAGACACGCACTACACCACGTTTCGTTTGGTGCTGCCGCTCAAGGCATTGGATACGAGCAAACTCTAGTGATATCTCTGTGGCGGTGCTGCGGAATGATAGCCGTTTCGGGCTTTCCATCTGCGGTCTTATTGAGGCATCAAACAATCAATCCGCGACAATAAACTGTCGTATTGAGGAGCACTATGCAGATCAATTGGGCCGCAAGACGAGGTGACAATTCGACCCTTGAACGTCACCTGAAACGGGACGTTTCTGCGGACGCCTTAAACGGTGCATTGCGGTTTGCCGCGGAAGGGCGACAGGCTGGACTGTCCACGCTGCAATTACTAATCGACCGAGGGGCCGATGTGAATGCGGTCAGCAACCCAGGAGAAGAAACGCCTCTGATCCTCGCAGCGAAAGGAGGACAGCACGAGAAGGTCCAATTTCTGATTGCCTCGGGGGCTGATCCTAAATTCGTGACTGCCTCGGGATATACACCGATCACCTCGCTGACCTATTTTAATACCGAGGCACATAACGCCACTTTAGAGGTTCTGCTTCAAGCTGGCGTCCATCCGGATACACAGAGCGATTGCGGAGAATCTGCGCTCGAGTTCGCAGTGCGCGGGGGAAATTTCGAAGCGATTCGATTGCTTTTACAGCACGGTGCCAATCGTGAGTTGGTCACCGCAAATCCTGTCTTTTGGGCGATCGCCTTAGGCACGGCACAGGACGTCGCGGAGGCGCTACATTCGAAGTCAGGCTATCGTGATGCAGAGTGCTGGCTGTTGTCAGTCAGGACCGGTGACATCGCGAAGTCTGAGATCATGTTGGCGGATGGCGCGTATCTGCATGCGCGAGATAGGCTCGACTGCACGAGCTTGATGTCCGCGGTCGACGGCGGTCGGGCCGATATGACCCGCTGGCTTCTGGCTCAAGGCGTTGACGTGCACGCGGCGAATCTCTACCGTGAAACCGCGCTCACGCGAGCCGCCATGGCAGGCAATGTGGACTGTGTTCGAATCCTGATCGAAGCCGGCGCTTCACGAAGCAATCGATCGGATCCCGTCATGGCCAGTGCAAGCAATATTGGTGTGGTGAAGACGCTATTGGATGCTGGTCTAGATCTCAACGCAGTGAATGAGTGTGGCAGGTGGGTGCTGCTAGCGGCCGTCGAAGAGGGGGATACGGAATTTGTCTCCCAGTTGCTCAAGATCGGAGCAGATCCGAATCTCAGTGACACAAGAGAACCTGCACTGCTCTCGGCAGCCAAATTGGATCTGCTTGAGATCGTCTCCTTATTACTTAGTTACGGAGCAGATGTTAACGCGGCTGACGTGGATGGTTGCACACCGTTGTCCGAAGCGAAATCGGTGGCGTGCGTGGATCTACTACTGGCGGTCGGAGGTGATGTGCGTTCGCAAAATATTTGCGGAATCCCAGTAGTCGCACAGCATCGTGATCCGGACATCATCGATCGTTTGCGTTCCGCCGGAGCGATGTCGGAGCTCTCACACGACGCGCTCAATAAGCTCATATTTCAAATCGCTCAGGAGGGAAATCTGGACCTCCTCAACTATTGGCTAGGTCATAACGCCGATGTGAACGGATGTGCGGGTTTGAATCTCACGCCTTTGATGGCGGCCGCGGAACGCGGCCACCTCAATGTGATTCAGCGGCTGATTGACGTTGGAGCGAATGTGAATGCTCGAGAATACCGTGGCCGGACCGCATTGTTCTATGCGGCTGCTCCCGAGATCGGTCTAGGGTTTCAGATCACTCAGGAGATTCAGGGACAGAGTTTGCGAGAGATTCTCGGTGACATGTTTTCCGAGTTACCAACGGAAACACAAGAGATGATCGGAGACACGATCGTTCCCCCTTACCGTGCTCTTTATAGTCCTAGTGATGACGTAGAGGCTCTGGATCAATTGCTCGATGCTGGGGCTGATCTTGAAGCGTGCGATGAAGAGGGACTGACGCCGTTTTTGTTGGCGTGTTGTTGCGGCCGGTCGGCACGGGTTGCGCGATTGCTGCAGCGCGGCGCCGATAGGCATGTGCAAGATAATACGGGGCAGTGTGCTCATGATCTTGTGCAGGCACATCATGACCCGGAACAACGCGATCAGATCCTGCAATTGCTGGCCGGGACTTGGCAATAAAAACGAAAAAAGGGCGAGGTGGTACCTCGCCCTGTCTGCATCAAATTGTCGGACACGCTGTATAAATTACGACGAGAATTCGGGGCGACGGCGGCGGAGTTGATCCTTCAGGCGGGCCACGATGCTCGAATGCATTTGGCTGACGCGCGATTCACTCAGTCCTAGCGTCTGACCGATTTCCTTCATCGTCAATTCCTCGTAGTAATAGAGGATGATGATGAGTCGTTCATTGCGATTCAGGCCCTTGGTGACCAGCTTCATCAGATCTCGCTTCTGAATGCCGCGGGTCGGGTCTTCACCTTTGCTATCTTCGACGATATCGATTTCTCGAACGTCTTTATAGCTGTCGGTTTCGTACCACTTCTTATTCAAACTGACGAGGCCCACCGCACTGGCTTCGGCCTTCATCTTTTCAAATTCTGGAAGCGGCAACTCTAGCTTGACGGCGATCTCGCCATCGGTCGGGGGACGACCGAATTCGGCTTCCGCCTGTTTCCGAGCGGCTTCCATCTTGCTGGCTTTGCTGCGAACCAGGCGGGGAACCCAGTCCATCGTTCGCAGTTCGTCCAGCATCGCACCGCGAATACGCGGCACGCAGTACGTTTCGAACTTGACGCCGCGAGTCATATCAAAGGCTTCGATGGCATCCATCAAGCCAAATACGCCCGCAGAAATCAGATCGTTCAGATCAACGCCATCCGGCAGTTTGGCCCAGACGCGGTCGGCATTGTAACGCACCAAGGGGAGATATCGCTCGATCAGAATGTTGCGCAAATCCTGATTGGCAGGATCTAACTTCAGCGCCGTCCAGATGTCACTGACGTCGTTCTCGATCTGTGTTGTCATACAACCCTCCGTGGTGACTCAGTGGCAAATCGTTGTGTCGACTTGACGGACATTCTGCACTGTCGCGATCCGCACACAGGGATTCCTGATTTCACAAGGCGATCAGCCGGAACAGGGAATCGGTATGGATGTTTCATCACTGTGGACGCGACGGCCAGCTCGGGGGAACTGGCAGGTGCTCGATCCGCAAAGTCGTCGCGAATTCGCCCAATTGTCTGCACCGCCCAAGGACGCTGCAGACGGATCGTGCATTTCGTGACCCGAGGGGGCAGGTCTGACTGAACTCGCTGTCGTCGTTGACATTTGAGTAAAGCATCGATGCTGCCCCGTAAGTTTAATATCGACATTTGCGGCCGGAGAATTTAATCAAATCGTTGTTTAAGGAAAATCTTACCAACTACTAACTAGATGGCCCTATTTGATGTTTCGGCAGGTTTGGCAGCCCCTCATCGACTAGGTTTATGAGAGTCTGCGCAATTGGGGTGAGGCGTGTCTGTGGGGTAGGAAAAAACAAAACAAAGCAAGGATCGTACTCGTGGCAGGTCAAATTAAACCGGTGTTTATGCGGCTCGACGTGATTGCTGCCCAATGCGATGAGTAAATGAAGACTGACTTTCGGCGGTACGTTGAGCCCATTGTGTCGCCAGTTGGCCGATCGCTTGCGCGGCAGCCGACCTGGGACTTGCTAGTACGAATGGTTGACGTTGAACTAACGCGCTGGCGACACAGGCATCCTGGGGAAGATAGCCAGCGCTGTAGATCTCTTGTTGCAGAAAGTTTCGCGACGTCTGCTGCATCCGCTCGATAATCTCGCGGGCTTGGACGGCGGACTCAGAACGATTGACGAGAACCTCAATCTGAGGCAGTGGGCCTTGAGCGGCACACGACTTTACTAGACTGTAAGCATCGGCAATCGCCGTCAGTTCGGGGGTCGTCACCAGCCAGGTACAGTCCGCGGCCTGCATCAGGCGACGGGTTAACGGCTGGTCGCCGCTGGCGGTATCGATGACGACATATTGATGTTGATTAAGAAATTCCGAGACTTGCTGCCAGACATGCATTTGCGATGCGGTCGGTGCCCGAAACGGAGAATCGAGGAGTTCGGCGGCGCCACTGAGGAGGCGAATTCCTTGCGGACCTTCCAGCGCGACGTCGGCGACTTGCCGGGCACCAGAGGCCACGTGTTTCAAATTCCAATAGCCGTTAAGTCCGCACATCAATTCCAGATTGCCCGGTCCCGGGTTGGCATCGAGCACGCAGACAGAACGTCCCGTTTGGGAAAGTTGGATTGCCAGGTTCAGGGCGATGTGGCTTTTGCCGACTCCCCCTTTGCCGCTGGTAATGGCCAGACAACGCGTCCCTGTGCGGGGCGTGAGATGCTCTTGCCGAGCCTGTGGCTGGGCATGCCGTTCCATCAGTCCCCGCAGGATTGTGGCTTGATCAGGCATGATGAAAAACTTTCAGAGACAAGAGGGACACGGCTGTCGGGATCTTCGGTCGGCTCGCAATTCGAATTGTGTGGGTGAGTCGGACTCACCGGTGCAATTGGTTTGGCGAGTGGACTTAGACTCTGAGTGTTTCCATGCCGAGGACCAGTCGGGCGAGGCGAGCGGCGACGGCCGGTTCGATATCGTCCGGCACGTTCTGGCCTGTGGTGAGATAGCTGATCGGGAACGGCAGCTCGGGCAGGGCGGCTAGTAATTGCCCCAGGCCTGGCGATTCGTCGAGCTTTGTCAGGATCATCGAACTGGTGCGGACACCGGCAAATTGTCGCGCGGTGTTCACGAGCGATCGAGTGCTGGCGGCGAGGCTCAGGACGAGATGAACTTCGTCGACAGGTCCCTCGGCAAGCAAGTTTTTTAACTCTTGCAACTGCAGTTCGTCGGCCGGACTGCGGCCCGCGGTGTCGATGAGGACCAGGTCCATGTCGGAGAGTTCGTTCAGGACGCGAGACATGTCGCGTGGTCCCGAAACGACCTTCATGGGGATATCAATGATCTCGGCATAAGTTCGCAGCTGATCGACGGCCGCGATGCGATAGGTGTCGACCGTGACCAGTCCGACTCGCAACCCGGCTCGGAGTTTGAAGTTGGCGGCCAGCTTGGCAATTGTCGTGGTCTTGCCCACACCCGTGGGGCCGACCAGGGCGACGACCTTGCGGCGATTGGGGATCGTGCGGATAGCACCCGTGCAGCGCAGATCGCGTTCGACCAGGCCGGATAGCAAAGCCGGAGCTTGCGTGGCGTCTGACCAATTGGCTTGCGGGAATTCTCGTTTGAGTCGGGTGATGAGTTGGCGGGCGGTTTCTTCGGGAACTTCGGCATCGATCAACCGGGTATAGACCGAGAAAAGTTCCGGGGGAACTTCCGCGCGATCGGGTTCCAATCGAGCCGTCAGTTGTTGCAATAACGTTTGCAGCGACAGAACTTGCTGAGCCATTTCAGCCTGCGAGGCCAAGCCGGCTACGGGCATACTCGCGACCGCAGAGCTAGCCGCTGGTGCGAAGGAACGTGGCATGACCGCAGTTGCGGACGAGTTGCCGGTGAGACCCTGGATCGTGGGCTGGCGGTTGGCTGGAGAACGCGGAACGCGCGGTGTTTCTAAGGGGGGCGTAATGCGAACGGGGGCGAACGGGATCTCACCAATCGTGAACGGAATCGCGACTGCCGCCGGGCTGGCGACAGGGACACGTGCCGCTTCGGACCGCGAGACGACCGATACGCCACGGCCGGCGGTGACTTCAACTTCCGCCGCGCGTTTGGACCACGGCCAGATCTTGGAGGCGGCCGTTTCCCGCGTGTGCAGAATGACCGCTTCTGGGCCGAACTCACGTCGCACGACATCCATCGCTTCTTGCATCGTGCGGGCTCGAAATGTTCTGACTTCGGTCATGGGTTCGCGGCTTCCTAGGGGGGGGAAGATGCTATGTAGTGGGTGGGGATGCGGTGCGGACTAGCGGCTGCTGACAAGCGGGGCGTCCTGAATCGTGTGCAGGAACACACGACCATGGATCAGGACTCGGGTATCGGGCGTGATCTCAGATAGGCTGAGAACGGCGGCGGCGGGGGATGTACTGGCAATTAACTGTCGCAAGCTGGCTCGCAACGGGGGGCTGCAGAGGACGACCGGTGAGTGACCGGGCATCGCCAACAGCGATAATTCGACGTCCAGAGCCTGCTGAATGGCCTCGACGGTGTGTGGTGCCAGGCGTAGCGTGGCCTCCTGACCGTCGGGTGACATCCCTTGCAGCAGGATATCTTCGAGTTCAGGCTCCAACGCAACGACTCGTAACACGTTCTGGGAATCGCGGAACTGCTGGCAGATGGTGCGTCGCAGACCAATACGCACACTCTCCGTCAACCGGCCAATATCTTGGGTGCGACCGGCACTGGTCGCGAGCGTTTCGAGGATCGTTTCCAGGTTGCGAATGGTGACTCGTTCGCGGAGCAAGTTGATCAAAATCTGATGGATCTGAGCGACTTTCATCGTTCCCGGAATCAGATCTTCGACCACTCGCGGGCTTTGTTTTTTGAGTCGCTCCAACAGCTGATGGACCTGTTGTTGTGACAGCAGTTCATCGCTGTGTTGGCGAATGATTTCAGTCAGATGGGTAACGACCACAGGGGCCGCTTCGACGACGTGATAACCAAGTTGTACGGCATGTTCACGTTCGGCCGGTTCGATCCAGGTAGCGGGCCGTTGGAAGGCGGGGTCGCGTCCGGGAATACCGGGGAGATCGCCCGAGACGGAGTCAGTATTAATCGCCAGGCAACGGTCGGCATAGGCATCGCCTGTGGCGATCGGAATGCCATGCAACTTGATGCGATATTGGTGCGGCTTCAGTCGCAGATTGTCACTAATTCGAACACTGGGAAGGATCATGCCCAGTTCTTGGGCCAATTTCTGACGGATGCGATTCAAGCGGTTCAGCAAATCTCCGCTGGGGGTGGCATCGGTCAGGCGAATCAGACCGTATCCAATTTCCAGTTCCAGCGGATGGACTGTCAGTTGGTCTTCAAACTTCTGTTCCACCGGTGTTGCCACGGCGGTCTGAATTTGGGCGGCTTCGTCAGCGGCATTGGTTCGCCATTGCGACCAGGCGAGCATCCCGCAAATCGCAGCGAGAACCAGCATCGGAGTGGCGGGTAACCCGGTGAATGACAGGCCGACCAGGAAGCAAGCCGAGACTGCGAGTGCTTCCGGATGACGGAACAGCTGGCTGACGACGTCTTGCGGCAAGTCGCTGTCGGTCGAGCTGCGAGTCACAATCAACCCGGCGGCCAGGGAGATCAAGAACGCAGGAATTTGCGACACCAGGCCATCACCGATGGTCAGTTTGGTGAAGACTTCCAGGGCTTGATCGACGGGCATCCCGTGTTGGATGACGCCCACAAACAAGCCACCGGCAATATTGATCGCGGTGATCAGCAATCCGGCAATGGCATCGCCCCGGACAAACTTGCTGGCACCATCCATCGCCCCGTAGAAATCCGCCTGCTGGGAGACTTCGTCACGGCGGGTACGAGCTTGTTCGAGCGTAATTAATCCCGAGTTTAAATCAGCATCAATAGCCATTTGCCGGCCAGGCATACCATCGAGTGCGAAGCGGGCTGCCACTTCGCTGATGCGGGTGGCGCCTTTTGTAATGACCAGGAATTGAATGGCCAGAATGATGGCGAAAATGATCAGGCCAATGACGATCTGGCCCCCGGCGACGAAATCACCGAAGGCCTTGATGACCCCACCTGCAGCCAATTCGCCGTCGAAGGCACCGCGGGACAGGACCAATCGTGTGGACGCAACGTTCAGCACCAGCCGGGACAGGGTGGTGGCGAGCAAAATTGCCGGGAACACGCTGAATTCGAGGGGCCGTCGCACGTAAATCGTGGTCAGCAGAATCAGCACGGCGGCCGTAATATTGGCCGCAAGCAGGAGGTCCAGCAACATGGCCGGCAACGGCACAATGATCACCAGCACGGACGCGCACAGCAACACTGGGAACAATAGTCCCAGGCTGAACGTGGTCGAACGGCGCGCAGTGATCGAAGCCGCTGGCGGCATGGAGGCCTCCGCGATAAGGGTGGGTGAATGGGCGAGTAGGGGGAGTCGTCGGGCGGACGAGATGTGACTGACAAGAAATGAAATGTGGTGAGGAGCGGAGATGTATCCGAAGTTTTTTCGTATGTCCAGAGCAATTGTTAAGAGTTGTGGGGCTGAAATGCCGACAAGCCCCCGCTTCAGCTTCTGGAGCTGATTTTTAAGCCGCAATCGACGCGACGATGAGACTGCCTCTAAAAGACTTACGCTGAGTACGATCTTCCCCTCGTGAACTTGGTGCGGCCGTAAATTGTCCATACTTCACCGCGTAGCCTGACTCTCCGAGTCGGGTTTTCTTCGTACTTTCTTATAGAGAGAGGATGAACCCGACTCAGAGAGTCAGGCTACGCGGGGCAGACGACCGTCAGGTCATGGATTATCATAGAGAACTTGGGAAAAGCAGCCCGGCTGCGGATCTCGCGCATTCTGAATAAGGTTCACCCTGCTATGGCCCGTTCTGCCCCCGCTCGTTCCGTCTGTCCGTTGGATTGTCCCGATACGTGTTCGATGGTTGTCACGGTCGAAGGCGAACGGGCGACGGCCCTGGGGGGCAATCCCGACAACTCTTACACGCGGGGTTTCCTGTGTCATAAGGTGTCGCACTACCTCGATTTGGTGTACCACAAGGACCGTCTGCAGCATCCGCTACGGCGAGTCGGTCCTAAGGGGGCAGGGCAGTTCGAGAAAATCACCTGGGACGAAGCGCTCCGGGAGATTGCTTCGCGGTTCCAAGCAATCGCCCAGGGGCCGCACGGTCCGCAAGCCATTCTGCCTTACAGCTATTGTGGCACAATGGGCAAGATCCAGTCTCAAGGCATGGACCGGCGGTTTTTCAATCGGCTGGGGGCGTCGCAACTGGATCGAACGATCTGTGCGTCGGCGGGAGCACTGGGCTATACCTACACAATCGGCCATCGGATCGGCACGCAAGCTGATGCCTTCGCCGAGAGTCGCTACATCATCAATTGGGGCTCGAATACGGCCGTCACCAATTCTCACCTGTGGACTTATATGGTCGCGGCTCGCAAGGCCGGGGCGAAGATCGTCACGATCGATCCGTATCGCAGTGTCACGGCTTCCCGGAGCGACTGGCATCTGGCGCTCCGAGTCGGGACCGACGCGGCCCTGGCCTTGGGACTGATGCACGTCATCTTTCGTGACGGTCTGTACGATAGCGACTACCTCGAACAGTACTGTCTGGGGACGGCCGATTTGCGTGAGCGGGTTGAACAAGAATACGGTCTGGACCGAGTCAGCCGCATGACCGGGTTGCCGGCTGCCGACATCGAGCGGCTGGCTCAGGAATACGCGAAGACTTCACCGGCCGCAATCCGCGTCAACTACGGGATGCAGCGGCATCGCGGCGGCGGCATGGCCGTGCGGACGATTGCCTGTTTGCCGGCGGTGATTGGGGCTTGGCGGCATTGGGCCGGGGGGATCTTGCTCTCGACGAGCGGTCTCTATCCTTTGAACTCACGGGGGCTCGAGCGGCCAGACCTCATCCCACCCGGGACACGGACCATCAACATGGTTCAATTGGCTGAAGCTCTGGAAGGCAACCTTCCCGGTCCGCCGGTGCAGGCCTTGTACGTTTACAATAGTAACCCCGCGG
The DNA here is from genome assembly GCA_040386595.1 of Planctomycetota bacterium. GTDB lineage: Bacteria > Planctomycetota > Planctomycetia > Planctomycetales > Planctomycetaceae > JAKFVC01. The sequence goes on along the minus strand of JAZKFE010000362.1, from coordinate 2,442 downwards.
CGGTGGCTCCCGATCAGCAGCGGGTCTTGGCAGGCCTGCGTCGCGAAGATCTGTTTACGGTGGTGCATGATCTGTTACCCACGGACACGGTGGACTACGCCGACATCGTATTGCCGGCGACGTCACAGCTCGAGCATTTCGATTTGCATACGTCCTACGGTCACGATTGGGTGCAAGTTAACCAGCCGGTGATTCCCCCCTTTGCGGAATCGCGGAGCAACAGCCAGGTGTTTCGCGATCTGGCCGGGCAGCTGGGATTTGAGCCGGAAATCTTTGAGGTCACCGATCAGCAACTGGCTCAGACCGCGTTGTGGGAAGGATCTCAAACCATTCCTGCGGAACTGCAGGGGATCACCGTAGCCAAGCTGATGGCCGACGGCCCACAGCGGTTGAATCTTCCTCCACGACATACTCCGTTCGCCGAAGGCCGCTTTCCTACGCCCAGCGGCAAGTGTGAGTTCTATAGCCAACGGATGGCCGCGGCGGGGCTCGATCCGTTGCCAACCTGGACGCCGCTGGCAGAGAGTCATGAAACGATGCCGGAGATTGCGTCGTTCTATCCGCTGCAGCTGATCTCGCCGCCGTCCCTGCATTTTCTGAATTCGACGTTCGTGTCGGTTGATGCACTCCGCGCGTCGGCCGGTCAGCCCGAAATTGAAATCCATCCCGCCGATGCCGCCGCGCGTGACATCCAATCGGGTCAGCAATTGCGAGTCTTCAATTCCCGCGGTGAATTCCTGGCCCAAGCCAAAGTCAGCGATGCGGTACGTGAAGGAGTCGTCATGGCTCCAAGCATCTGGTGGAACAAGTACTCACCCGGCGGCAGCAACGTCAATTCGACGACTCCGACAACCTTGTCCGATATGGGCGGTGGGGCCACTTTCTTCGACAATCTCGTCGAAGTGGAAGTCGCACCGCAGTCAGGTTCGCGCAAAGAACCAACGTTCGACGACGTCATTTTGGACTACCGAGTGCAGAGACAAATGGGTCTCAAAGGTTAGCCCGAAGCGTCAGATGAAGAATTCAGAAGATCTCTCGCAAAGGCGCAAAGGCGCTAAGAAAAGACGAAGATGTATTGTTCGATTGAGCATCGGAACTTTGCGCCTTGGCGCCTTTGCGAGAGATTAATCCGAACTCCTTAAAACACGAGACCTGTATTGCTGGCTAGTCTGGCGATCAATTCGTGACTCAGCTAATGTTTGCAGTTCTGCTAGACAGTGCGGAATGCGTTCTCCCGCAGGCCACCACTATGAGATCCTCTACCAATCAGAGTTCCTATGCCGATTGAATTTACCGACGTCGAACGGGCCGCTGCGAAACCTTTGCTGACCGTGGCCTTGCGTGAAGATTTGGGACGCGAAGGGGACATCACGACCCAGGCCTTTTTGCCACCTGATGAAATCGGCACCGTGCGGATTGTTTCGCGGCAAGTCGGTGTCGTCGCCGGTTTACCTCTGGCCGAGACCGTTTGGAAGTTGCTGGATCCCAATGTTCAAGTGCGATGTGTGTTGCCGGACGGCTCGCCGGTGAGCCCGGGCAGCGTCATTGCCGAGGTGACCGGCAAGGTCCCGATCCTGCTGGCGGGAGAACGGGCCGCGTTGAACTTTATGACTCATCTCAGCGGCATCGCCTCGTTGACTGCCAAGTTCGTGGCCGCGGTCGCGGGAACCAACGCCAAGATTCTCGATACGCGAAAAACGCTTCCGGGCTGGCGGATCTTGGCGAAGTACGCGGTCCGAGCCGGCGGTGGTTGCAATCACCGCATGGGGTTATTCGATGCCGTGTTGATCAAGGACAATCACCTCGCCGCCTGGAAGGCCGCCGGTGCCGAGCATACCGTGGCCTCGGCAGTGCTTGCGGCCCGGGCGAAGGTCGTGGCGGGCGTCGTCGTGGAGGTCGAAGTCGATACGCTGGACCAACTGCGAGACGCCCTGACAGCTCAGCCGGACATCGTGTTGCTCGACAACATGGGCCCCGATTTATTACGAGAGGCCGTGGCCATTCGGAACAGCCAAGCTCCGTCTGTGCAATTAGAAGCCTCTGGCGGAATTAACCTCACCAACGTTGCGGCGATCGCAGCGACGGGGATCGAACGCATCAGCATCGGAGCCTTGACGCATTCATCACCGGCGTTGGATTTGGGTCTGGATTGGTAGCCGCCGGATTCTTTCTCACAATTAAGTTCAGAGATATTTGGGTAGCCCAGATTCTCGAATCTGGGTGAGCGGAGCGAACAAGAGGCTGTGGCTTCTTCGACTCCCCAATGTCATTCTCTGAGTCGAGTTTCCCGACTTCGAGCTGTTCGTGAATGGAGAACAACTAGGTAGAGAATCAAGTCGTTGGTTGCTTTTCAGAGTTTATAAGAAGTCGCTGACTCTCTAAAACTTCAACCTCTTGTTCGCTGCGCTCACCCAGATTCGAGAATCTGGGCTACCCATCGAC
>JAZKFE010000361.1:13894-26544 GCA_040386595.1 Planctomycetota bacterium | reverse complement strand
GGTTCGGCTGGAGCCTCACCCTCCCTGGCAGTCGAATTAACAACAGCGGCCTCCCCCTGCTCCACCGTTGCTGAAACTGGTCTCGCAGAGAACGGTCGATTGCGATATTTTGCCCCCCGTGCCGAAGGTGTGCCCAGGATGGGCCGGACGGTTCTCACCAGGATGCGTGACCCCATGGCCGTGACTGCCATTTCGAATTTCTCTACCGGTCTGGTCCGAGGTCTGGGCCAACGGACCGTGGAGAGTGTGCAGTTTGCGGGCGATCTGACGTTGTTTTCGTTGGACTTGCTGGGCTGGCTGTGCGGTCGTCTGCCACGTGGTCGGGTGGTCTTGCCCAATCTTTATACCATTGGCGTGCAAAGCGTTCCGGTCGTGTTGATCACCGGCTGCTTTATCGGGATGGTGCTGGCCGTACAAAGTTACGATCAGCTGCGCTCCGTCCGCATGGAAGCCACCCTCGGGACCGTCATTAACCTGACGCTGGTCAAAGAACTGGGCCCTGTGCTGGCGGCGGTGATGCTCGCCGGCCGTGTGGGAAGTTCCATCGCAGCCGAAATCGGCACGATGAAAATCACCGAACAAATCGACGCCCTGCGGATGCTGGGGGCGAACCCGATTCAGTATCTCGTCGTGCCCCGCTTTCTGGGCTGCTTCCTGTTGATCCCCTTGCTGACCGTATTTGCGGATGCGGCGGGCCTGGTCGGAGGCTGGTTATTCAGCACGCAACTGCTGGGAGTTGATAGCTCACACTACTGGCTGCACTCCGAAGAAATGATCAGCGGCTTCGACTTTGCCGGCGGGATCTTCAAAAGTTTCTTTTTCGGGGCGGCGATTGCCATCATCGCCTGCCACCGCGGATTTCATTGCACCGCCGGGGCGGAAGGTGTCGGCAAAGCGGCCACGGAATCGTTCGTGTTCTCCTTCGTCGCCATCATGGGCCTCGATTTTCTATTAAGCATTTTGGTCGCAGTCATGCAGCAGTTTTGGTTTGCGTACTGGTACCGACCAACGATGGGGCCCATGTAACGGCTCTGTTCATTCAGAAGATTATTCAGATTTGATTTCGCTATGCCTCCCACTCCCATCTATGACGGTCCCTTGCTCGAGCTGAATGGCGTCACTCGCCAATTCGGTTCGCAGGTGGTGCTGCGCGATGTGTTCTTCCGCGTGCAACGCGGCGAGACGCTCGTCATCATTGGGGAAAGTGGTTGCGGCAAAAGCGTGACGCTGCGTTTGCTCTGCGGGTTGCTCGAACCGACCCTGGGAGCCGTGGAATTTGAAGGTCGCGGCTGGCGAGGTCGCAGCGACCGCGAGCTGCGTCGCGAACAATTGCGATTCGGGTTCCTGTTTCAAGGCGCCGCCCTGTTTGACAGTATGAGCGTCTACGAGAACGTGGCCTTCGGGTTGCGGCAGAATACTCAGTTAAAAGCGGGCCAGATCGAGCGTATCGTCCGCGAGCGATTAAACGAAGTCGGCCTGCCGTTCAGCATTTGTGAAAAGAAGCCGGCCCAGCTTTCGGGCGGTATGAAGAAGCGAGTCGCGCTGGCTCGGGTGTTGGCGCTGACTCCGGAAATCATGTTGTATGACGAACCCACGACAGGGCTCGATCCGGTCATGACGGACGTCATCAACGAACTGATTCTGCAGACCCGTCGGCAACGTCCCATTACCAGCATTGTCGTCACGCACGATATGTCCACGGTGAAAAAAGTCGCTGATCGAGTCGTCATGCTGCACCCGGCAACCCGGTTATTGCCGGGAGAACCGCAGGTCATTTTTGAGGGGACGGCGGCAGAAGCCTTTGAATCTCAAGACCCCCGAGTGTCCCAATTCGTCCGGGGCGAGGCGGGTGAACGTTTACGAGAATTGGCCATGGCGACCTAGCCCTCGCTGCAAAGTTTGACACTGTTAACCGCGTAAAGAATAAGTTCCGTCCATGTCTGATAACCAACTCCAATTTCGCGTCGGTCTGTTCGTGATCTCGGCCGCCCTGGCCGCGGCGGGGCTGGTGATGCGCTTTGGTGAAATGCGTTGGATGTGGGAAGAGTACTACACCGTTGCCGTGCATTTTGAAGAAGCCGCAGGCGTGCACCCGCAGACCGGCGTCCGCAAGAATGGCGTGCCGATCGGTCATGTGCGCGAGCTGTTCTTCGACGACAAACAGGGTGGCGTGACAGTGTTGTTGAACATTCAAAAACGACACACGATCCGCAAGGATTCGCGGGCTCGCCTGAGCGTCTCCATCCTGGGAGATGCGACCGTCGAATTCACGCCAGGAGTCAGCAAGGAACTCTTGCGGCCGGGCAGCAAAATCGAAGGGATTCCCTCGGCCAATCCGCTGGAAATGATCGGGCAAATGCAGTCGCGCGTCGACCAGACGTTAGCCAGCTTTACGAGCACCAGCCTGGAATGGCAAAAGGTGGCGAAGAATGTGAATGGCGTGATGGAAACCCATCGCGGCCATATTGGTCAAGTGGTCCAAGAAGCTGCCGAGTCGATGCATCAGTTGACGCTGACCTTAAAAGCAGCCAACAGCATCGTGGGGGATCCGGAAACTCAAGAAGGCTTGCGCCAAACGATGACGGCATTGCCGGCCATGGTGCAGGAGACGCAAGCGGCAATCAAGGCCATTCGCGGTGCCATCGGCAAGGCGGATCTGGCACTCGGCAACATCGCCAAGGTAACGGCCCCGCTCGCGGAACGCAGCGAATCGATCTCGTTCAGCCTGGATAAAAGCTTGGGAAGTCTGGAAACGCTCCTCGCCGAACTGAGCAAGTTCTCGCGCTTGTTGAACGACGAAGACGGCTCATTGCGGCTGATGGCGACCGACCCCGAGTTGTACCGCAACATGAATCGTTCGGCGGGTTCTCTGAGTACCATCCTGAATAACGTGCAGCCGGTGATTAACGACATGCGAGTCCTGGCAGACAAGCTGGCACGGCATCCCGAATTACTGGGTGTCCGCGGTGCGATTCAAGGCAGCTCGGGCCTCAAGAATCCCGACGAAAAGGCTGGCAATTCTCCCTCACCACGGATGGCTCAGCCACCGGGCAAATTGCTCAATCGAAACTGATCTCGGGATTGGGTGAGCCATTCGAGATCGGACCGTTTCTGATACTAGAGCGCCCTAATTCTAAGTCGTCTATTCTCAGACCAAGCTAACCATCGGGGTTGCGATTAGCTCGTGAACTCAGGCTTGCAGAAAACTTCCCTGAAAGGGAAGGACAACATAGCCCAGGGTCGCTCGGTACGCCGAGCGCACCCTGGGTGACGTGCCCCACCACAAGTCCCTAACCCTGTAAGGGTTACACCTGATGAATGGCTCGCAATAGGTGGAACCCATTCAGGGTTCTTTCTCCATTTTTCGCCTGCCCCCAGGGTGCGCCGTGAGTACTCGGCGCCCCTGGGCTATGTTGTGTATCCCCTTCGGGCGGTATTGTTTTTCCCCTGTCGGGGAACAGAGCCTTTGCCAAGTCTTCTAACTGAAGATCCGACAACGATTCTTTGCCTTCTCCACGAAAACATTCTGGTAAACCGTTCCAGCCACGGATCAAACCTTTCGGGTCGCTCCCCTTGCCGCCCCTCAGCGCAAGAAAAAACCGTTGTCTCAGGTCGTCATGAGCGACCAGAGACAACGGAATCCGGACCACAGCCAGAGGTCTTGGCTCAGTTAATTCTCACCGGTGGGGGAGACGTTGCAGACGATGTCGCAATCGCAATCCCCGGCGTCACGGCTATCCCAGAAGGCACTGCCCGAGCTCTGCCCTTTGCTCCCTTTGACACCGTTGTATTGATAGGTCTGGTTGATCGAGCCGATCGCGGAACCAACATCTTCTAGTTCTTGATTGATGTTGAAGGCAACTTCCGACAGTCCCACGATCAGGGACAGGACACCGATCGTGGCGACGAGCACCAATTCGGCAGAGACAATGAAACCGGCTTCGTCGTTCAACAGTTGGGCGAAAATCTGACGCATGGCTGTGGCTCTTTCTGGGTCTACTTGGCTGTGATTCGAAGTTGTTACAGGTGACCGGCTTGCGGGGCAACCGGTGAAGTTCATGTGAGGGATGTAAAGCAGCCCGCGTGCCATTTGAAACATTTTGTTTCGAAGTCTTGACGATTTGTTATGTAATTCGCTGTAAGTAATTGACAGAGAATGATTAACAAAACAGATCGTGGCATGAGATTCGTTTCTCAAGCGGGAGTGGTTCCGCCACCATGGCGATGCAAAAACTCAACACAACTTGGCAACACGCTTAGCCGAAAGTGCGACATCCTATTGCAATAAATAGACTTATGATTGATGCACCACCGAGATGCGTCATTGATGCCATAACGCCTCATGCTGCACCTCGGGTTTTGGTGCACATGGCGGGCGTTAAGAATGTTTGACGCAGGGGCTTCCACGACTAGCGGCTCGAGGCCGATGTCGAGAAATCTCGACTGAAACCCGAGCCGGAGCATTTTCACTTAGGGCTTTCGTCGACACCTGACGCCAAGCAGTGTCGCTGCCATCCAGTCCCTATCGGGACTACGGAAGAACCTCAAATGACCACTTACAATGATAATTTTCCCAGATGATCGATCACCTCAATTTGATCTTTCACTGGACGGATCTCTAAATGGACGGGCTCATTCCGAGTACGGAAGACGTCGAGGTTGACGAAGATTTAAAGCGAAAACGCCCTGAGCGAGAAAAATTGCTCAAGAAACCGCTGTAGACCTAATTTCCGGTGCGTGGTACATTCGGGCTCTTCACACAATCCTCGTCTGCACCCACTTCAGTCTCTCCCCCTGCTTTCCGTTCCGCCTTCCGCTCCTTAGTGCGGTTGCGTGCGAAAAACCTGACTTCGTCGCCCGAGCTCTTCGTGCTGGCAAGTCAACCCCCGCCAATCACCACCATTCAGCGAGTCTGCCATGCGGATCAATCTTGATCGTTGCGTGCCCTGGGTCTGTTTCGGTCTACTGCTTTTGACAAGCAGTGATGCCAGCGCCCAATTGATCAAAGCCTCCAAAAAATTGGAGACCGATGCGAGCAAGACCTACGTCGTCACCAAGAAAAACGGCCCGTGGATGATCATGGTGACCAGCCTGCGCGGAGACACCGCGGAAAGTGCGGCCAATGCGAATCGGGCGGCTCATGAGCTCGTGATGGAACTCCGTAGGAAGCAAATCCCCGCTTGGATTCACGAACAGAAGGGCGAACTCGAAGAGATCGCCTCCTTTGATCGGAATGGGGAATCGGTCAAGCGGTTTGTGGCTTCACAGCGGAACCGCATCTGCGTGCTGGCTGGGGAATATTCCAGTATCGACCCTGACGAGAAAGACCCCACGAAAGCCAAGCACGCCAAGATCGCCCAGGACACGCTGACCTGGATGCAGAAGTATCGTCCGAAGGCATTGGAGAACGGTAACTTCAAGCCCACCCCAGGCCGTCCGGGACCTTTGAGCCGGGCGTTTCTGACTTTGAACCCGATGTTCACAGAAGAAGAAATCCAGCAGATTGCTGCTGATAAGGATCCGCTGCTGAAGCAACTCAATAAGGGCCACGACTTCAGTCTGCTGCTGAATCCCAACAAGTACACGTTAATCATTGCGACCTTCCAAGGCTCGACCAAGCACGTTCTGGCCACCGGTGAAAAGCAAGAAAAAGAAGCCATTTTCAAGTTTGATTCGATGTTGGAAAAGAACATTTCACTGGATCGAGCCGGGCAAAGCGCCTGGACCCTGGTGCATTTGCTGCGAAATCAAGGGCACGAAGTCTACGTCTACCACGAACGCTATCGTTCGGTGGTGACCGTCGGTGGCTTCAACGATCCCAACGATCCGCGGATTACCAAGTTCACCGAGCAATGGGGGCCGAAGATGCGACCCGATCCCAAGACCCAGCAAGAGGTGCTGACCCCCGAAATCCGGCAGATCGATGGCAACAATCCGCAGTTGTTCGTGATGGATCTGGCCCCGCAGTTGATGAAGGTACCGAAGTTCAAATAAGCGAATTTGGCAGCGATCGGTTGTCCTTTGGGCGAGGTTCAGGGAGACTAATCAGCTCATCCTAACAAGCTATTCCTGACCTCATTTTTGCCCCGTGGGACTCATGATTGACGACCGATCGCTGACTGTTGTTCTGGCTAGCCGCAATCGTAAGAAGACCGGCGAAATGGCCGACTTACTGGCCCCATTGGGCATTCGCCTGTTGTGCGTGGCTGATTTCCCCGATGTCCCGGAAGTCGTCGAAGATGGTGCGACTTTCGCTGAAAATGCCGCCAAAAAAGCGAGTCAGACGGCTCTGGCCGTCGGCCATTGGGCCATCGGCGAAGACAGCGGACTGATGGTCGACGCTCTGCAGGGACGCCCGGGAATCTACTCGGCCCGTTACAGCGATCCGGGGGCGACCGACGAACGCAATAATCTCAAATTGCAGCAGGAATTGGCCGGAGTTCCAGACGATCGGCGTGGCGCGGGATACGTGTGTTCGGTCGCGTTGTCCGATCCGACCGGCGTCATCCGCGTAGCGGCCGAAGATCGGTGTCGAGGACGGATTGTCACAGAACCGCGCGGTACCAACGGATTTGGCTACGACCCGTACTTCTTAATCCGCGAGTATCACCAGACCTTTGGCGAACTCAGCTCGGCCGTCAAGCAGCGCCTCAGCCATCGCGCCCGAGCCTTTGCGACATTCATTCCGCAGATGATGCAATTGTTGCGTGAGGCAGGCTCGGAGTGAGCCTCACCACGAATCACACCAATGACACGAATAGAATCAGGAAGAGATCGATTCTCTGTTAATTGTCGAAAACAGGAACAGGCTTCGAATGCTCAGCCGATTTCCCGACAACTGAAGCTCGTGCTGTGTCACAGCTTAGATTTGGGATCCATTCCCCAAGGTCTTGTCGTGCCACTGTTTCGCGACCGTACTTCGGTCGTTAAGCAGTGCCCGGACGGCTTGGAATGCACTGCTTAACAACTGAGTACAGTTGCGAAACAGTGGCACGCAATCCGAAATCTTCGCTGTGACACAGCGCTAGCTGTTCTTCATTCGTGTGATTGGTGTGATTCGTGGTTTCACCTCTCTTCTCTGTTCTTCGGCTGCCTCCAAATTAGTAAGGGAGAAGGGACTCGCTGGCGGGAATTGGAGAGATGTGCCACACTGCAGGCTGCGCCCTCGAAATTCCCACCCGGCCTCGCGAACAGGCTGAATCTGTTGCACGGATAGTTTGTGAATACCCTCTCGACGAGACCGTATCTGTGGATGCTGGTCGGACAACTGGCGTTTGCCATCATGGCAACTCTGGCCCATGCGCTGAAGGATTATTGCAGCTGGCAGGACATCGCCGTCTGTCGCTCCACGATACCGATCGTGCTGGTCGCGATTCTCGCGTGGTGGGCTCGTGTGCCGCTGGTGTTGGTGGGAACTCGATCGCTGTGGATTCGGAGTATCGCGGGCAGCATCAGCCTGGTGTGCACGTTTTTTGCGTTCACTCGCCTGCCTCCTTCCGACGTATTAACGATTACCAATCTCTTCCCAGTGTGGATTGCCCTACTGAGCTGGCCGTTCCTGGGAATTCGGCCGCGGCCGTCGACTTGGCTGGCCATTCTCAGTGGTATGGCGGGGGTGGCGCTGATTCAGCAACCTCATCTGGCGCAAGGAAATCTGGCTTCATTTGCGGCCCTTACCAGTTCATTTTGTAGTGCCATCGCGATGCTGGGGCTGCACCGCCTGCACGGGATGGACACGCGAGCCATCGTGTTTCATTTTTCGTCGGTCTCCCTGCTCTTCAGTCTGTCGGCGCGAACGTTCATTCAGGACACGGCCCCATCCACGGGTCCCTGGCAACTGCTGACCATGATCATGCTGCTGGGCGTGGGGGTGACGGCGACGGTGGGCCAAGTCTGTCTCACAAAAGCATTTACGTTGGGAGATCCGGCGAAGGTGGCGGTCGTGGGATTGAGTCAGGTGGGTTTCGGAGCAATTTTCGAAGTCCTGATCTGGGGCCGCCAATTTCAACTCCCCACCGTACTGGGCATGATGTTGATTCTGACTCCCACTGCCTGGCTGATGATGCGCGGGGGCGCAAGTGCCGAGCCGTTTGAAGAATGACGAAGAAGTGAGTCAAACTCGGCTGGAACGCTTTCACTGAAGGTATTCGTGGAGCAAGCAAGGAATCGTTTCTGGATCTTCAGTTAGCAGGCTTCGCAAATCTCTGTTCCCCGAAGGGGATACACAACAGAGCCCAGGGTCGCCGAGTACTCGCGGCGCACCCTGGGTACACGAGCAAAATATGAGAAAGAACCCTGAATGGGTTCCACTTATTGCGAGCCATTCAGCAGGTGCAACCCTTACAGGGTTGGGGACTTGTGGTGGGGCTCGTCACCCAGGGTGCGCTCGGCGTACCGAGCGACCCTGGGCTATGCTGTTCTTCCCTTACAGGGAAGTTTTCTGCAAACCTGAATTCACGAGCCAATCGCAACGCCAATAATTTGCTTACGCCGAGAATATGCAACGAGGATTACAAGTTAATCCGTTCTCTCTCATCGACCGCGTTGATATTGCTGCAGAGATTCCAACGAAATTGGCACCGTGTTGGCCGATTCGTATCGCGGCTGCCGGCGGAATTTATACAATCGTCGTTGTCGCGTGGTTTGCCTCGATGCCCCGGTACATCTGCGCTCGGTCTTGCCAAGTCCACCCATGAACGGGCTGGCGAGGCTTTTGTTGGCGTCGCCCGGCGGCTATCATGAAGACTTGATGAACGCCCCGCAGGGATGCGATCACCGCTTGGGGGTAAGGCTGCCATTGGATGACCATCGCGGCTGTTTCACCTCCGACCTACCTAGAGTCACTATGTCGCCAGCTCCAGCGTCTCGTAGTTTTTTATCCGGGCCCCGCACCATTCCCTTCCAGGCACCACAGGGTGACTTGGCCATTCTGGCTGGCTCCGCCAATCCCAAGCTCGCCAAGGCGATCGCGGAAATGCTGGGTGTGGCTCTGACCCCCTGCGAAGCGCTGACCTTCAGCGAAGGGAATGTCTTCGTCCGCGTGCTGGACAATGTCCGCGGCCGCGACGTCTACGTCATTCAGGGCAGCCACAATCCCGTGAACGACAACTTCATGGAGTTGCTGTTCTGGATTGATGCGTTGAAGCGTGCCAGTGCTCAAAACGTGACGGCCGTGATCCCCTTCTTCAGTTACGCCAAAGGCGACAAGAAGGATGAGCCCCGCGTGTCGATCCGAGCCCGCGTCTGTGCCGATGCACTGGAAGCGGCCGGAGCTGACCGCGTGTTGACGATGGACTTGCACAGCCCGCAAATCCAGGGCTTTTTCCGAGCTCCCGTGGATCACTTGTATGCTCGCAATGTGATTTGTGATCACGTGCGGACGTTGAATATCCCCGATTTGATTGTCTGCAGCCCGGATGTCGGGTTCGCCAAGGGGGCTTCAGCTTACGCCAATTTGCTGGGCGTCCCCGTGGTCATCGGTAACAAGCAGCGTCACGGTCACGATGAAACCGTTGAGGTGTTGGAAGTCATCGGTCACGTCGAAGGCAAGAACGTGTTGCTGGTGGACGATTTCACGATTTCCGGTGGCACATTGATTGAGATGGCCCATGTGTTGAAATCTCGTGGCGCCCGCGACATTTACGCCGCCGTTTCGCACGGGGTGTTGTCCAAGGGGTCCGGGGCTCGCATCGCTGCCAGCGACATCAAAGAAATGTTCATGACCGACACGATCGAAAATCACCCCGATCCGTTGCCGCCGAACATTACCACTGTCTCTGTCGCACCGTTGTTTGCCGAAGCGATTCGCTCGATCCACGACCGCACCAGCGTCAGCAGCCTGTTCCCCGATGCGAAACCCATCGGCAAGAAGTAATGGGTCTCGTCACGCAGAATTCTTCGTCCCTTCCCATTGGGGAAAACGCGGAATTTTCACCGTCTTGATCCGTGCGGCGTCAGCGAATTGGCACTCACTTTGTGAGCAGAATGGCGCTCGCCACCAGTCCTTGTGTCTCAAAAACATGGAACACCGGCGGCGAGTGATTTGTCAGAGTTAAAAAATGGGGGTGCCACTGGCTCTGCCAGTGCTTTTCGTGAGTTGAAGGACTCTCGGCACTGGCAGAGCCAGTGGCACCCAACCCCCAAATATAAAATTGACCAAGCACTATCGCCGTGCCGCTCACAAAGTCAGCGGACTTGCGAAAACGCGCCGTTGACGCGATAAAAAACTCTCCGTTTGATCACTGAATCGTTGCCACGTTTTTCTGACACAGGTCGACCCATGGCTGATGCTGAACCTAAATTGACCCCGGCGATGCAACGCTATCAGGAAGTCAAGAAGGAGCATCCCGACGCCATTCTGCTGTTTCGGATGGGCGACTTCTACGAGCTCTTCTACGAAGACGCCCAGATTGCGGCGCGCGTCGTAGGACTAACGCTGACCAGCCGCGATAAGGGATCACCCAACCCCATTCCGATGGCCGGGTTCCCTTATCATCAGCTCGACAATTACCTGCGAAAATTGATTCAGGCCGGCTATCGAGCGTCGGTTTGCGAACAAGTCGAAGACCCGAAACTGGCCAAAGGTTTGGTGAGACGCGAAGTGTCACGCGTTGTCACGCCTGGCACGCTAACCGACGACGCGTTGCTCGATCCGCGTGAAAGCAATTTTCTGGCGACGGTTTATCCGGAAAAAGACCGCGTGGGACTGGCGTGGCTGGAGCTGTCAACGGGCCGCTTTGTGACGACGGACGTCGAGGCCAAATACCTCGGTGACGAACTGGCTCGGCTGCGTCCGGCCGAATGCTTGTTTCCCGAAAATACGCGGGGATCGGCCACGCATCAGGCGCTGCTGGGAGTGTCGGGCATGCTGCTGGCCCAACGGCCGGCCTGGTGCTTCGTCCCCGATCATGCTCGCAGCATCTTGATGCAACATTTTGAGACGGCGACGCTGGAAGGCTTTGACCTGGACCAGCACTCACCGGGGATCACCGCTGCCGGGGCGTTGCTGGAGTATGTCTGTGAAACACAGAAGACATCGCTCCATCACATTGTGCAATTGGAGCCGTATCGCCGCGGTTCGAACTTGATTCTGGACGAAGCGACCCGCCGCAGTCTGGAACTGACACGGACCCTGCGCGAGGGCAAACGCGAAGGTTCGTTACTGGCGGTGATCGACGAGACCGTGACGCCGATGGGGGCGCGGTTGCTGAATGATTGGCTGTCGAATCCGCTGACTGACGTCGGAATCATCAATCGCCGACTGGATGCGGTGGGTGAACTGATGCGCGATCCCCTGCTCTGCCAGGAAATTCGCGATTTACTCAAGCAGACATACGACCTGCAGCGACTGACCGCACGCATTGCGACCGGCCGTGCGACGCCGCGCGATTTGGGGTGTCTGGCGTCATCGCTGCAAATTCTGCCGAAGCTCAAGGCGAAACTGTGCGGCCGCCAAGCGCCGTTGCTGCAGGAGCTCGAAGCAGGAATTGAACTGTGTCCCGAGATTCGTACGCAGATTGCCGCCCTGCTTGTTGATGAACCGCCGTTGTCCTTTCAGGATGGTGGCGTGGTGCGCGACGGTTACAGTGCCGAGCTTGATGAGTTGCGAGATCTGGCTCGCGGTGGCAAAGAGTGGATCGCCCGTTATCAGGCCCAGGAGGCGGCTCGGCTGGGACTGCCCAATCTGAAGGTCGGCTTTAACCGCGTCTTCGGGTACTACCTGGAAGTGACGACGGCGAACGCGGATAAGGTGCCACCGGAGTACATCCGTAAGCAGACGCTGAAGAACCAGGAACGCTTCATCACTCCTGAGCTGAAAACTCACGAAGATCGCGTGTTGCGGGCCGAGCAGCAATCGCACTCGCTGGAAGAAGATTTGTTCTTGAAGTTGCGTGAGCAAATCGGCTTACAAGGAGGGCGGTTGCGTCAGACGGGCGACGTGATGTCGCAGGTCGACGTGTTGATCGCCCTGGCCGTCCTCGCGGTCAGCAGCAATTATTGCCGGCCCGACGTGCGGGCCGAGGTCGTTCTGGATATCGAAGAAGGCCGGCACCCGGTTCTCGATCGACTGCAGCCGTCGGGACAGTTTGTTCCCAACGACGTGCGGCTGGGGGGCTCGAATGGGCTGATCCAGTTGATTACCGGCCCTAACATGGCGGGTAAAAGTACCTACATTCGGCAGGTGGCCTTGCTGACGATCATGGCGCAGATGGGATCGTTCGTTCCAGCCCGCCGCGCCATTATTGGTGTTGCCGATCGTATCTTCGCTCGCGTGGGTGCCAGTGATGAACTGGGCAAAGGTCAGAGTACGTTCATGGTTGAAATGACGGAAACGGCCCGGATTCTGAATGCAGCGACCGAACGCAGCGTCGTCATCCTGGACGAAATCGGTCGCGGCACCAGTACTTATGACGGCATTTCGCTGGCCTGGGCCGTCACCGAATTTATCCACGATGCCATCAGTTGCCGAACGATGTTCGCGACTCACTACCACGAACTGACGCAGCTGACAAACAGTCTGAAGCACGCTCGAAACTGGAACGTCGCGGTGCGTGAAGATGCCGACAACATCATCTTCCTGCACAAGATTGTGGAAGGTCCCGCCGACAAGAGCTACGTTGCCCTGGCCGCCTATTACATGAAGGCGACCG